>UQOG01000046.1 GCA_900542615.1 uncultured Eubacteriales bacterium | reverse complement strand
TTATTTTACCTCTTATAAACGAAAAAGCCCAGCTTTTGCTGGACTTTTTCGACAGCCTGAGGAAAAGCGGCCTTTCGGCCGCTTTTCCTTTTTTGCCGAGGGTTTCCCGGCGGTTACCCTATGCTTTTTTCTTAAACAGCTTGCTGCGGAACAAGATCACCAGCATAACCGCCAGCAGCAACGCCACCAGGCCCAGGGTGATCCAGGACATGGTCAGGCTCTGGGCCACCACGCCCATGAGCAACAGCATGGGGAAGCCGAATACGATGGCCCACAGGTTCTGATACACCAGGTTCCCGGAGGCAGGGGTCTTGTATTGGGGGTCGGCCTGGCGCAGCAGGATCAGGCCCGTGCTGGCGGTGCCTGTAAGCATCCCGTACATGGCCAGGAACTGCTCCCCTTCATACTTGCTGAACAGCTGCCGGCAGATCCACCGCACGAACCAATAGGTCCCCGCCGTGCCCACCACGCAGATCAGCAGCAGGGGGATGATAAACTCTTTATGCAGGAAAGCGGACAGGTTGATGGCTGCGATGGAGGTCACCACCATCAGGTCAAAGGTAAGGCCGGAAACCCGGTTGAGCATAAAGTTGTTGGTATATTCCCGGTTCATGAGGCCGGCCTTTTTCAGCCAACGCATCAGGGCTTTGATCACCGCGGCAAACAGCATACCGAACAGGAAGTTGAATCCCCATATCAGGGGCTTGACCGTGCCCTCGAAGAAGCCGCCCAGGGCGTCCAGCCCCAAAGAAAGCAGCCACATCAGCCCATAGCCCAGCATATAGGCGGTAAACACCAGGCCAAATTGTACCGTGAGCTTATCCAGGGATTCCGCGATGGGGATCTCCCCCTTCTGGCTCACCATATCCACGGAAATATCCTCCGCTTCGTCCAGGTTCACGTCATGGACCTGGATCAGGCCCTTTTTCCGCATGGATTGCAGATAGATCACCCCGCCGATGCTGGAGGCCACAAACCCCAGCGCCGCCACCGAAAGGCCGAAGCTGGCGCCGTTCTGGAAGGCGGGATAGTCCGTTGCCGTCTGGTAGATCACGCCCCAGTTAAAGGCCTGGCCCGGCCCCTGGCCAAAGCCCATGGGCAGCAGGATGCCCGCCGCAGCCCAGTTGCCCAGCACATAGTGCAAGCAAAGGGTAATGCCCAAGCCGATCACCGCCTGAAGCAGATAGGTGGCCACCGTGGTGACCCCGGAATTGAAGATATCCCGGTTTCGCTCCTTGCCGGCCTCCTTTTTGCCGGTCCGGAAGGAGAGGGCCACCAACCCCAAGCCCAGCCCATGGTAGGTGATCGCCTCCAGGGTGGCGGTCTTGAACAGGGCTTTGCCGGTGATCCCCGAATAGACCCCCACCACCAGCAGCATCAAAAAGCCGCCAATTACCGCGCTGGGGATCAGGGAGCGGTTGATCAGGCTGATCTTGCGCCGCAGCATGTTGCCCAGCAGCATGGCCGCAAACAGAAAGCCCAGGGCAATCATCAGTTCCCAGATCTGCGCATCCCAGAATTGCACTTCGCTTGTCATGAATCCACCTCCTAGTGATCCGGCCGGTCAGCATGAACGCTGGGGCGCTTCCCGTAAGATCCGATACAGCTGATCATATTTCCGGCCGCAAAAGGTCTTATCGCCCTTTACTTCATAATAATCGTCCCCGCATGTGAATACGATGGTATTCCGGCCATAGATGCTCATATCCGATATGGCCTCCACCGGCAATTCCCGCTCCCCCGCCCGCAGGGCGGCGGCGGTAAAGGCAATGGGGCCCGTATGCTGATAGAGCACCTGGTTCCCGCTGTCCAGCTGGGTCAGGGTCACCGACCCATCCTGGAGGATGGGGGCGTCCCCGGCGGCCGCGGCCATATTCCGGAGCTCCGCCTCCTGCCACCGGTCCCATTCCTCCTCGGTGGCAAAGGGCGCATCCCCCTCCAGGCTGCCGTATTCCGTATAGGTGGTCCGGGCGCCGCAGGCGCAGGCCAAGGTATTGCCGCGGCTCTTCAGGCGGCCGATCTGCCCGCAGCAAGGGCACAGGAACAGAATGGTCTCCAAAGATTCCGCCCGCCGTTTGCCCCGGTACCGCACCGGGTCGGCTGCCTGGCGGGCATGGGCGTCCTCCCGTAGATCCTCCAGGATGTGGGCGTTCACCTCGTCCACGGACATTTCCTTGAGCTGCTCCGGGGTATATTTGTTGACCAAGTGCCCCTGGATCTTGCCCCGGCGCAGATATTTGGCCCACCGGGGATGGGCCAGATAGGCCCCCTCGATCTTGTAGGTATAGACCGGCACGCCGGCTTTTTTCGCCAGGGCGCCGGTGGAAGGCAGGATGGGCATGGTTTTGCCGGTAAAGGAACGGTTCCCCTCCGCAAACAGGCATACGCTATCCCCCTGCCGGAGGGTGCGGAGGATCTCCAGGGCGGTGGTATAGGCCACGGTGCCCTTGCGCCGGGAAATGATGCCGAAGCAGGCGTTCAGCAGCCAGGTAAGCAGGCCCTTGCGCTGCAAGTGGTCGCTGGCCACAAAGCACATGGGCCGCTTGAAGGCGCAGGCCACGGCCACCGGGTCCAAGGTAAGGTTATGGTTGGCCAACACCAGGTAGGGCGGCCGTTCTTGGGAGAGGTCCTGCGGGATGTAATGAATGATGCGCCGATAGATCGGCGCAACGACGGCGTATAGGAAGCCATACAGACCCTTCTGCAGGCGGTTGAGCTTTGCTTTGTGCGTTCCCATGGGCAGGTTTCCTCATCGTTTGATCGGCAAATTGCCGGGCGCTGGCTGATCCGGCAATATTTCGGGAAATTTCGCCATAATCAGCAATAGTATTATATCGAATCAAGCACCAAAAGAAAACATTTATTTTTCATTAAGGATTTTTAAGATTCCCCCTGCCGGACAGGCAGCTGGATATGAAATTCCGTGCCCGCGCCGGGCCGGCTTTCCACCTGCACCGACCCCCGATGGGCCTGGATGATCCAGGCCACCATGGACAAGCCAAGGCCGCTGCTGCCCTCCTCCCCGGCCCGGGCAGGATCCGCCTGCCAAAACCGCTCCCAGATATGGGGCAGTTGCGCCTGGGTCATACCGATGCCGTCGTCCCGGATCTTACAATCCAGCCATCCCTCCCGGCCCGCCACCTCCAGCCATACGTTCCCCCCCTGGCGGCCGAATTGGATGGCATTGGACGCGAGATTGATCAGCATCCGCATCATAAGCATTTCGTCCGCCTCCAGCAGGCAGCCCGGCTGGGCCTGGACGTGCAGGGCAATGCCCTTGGCCCGGGCCGCGGGCTCCAGGCTCTCCGCCACCAGTTCCATGGTATCCCCCAGGTCCACCGTCTCCATCTGGATGGGCTGGGTGTTGGCGTCCATGCGGGAAAGGGTCAGTAGCTCCTTGACCATGCGACTGAGTTTCTCCGCCTGCTCCTGGATGGCCAGCAGGCTCCGGCGCTGCTCCTGGGGGTCCGGCTCCTGCAGGGCCAGCTCGCACTGGGTGCGGATCACCGTCAGGGGGGTGCGCAGCTCGTGGGATACGTCGGAGGTAAAGCGCTTCTCCTGGGCAAAGGCCCGTTCCAGCCGCTCCAACATGCCGTCAAAGGCCCGGGACAGCTTGGCGAATTCATCGCTTCCCTGTATGTTCAGACGCCGGGACAGGTCCGACCCATCCACGATGTTGGTGGCGGTCTCCGCCATCCTGCCGATGGGCCGGAAGGCGCGCCGGGTCACCACATAGCCCCCCAGCACCCCCACCAGGAGCAGGGGCACCACCATCCATAAAAAGATCCTGGCGGAATAATCCTCCATGCTGGTAATGGTATCCATATTCAGGCTGGTGCGGATCCATACCTGCACCTGGGGGGATACGGCATAAAGCACGTCGTATACATACCATATGCTCCCGCCGTCGCCCTCCACCCGCCGCATGGCGCCCGCCTCCAAGGGCGCGTCAAAATCCGGCACCCGGCCGTAAAGGGTGACCCGGCCGCCGGCATCCATGACGGTGACTTTTGCGTAATCGATATCGTTCAAATCGTCGTCCAGCTCCAGCACCCCATGCTCCAGCTCGATCTCCTCCATGGCCTCCTCCGCAGCCCGGCGCAGGGTGGTGCGCACATAATCGTCCGCCTGCTTTTTGATGCTGCCCTGGAGCAATAAAAACACCAGCACCGCCATCGCCACCAGCACCGCCGCCGACCAGACCAATACCCGCTGCTTGACGCTCAATCGCTTCATGGCTGCTCCCTTATCACATATCCCACGTTCCGCACCGTGTGGATCAGCTTCTTCTCCTGCCCCTCGTCCACCAGCTTGCGCAGCTTGCGGATGTACACATCCACCACGTTGGAACCGCCCTCATAGTCGTAATTCCATATATGGTCCTCGATCCGCTGCCGGGAAAGGACGATGCCCTGGTTGCGCATCAGATATTCCAAAATGGCATATTCCCGGCCGGATAAATACAGCTCCCTTTCCCCCCGGAACACCTGCCGCCGGTTTCCATCCATCACCAAGTCCCCCACCTGGAGCCGGTTGGTCAGGCTCTTGCTCTGCTGGCGGATCAGCACCCGGATCCGGGCCAACAGCTCTGCGCCGGCAAAGGGCTTGACCAGATAATCGTTGGCCCCCGCGTCCAAGCCCTTCACCCGGTCCTCCACGCTGTCCCGGGCGGTCAGCAGCAGCACCGGCACCCCGTTCCCCTCCTGGCGCAGCTGCTGCAAAAGGGTCAGGCCGTCCAGATTTGGCAGCATGATGTCCAATACCACCGCATCATAGGGGGTCACGGAAATATGATGCTTGGCGTCCAGCCCATCGTAGCACCGGTCCACCCCGTAATGCTCGCTGGACAACAGCTTATATAAGGCCTCGTTCAGGCTTTTGTCATCCTCTACGATCAGGATCCGCATGGCGCTCCCACGTCCTTTCTTTTTCTACTGCTATTATAGTATACCGCCCCACATGAAACCAAGATGAAAACCGGGCTTTTTTTGATAAGGGTTCCGATTGTTCGGATTTTTTGCAAGCCTCGCTGCATTTACCCGATGGAGAAACCGGATAGCGGGATTCTTTTCCTATATAAATTATGAAAAATACTCCCGCGGGCCAAAAATAATTCGCAAAAAAATTTTTGCGCTTTCATGTTCATTTCATTTTCGCGGTTTATCCTAACGCCATCGAAGCAAACGGGAACGGACCTGCGGACAGGAAACGCCGCGGCCGATTTCCGGCAAGCCAGGCGGGGCGCGCGCCCGCCGGCCCTGGAGCACCCGTCTGAACCGGCGATATGCCCACAGGCGGATAGATCCCAAAAGACCCAAACAAAAACAAACCATCCAGTATTTAGAAAAGGAGAACCACAACCATGAAAAAATTCCTCTTAATCGCCCTTGTCGCCACCCTGCTGCTGGCCGCCGCCTGCGCGGCGCCCGCCGCCCAGTCCGATACGGATACCGCCGCTCTGGAAGCCCAGCTGGCCCAGATGGAGCAGGAAATTGCGGATCTACAAGCGCAGCTGGACACCGCCGCCTCCGATCCGGCGGCCCAGCCCACCGATGACGCCGGCGCCCCTGCGGCCGCCGTACAGGACGACGCCGCTGTAGCTGCCGACGCCACGCCCTCCCCTGCGGCCGCCGAGCAGCCTGCCGCCGCCTCCCAGGGGACTGCCACCACCAAGACCATGGCCGACTACGACCTAGCCTCCCTGCAGGCCAGCACCGCCGCCCTGGTGGAGAAGGCCAAGGCGGCTACCCCGGGCAACGACGCCAGCGCCAACTACGACACCTACCGGGCCCTGGACCGGGAGCTGAGCAACATGGAGGACCAGCTGGACCGTTGCGAGGACGAGGCGGAGCATGATTACCGGCAGGGCTTGCTAAGCCGCACGGATCTTAAGGACTTGGAGCGGGAACTGGAAAAGCTGGAGGATGACCTGGACCGGGCGGAAGACGACCTGGAGTACCGGTTCCGCATCGACGACTAATCCAAGCCTGAAACGAACGAACCATCGGGGCGGCGGATGCAGCATCCGCCGCCTTTGGCTGCCGGAAACGGGGCGCGGGGCGGCCTTTTGGGGGGTCCGAGGCCCCTTCGCCTTGCCCGGGGCTGGGGTTTGCCCTGCGCGCCCAAGCCCCATGGAGGCGCAGGCCGGAACGGGGCATGGGTTGTCCCTTGGCCCGGCTGTTTTTTGGGGGATTGGCGTCCCCCTTGTTTTTTCATGGAAAGGTGCTATAATCAATATTGGTTCATTCCTAAACCATTTTTTGTGCGAGGTAGCGCCATGCAGCCTTCCTATATCCAGCGGGCGGCCGGCTTTTTCGGCCTGCTATCCGGGCTGAACAAAACCTATCTGGACGTCTGCTGCAAAGCCCTGGACGACCTGCGCCTGTCCCGGGCGGAGGTGGCCATTTTGCTTAGCCTCCAGGCCGATCCCCAGTGCGATACCGCCAACGGCCTATGCGGGCGGTTGGGGTTTTCCAAGGGTCGCATCAGCCAGGCCCTGGTCGCCCTGGAGGAAGAGGGGCTGTTGCAGGCCAGCGTCTCCCCCCAGGACCGCCGGCGCCATCCCATTGCCCTATTGCCCGCCGCCGGGCCGGCCATGGAGCGGCTGGAGCGGGCGTCTCAATATTTCATCGGGCACATCCTGGGGGACATCCCCCAAGGGGAGCTGGATACCGCCCGCCGGGTCGCCCAAACCATCCATCAAAACATTCGGCAGCTGCGGCAAAAGCTGGACCTTCCTCCCCAGCAGCCCAATACGAGGTGAACTATGGAACAACTGGATAAAAAAACCATCCTCTTTGAGCAGACGCCGGTACCCAAAGCTGTGGCCCAGCTGGCGGTGCCCACGGTGTTCAGCTCCCTGGTGATGGTATTGTATAACCTGGCGGATACCTATTTTGTCGGCCAGCTCAACGACCCGGTGCAAAACGCCGCCGTTACCCTGGCCGCCCCGGTGCTGCTGGCCTTCAACGCGGTGAACAACCTGTTCGGGGTGGGCAGCTCCAGCATGATGAGCCGGGCCCTGGGCCAGAAGGACTATGAAACCGTGGCCCGCAGCTCCTCCTTCGGGTTTTATTGCGCCATCCTGTTCGGCGTGCTGCTGGCGGCGGGATGCACCGTTTTCAAAACGCCGCTGCTGCGCCTATTGGGGGCGGACGCCACCACCGCCGAGGCCACGTCCGGCTATATGTTCTGGACGGTCACCCTGGGGGCTGTCCCCGCCATCCTAAACGTGGTGATGGCCTATCTGGTCCGGGCGGAGGGCAGCGCCATGCACGCCAGCATCGGCACCATGAGCGGCTGCCTGCTCAACATCCTGCTGGATCCCATCTTCATCCTGCCCTGGGGCCTGAACCTGGAGGCCGCAGGCGCCGGCCTGGCCACCTGCATCTCCAACGTGGTGGCCTGCCTGTATTTCGCGGTGCTGCTCCTGGTGAAGCGGGGCCATACCTATGTTTGCGTGCACCCCAAAAAATTCTGGTGCGGCCGCCGCATCATGGGCGGGGTATTCGCCGTGGGCATTCCCGCCTCCATCCAGAACCTGCTCAACGTCACCGGCATGACCGTATTGAACAACTTTACCGCCGCCTACGGCGCCTCCGCCGTGGCCGCCATGGGCATCGCCCAGAAGATCAACATCGTCCCCATGTATGTGTCCATGGGTATCTCCCAGGGCATCATGCCCCTGATCAGCTACAACTACGCCAGCGGCAACGTGGACCGGATGAAGCAGACCGTCCGCTTCTCCCGCAAGGCCGCCCTCAGCATCATCCTGCTGATCGCCGCCTTCTATTTCCTCTTGCCCAGCACCATGGTCTCTCTGTTCATGCAGGACCCGGAAATCGTCCAATACGGTTCCCGTTTCCTGCGGGGCTTCTGCCTGGGCCTCCCCTTCCTGTGCGTGGACTTCCTGGCGGTAGGGGTGTTCCAGGCCGTGGGCATGGGCCGGGAAGCCCTGGCCTTCGCCATCCTGCGCAAGGTGCTGCTGGAGATCCCCGCCCTGTTTATCCTCAATTGGCTCTTCCCTCTGTACGGCCTCGCCTACGCCCAGTTCATCGCGGAATGCATCCTGTCCGTGGCCGCGGTGCTGATGCTGCGCCGGCTCTTCCGCCGGCTGGAAAGCCAACCCAGACCCCCCGCCGTCTCCTAACGCCATCGGTCGCGCCCCCAAAAAGGGGCCTGATAAACCCGTCGAAGCCGGCCCTGGCTTTTCGACCGGCCAACGAAAAGGCCCCCTTCCGGGGGCCTTCAGGCTGTCGAAAAACCCCCGGAGGCTTTGATCGGATTTGGCGACATGCGCGTCAAATCCGCAAAAAGCCTTGCGTAGCAAGGGTTTCCTTGCATAGCTCCCTGGCCGCGCCGTAGGCGCAAGGGAGCTATGAACACCTCGAAAAAGTGGCGCAAGCCACTTTTTCGACAGCCAAAAGGCCCCCTTCAAGCCGGTGGCATAGGAAACCACCGCTCCTAAGGCGGCCTTCCCTTATTTTGACCTTTCCTCCTTCTGCTTTTCCGCCTTGACCCCGCTGCGGAAGGCGCTGGGAGTCATGGCCATCTGCCGCAGGAAGTAGCGGGTAAAGGTTTTTGCGCTGTTGTAGCCCACCTCAAAGCTGATCTCATGGATGGGCTTGCGGGTGCGCAGCAGCTGCTCGCAGGCCCGGTTAATCCGCACATAGTTGAGGAAATCTTCAAAGTTCTTCTCCACCTGGCATAGCAGCAGGCGGTTGAGCTGGCTTACGCTGACGCCGAAGATATCGGCGGTCTCCTGGGCGGTCATGGGGGCGGCATAGCCCCGGTATATGGCCTGTACGATGGCGTAGGCCAAGCGGCCCTGCTCCACCTGGCAGATCTCCTCCACCCTTTGGTAGGTCTTGCGGTAGGCGCCGATGCGCATCCCCACCCGGGCGGAAAACACCTTGGAGATGTGGGAGGCGTCCACATAGCCCAATATCTCCGCCAGCTCCTCCAGCGTTAGATCCGTATACAGCAGATAATCGGCGGTCTTGCCGATGCGCATCTCGTTGAGCAGGTCGAAAAAGGATAGGCCGGTGGCCTTGGTCAGATAGGCGCTGATGCTGGAGGGGCTGCAATAGAACAGCCGGGAGAGCATATCCAGCGTCAGCTTTTCGCTCAGATGCACATACATATACCGGAGGATCCGGCTCTTATCCCCGGCAGGCTCCGCCGGGTCCTGGGGCGGCTTTCCCTGCCGGCGTCGGATGCGCTCCAATCGGATGCACAGCTCCACCAGGCTGCTCATCACCAGCAGGTTGCCATAGGAGGCGGGCTCGGGGGCGTCCAGGGTGGATTCCAGCCCCAGCTCCTCCTGTAGCCGGGCGAAGATCTCCTCCACAGGCTTGCCCGCCGCCCCTCCGCAATGGAGCACGGGCAGGGCGCTGAGGCTGCGAAGCCAGCCCCGTTCCAGCAGGTCGGCGTCATAGAAGGCCTTCATCAGCCGGTTCACGCTGTCCAGGTCGTATATCAGCAGGGAATATTGCAGCGGCGCCTCCACCTGGGTCACGTCCGTAATCTGCCAGGGCAGGATGCATACCACATCCCCCGGCTCCAGGGTATAGGTCTCCCCCTGTAGCTTCAGGACGCCCCGGCCGCTGTGGATCAGCCAGATCCTTGCCTCGCTATGGATCAAGGGGGTCGTGGGCTCCCGGATCACCTCCCGATCCAGGCTGCACGGCTTGCTGATGTTCAAATGGGACCGGGTGGCGGGCTGTACCCGTATGGTGCGGCGCATAGGTTCCTCCCTGGGTTTTTCTTCGATTATATCATGGATATAGACATTTCTATAGGATAATATGGGACATATATTCATTTTAATATTGTATTATAATAGCTTTTATGCAGTCAGATCCTCTGGCGATTCCAGGGGATTTCCCCCTGCCCCGGCTTTGACGCCGGCTGGAAATCGGTGCTAAAATACCATGCGCGCCCGGCCGGGCGGCCTTTCCCAACCCCCGGGACGGGATATAATATACATGGGAGCGGCGGTATCCGTCCCGCCCCCAGCCATTTGTATCGTAGGAGGCAGCCTATGCCCATCCAGGTTTTCAGCGAGATCGCCCCCCTTAAAACCGTCCTGCTCCACCGGCCCGGCCGGGAATTGGAGCATTTGGTGCCGGGTACCATGGGGCGGCTGCTGTTTGACGACATCCCGTACCTTGCCGGCGCCCAGGAGGAGCACGACCGCTTTGCCGCCCTGCTTCGGGAGAACGGCGTGGCGGTAAAATACCTCACGGCGCTCATGGCCGAAGCCCTGGACCATTGCCCAGCGCTTCGCCTGCCCTTCCTGCGCACCTTCATCCAGGAGAGCGGTCCTGTGGCCAAGGGCTACGAGGAGGCCCTGCTCCCCTATCTTTTGGACATGGCGGACAACCAGACCCTGGTCAACGCCATGGTGGCCGGGGTGCGCCTGGCGGACCTGGGCGACGGCATGGGCCGCCAGCTCCCCGCCCTGCTCCACCGGGAGGCCCAGTTCCTGCTGGACCCCATCCCCAACCTGTACTTTACCCGGGACCCCTTCGCCGCCATCGGCAACGGGGCTTCCCTACACCGGATGTTCTCCGAGACCCGGGCCCGGGAAACCCTGTTTGGGGACTTCATCCTCCGGCACCATCCGGATTTTGCAGGCCGGGTGCCCCTGTATTATTCCCGCCAGGCCCCCTTCTCCCTGGAGGGCGGGGATATCCTGAACCTTTCCGCCCGGGTGCTGGCGGTGGGCGCTTCGGAGCGCACCATGCCGGAGGCCATCGAGGACCTGGCATTGCAGATCTTCGCGGACCCCAACGCCGCCATAGAGACCATTCTGGTGCTGGATATCCCCGGCGTGCGGGCGTATATGCACCTGGATACGGTGTTTACCCAGGTGGACTGGGATACCTTTGTGATCCATCCCGGCATCCTGCCCGCCATGAGCGCCGTCACCCTGGAGCGGGGCGGGAAAAACGGCCTGCGCATCCGGGAGCAGACCCAGCCCCTGGATCGGGTGCTCGCCCGGCTGCTGGAGCTGCCCCAGCCGGCAAAGCTGCTCTTCTGCGGCGGCCAGGACGCCATCGCCGCCCAGCGGGAGCAGTGGAACGACGGGGCCAATACCCTGTGCCTTTCCCCCGGGGTGGTGGTCACCTACGACCGCAACCAGGTCACCAACCGGCTGCTGGAGGACAACGGCATTCGGGTCCTGTCCATCCCCAGCAGCGAGCTTTCCCGGGGCCGGGGCGGCCCCCGCTGCATGAGTATGCCGCTAGTGCGCGAGGCGCAAATGTAGTATAATAATTGCAAATTCCATTTTTCTTTTGAAAGGATGTGTTTGCAATGCCTGTGAACCTGCGCGGAAAGAATTTCCTGACCCTTTTGGATTTTACCCCCGACCAGATCCGCTACCTGCTGGACCTGAGCCGGGATTTCAAAAACGCCAAGCGGGCCGGCATTCCCCACGCCCATCTGGCCGGGAAGAACATCGTGCTGCTCTTTGAAAAGACCTCCACCCGCACCCGCTGCGCCTTTGAGGTGGCCGGACGGGATCTGGGCATGGGCGTCACCTATCTGGACCCTGGCAGCTCCCAGATGGGCAAAAAGGAAAGCATCGCGGATACCGCCCGGGTGCTGGGCCGGATGTACGACGGCATCGAATACCGGGGCTTTGACCAGAAGATCGTAGAGGAGCTGGCGGCCTATGCGGGCGTGCCGGTCTGGAACGGCCTGACCAATCAATTCCATCCCACCCAGATCCTGGCGGACCTGCTGACCATTCAGGAGAAATTCGGCCGCTTGGAAGGGATCCGCTTCACCTACATGGGGGACGCCCGGAACAACATGGGCAATTCCCTGATGATCGGCTGCGCCAAGATGGGGCTTCACTTCACCGCCTGCGCCCCCAGTTCCCTGTTCCCCGCCCCCGAGCTGGTGGAAAAGGCCAAGGAATTCGCTGCGGCCAGCGGCGGCAGCGTGACCCTCACCGAGGACGTGGACCAGGGCCCCGCCAACGCGGATGTGATCTATACGGATATCTGGGTCTCCATGGGGGAGGCGGACAGCGTTTGGGCGGAGCGGATCAAGCTCCTCAAGCCCTATCAGGTCAATGCCGGCGTCATGGCCAAGGCCGCGCCCAACGCCATCTTCATGCACTGCCTGCCCTCCTTCCACGACACCAACACCACCATCGGCGCCCAAGTGGCCAAGGACTTCGGGGTCACGGAGATGGAGGTGGCCAACGAGGTCTTTGAAGGCCCCCAAAGTGTGGTGTTCGACGAGGCGGAAAACCGGATGCATACCATCAAGGCGGTCATGTACGCCACCTTGCAATAAAAATCCAATCCATCGGGAGGTAATCCATGTCTTTCAAGCTGCCCGTATACCATGCGCCGGATTTTTCCCAGCCGAAATTCCAGGACGCGCCCAATGTGCAGACCGCTCCGGTGCTTCAAGCCGGCGTGGCCCCCGAAAACTATCACAGCACATCCATGTTCCCGGAATACTTCAAGGTAAACGGGCAGTGGCTGCTGGCCAAGGAAAGCCGCATGGATTCCAGCGTGGTGCTTCAGGACGGCCAGCTGCTGGTGGTGGAAAACCGCAACCTTCAGCCCGGCGATCAGGTGGTCCTGGGCAGGACGGAGCAAGGCGAGGACGGGATCTACCTGCACGCCAACGGGTTCTGGGAGGAAGGCCGGGACCATGACGACCAATTCGTTTTTCGTCAGGGCCGCAGCCGGGAAACCTCCTACGCCCGGGATTACGACGAGCTGATGGACCTATTGCGCTATGAGAAGGCCCACGGCAAAGTCGTATGGGTGATGGGCCCGGCCTTCGCCTTTGACAGCGACGCCAGGGCTGCCATGCAGGCCATGGTGGAAAACGGCTATGTCCATGGCCTCATGGCGGGCAACGCCCTAGCCACCCACGATCTGGAGGGGGCCCTGCTCCACACGGCCCTGGGCCAGGACATCTATACCCAGCGGCCCCAGCCCAACGGCCACTACAACCACCTGGACGTGATCAATCTGGCCCGGAAAAGCGGCTCCATACCCCAGTTCATCCAGGATCACAACATCCAGGACGGCATCATCTACAGCTGTGTGACCCACAACGTCCCCATCGTATTGGCCGGCTCCATCCGGGACGACGGCCCCCTGCCCGGGGTGATCGGGGACGCCTACCAGGCCGCCGGGGCCATGCGGGATATGGTGCGGGACGCCACCTGCGTCATTTGCCTTGCCACCATGCTGCACACCATCGCCACCGGCAATATGACCCCCTGCTTCCGGGTGCTGGCGGACGGCACCATCCGGCCCCTGTACATCTACACCGTGGACGCGGATGAATTCGTGGTAAACAAACTCCTGGACCGGGGCAGCCTTTCCGCCAAAACCATCGTCACCAACGTGCAGGATTTCATCACCATCGTAGCCCGGGGGTTAAAGGTCATCTAGCCATTCCAGGAAAGCGGCCGTCTTTGGGGTTGGCGGCTCCTTTCGTGTGGAAACGTTGCGGCCCCGCGGGGGGGCGGCGGGCGCGCGCAGCGCGCACAAAGGCGGGGG
>UQOG01000045.1 GCA_900542615.1 uncultured Eubacteriales bacterium | reverse complement strand
AGGGAGCTATGAACACCTCGAAAAAGTGGCGCAAGCCACTTTTTCGACAGCCTAAAGCCGGGCGCAAAGTGTCCGGCTTTTGCCTTTTTTCGGGACAGCGGCTGCCTTGCGAGCGGGCGGGCATAGCGAAGCCCTTTGCTTGCCGCCATGCAAAAACCGGGCGCTGGTTTCCGCCCGGTTTTTTGCATAGCTGGTGTCAATTGATGCTTACGGTCTTGGCCTGCTCCGGCAGGAAATCATTGTCCATGTCGTAGATGTTGTGGGTGGTGGAGTCCCGCAGCACCCGGCCGTTTAGGCTATAGCAGCGGATGAAGCGGCGGCCGTCCACGCAGGACCAGTTTTCCGCGTCCCAGGAAAGGTATCCGTCCGCGTCGGAACGCACCTGGTCAAAGGTGAGGTCCACCTGCCGGTCATGGATCATCAGGTCGATCAGGGCCTTGCGGTCCAGCTCCAGCTCCTGTTTGTGAATCATGTCATAAGCCTTCATGGCCCATCCTCCTATGTTGGCGTTTTTTTCAGTATACGCCAAAAGGCGGCGGTAAGCAAGGCGTCATTGGCAGGTATCCTTCAGATACTTCACAAACAATTCCGCCGTGGGGGAAAGCTGCCGCTCCTTGCGGTAGACGCAGTAGAGCCGGCGGTGCATGAAGGGGTTTTCGTTGCGGAAGACCAGCACCTTTTGCTGCTGCTCCATGTCCAGCACGGAGATCTCGCTCATGATGGCGATGCCCATGCCCTGCTCGATGGCCCGCTTGATGCTTTCAATGCTGTCCAAATAAGCCACCGTATGCAGGTCCGCCGGGTTTACGCCGCAGTTGATCAGGTAGGCGTCGGACTCCTTCCGGGTGCCGGAGCCCAGCATCCGCTGCAGAAAGGGGGCGGTGCGCAGGGCTTCCTCCGGGAAGGCGTCCCTGGGATATTGGGCATAGGCCTCGGTGTTGGGGGTCACGATCACCAGCCGGTCCTTGGCGATCTCTTGGAATTGGCATTTGTCGTCGTCCATGGTGGTGCCGGTAAAGCCCAGCATCACCTCGTCCGTCAGCACCCGGCGGATCACCTGGCCGCTGTCCGTCTCCCGCATGGAAAACAGCACCTGGGGATATTGCCGGCTGAAATCGTGTATGAGCTTTGGCAAAATATATTCCGCCGGCACCGTGCTGGCGGCCACCTCCAGGGTGGAGGTGAGCATTTCCGGATAGTTCTTCATGGCGTAATAGGTGCGGTCCCGCATCATCAGCAGATTGTTCGCATATTCGTACAATACCGCCCCCGCCGCCGAAGGGTACACCGCCTTGGTGGAACGCACGATCAGCTGCACCCCCATCTCCTCCTCCAGGGCGCTGATGTGGGCACTTACGGTGGGCTGGGTCAGGTAGAGCTCCTCGGCCGCCTTGGAAAAGCTGTGGAACTTTACGATGGAAACGAACACTTCTAACTGACGGAAATTCATATGGAAACCTGGCCTTATATAAATTCGGATTCAGGGCGCTGGGCCGGCGCGGCCAAAGGCCCCGGCCAAATCCCCTCCGGGGCGCAAAGCGCATCCATGAAAACTCCTATATAGATAATAACCTATATTTCCCCCGGGCGCAATCCATGGATTACGCTTTCGCGCATATTTTTTTTCATTGCAAAGTGTGGAAAAGGCTAATATTAGCCGGATATTCAAGAGGGGGGCGGGAACGATTCGGAGAAACGGATGCGGGAAGAAAATATTGAGAAATCCGATATTTCCCCGCTTGAAAAAGCGGTGGCGGCTTGCGTATACTGTAAGAAGAAAAACGATGCTTTGGCAGGCCCGGGGCGGTCCCGGCGGCCAGGCCGTGCAGGAGGGAAGGTCATGGAGGAACGAAGCCAGCTGCTGCGGCAGCTTCCCAAGATGGACAACCTGTTGGAGCAGGCCATGGAGGACCCGCGGTTCCGGGGGCAGCCCCGCAACGCGGTGGGGGATGCCCTGCGGCATTGCCTGGAGGAGGCCCGGCAGGCCATCCTGGCAGGCCGGGCGGCGGACGGTTCCGGGGCGGGGCTGCTGGAGGCCGCCTATGCCCGATTGCGGCAGGAGCAGACCCCGAACCAGCGGCTCATCATCAACGGTACCGGCGTCATCCTGCACACCAATCTGGGCCGGGCGCTGCTGGCGCCGGAGGCTGTGGAGGCGGCGGCCCGGGTGGCGGGCGCCTATTCCACCCTGGAATTTGACTGCGCCACAGGCAAGCGGGGGGACCGGTATTTGCATGTGGAAACCATCCTCAAGGAGCTGTTGGGGGTGGAGGCCGCCCTGGTGGTGAACAACAACGCGGCGGCGGTGATGCTGGCCCTTACGGCCATGGCCCGGGGCCGGGAGGTGGTGGTCTCCCGGGGCGAGCTGGTGGAGATCGGCGGCGCGTTCCGGGTGCCGGAGGTAATGGAGCAAAGCGGCTGCATCCTAAGGGAGGTGGGCGCCACCAACAAGACCCATCCCGGGGACTATGCCCGGGCCATCGGCCCGGATACGGCGGCCCTTTTGAAGGTGCATACCAGCAATTACCGAATCGTAGGCTTCACGGAGGACGTGCCCTTGGAGGCGCTGGCCCAGATGGCTCACGAAAAGGATCTGCCCCTGCTCTACGACCTGGGGAGCGGGGCCATGCTGCCCCTGGACCCCTACGGGGTGCAGGATGAGCCTACGGTTTTGCAGGGGATCCGGGCGGGGGCGGACGTGATCTGCTTCTCCGGGGACAAGCTGTTGGGCGGGCCCCAGGCGGGCATCCTGGCGGGCAAGCAGGTCTGGATCGACAAAATGAAGCACCATCCCCTTTTGCGGGCGCTGCGGGTGGATAAGATGACCCTGGCGGCCCTGGAGGCCACCCTGCGGCTATATCGGTATCCGGAGCTGGCATTGGCCCGGATCCCCTTCTATCAGATGGTATCCCAGCCGGTGGAGGCCCTGGAGGCCCGGGGGAACAGGCTGCTGGCCCTGCTGGCGGACGCCCCCGGCCTTGCGGCGGCCCTGGTGGAGAGCCAGGCCCAGATCGGCGCGGGCTCGGTGCCCAACGAGACCATCCCCTCCCGGGCGGTGCGGCTACAGCCTGCGGGCATACAGCCGGCCTGGTTCTGTCACAAGCTGTTGCAGCTGGAGCGGCCGGTGGCGGCTCGGATCCATAAGGAGGGGGTGCTGCTGGATATGCGCACCGTGGCGGAGGAGCAGATTCCGGCCCTGGCCAAGGCGGTGCTGGCCTGCATGAAGGAGGAAACGGCATGAACAATGTGATCATCGGCACGGCGGGCCATGTGGACCATGGGAAAACCTGCCTGATCAACGCCTTGACCGGCATCGATACGGACCGGCTGGAGGAGGAAAAGCGCCGGGGCATTACCATTGAGCTGGGGTTTGCCTATCTGGACCTGCCGGATGGGAGCAAGGCGGGGATCATCGACGTGCCGGGCCATGAGAAATTCATCCGCAATATGCTGGCGGGGGCGGGCGGCATCGACCTGGCCCTGCTGGTGGTGGCGGCGGACGAGGGGGTCATGCCCCAGACAAAGGAGCATTTGGGCATCCTGTCCCTGCTGGACATCCGGCGGGGCTGCGTGGCCCTGACCAAGATCGATATGGTGGACGCGGACTGGCTGGAGCTGGTCACCGAGGACGTGCGGGAGCAGCTGAAGGGCACCTGCCTGGAAGGGGCGCCCATCCTGCCGGTTTCCTCCTATACGGGGGAGGGGATCCAGGCCCTAAGGGAGACCCTGTTTACGATGGTGGCCACCACCCAGGGCAAGCATACGGAGCGGCCCTTCCGGCTGCCGGCGGACCGGGTATTTTCCATGCAGGGGTTCGGGACGGTGGCCACCGGCACCCTGATCGAAGGCCGGCTCCGTGCCGGCGAAGAGGTGATGATCTATCCCGCCGGCCGGCTGGCCAAGGCCAGGGGCCTGCAGGTCCATTCCCAGAGCGTGGAGGAGGCCCAGGCGGGCCAGCGGGTGGCTGTCAACCTCCAGGGGGTGAAGCGGGAAGAGCTGGAGCGAGGGGACGTATTGGCCAAGCCCGGCAGCCTCCAGGTTACCATGATGGTGGACGTGCGGCTCAGGATGCTGCCGGAGGTGGAGCGCACCATCAAGAGCGGCAGCCGGCTGCATTTTTACTGCGGCGCAAAGGAGCTTTTGTGCAAGGCGGTGCTGCTGGGGGGCGTGGAGGAGCTGCTCCCCGGGGAAAGCTGCTATGCCCAGCTCCGCTTTGAGGAGGCCATCGCCCTGAAGGCGGGGGACCATTTTGTGGTGCGGTTTTATTCCCCCATCGAGACCATCGGCGGCGGCCAGATCCTGGATCCCAAGCCCCATAAGCATAAGCAGGGGGACATGGAGGTGCCAAAGGTATTGGATATGCTGCAAGCGGGGGATGAAAAGACCCAGGTGGAAGCCTTGCTCCGGGAAAACAGCCCCAGGTATGCGCCCCTGGCCCAGCTGCGGCTCCAGACCAACCTGAACGAGGAAGCCTTTACAGCCTGCATCCAGGCCCTGGAGGCGGAGGGAAAGCTGGTGGCCGTGACGGATAAGCTCAAGCTCCACGCCGCCTACTACCAGGCCCTGGGGCAAAAGGCCCGGGGCCTGCTGGAAACCTTCCACCAGGAAAACCCCTTGAAGGCCGGAATGCGCTGGGAAACCCTGCGGGCGGCCCTCTTTCCCCGGCTGGAGCCGGGGGCGGGGGATAAGCTATTGGAACGGATGACGCAAGACGGCACCCTGGCCGTGGCGGGCCGCTGCCTGGCCTTGCCCGGCTTCCAGGTGCGCTTTACCCCGGAGCAGGAAGCCTTAAAGGACCGGCTCTACCAGGCCTGCGCCCAGGAACCCTTTGCCCCGCCGGAGCGCAGCGGGTTGACCAAGGAGATGGGCCGGGCCAAGGATTTCCAAAAGGTGCTGGATTACCTGACAGATGAAGGGGAGCTGGTCCCCTTGGAACCGGATCTGCTCTTTACCCGCAAGGCGGTGGAGGAGGCGGAGGGGATTTTCCGGCGGCTGGCGGAGGCGGACGGTACGGTTACCCTGGCCCGGTTCCGGGATGGGATCGGCACCTCCCGCAAATACGCCATGGCGTTGCTGGAATATTGGGACGTGACCGGGTTGACCAAAAAAGAGGGCGACGCCCGTAGGCTGCGGCGATAATTCACCCTTGCAAAACACAGCCATACCATGTATAATCATGGCGCGGCTGTACCATGGGGGTAGATGGGTGCTGGTGTGCCCCTCGGTCTTCAAAACCGATGTGAGCAGTTAGGAGCTGCTTGGGTGGGTTCAATTCCTACATACTCCCGCCAGATTCAAAACAGGAACGCAAATGGCCGATCGCATAGAAAAAACCGATGGGCATATTCCGGGCGCCTGTCCTAACAGGCGCTTTTCCCTGCTCCAACCCCCTGGAAAAGCTGGGCAGGATGAACATATTTGGTTTTTTCTATAATAGTCGGATCGCCTTGCGGAACCTGAAAAAATGGTATATGATTATATTGTAACAAAGTGAATAACGGTTGGTTGACGGCTGTCGGGAGAGTGCATGAAATGCCGCCGAAGGAATAAATATGTAGCAATGCCTATCTGCTGCATATGAAGATCTCAGGCAAAAGGACCGGCTGCAGGACAACGCTCTGGAGAGCGCAAGCACCGAAGAAGTAACTTCAAGCGTACGGGCTCCGTTCCGCGAAGGAAGCTTTCAGGTTGAGGACAGAGTGGAAGGCAAAGCTTCATGCGTTGTATTCCACTTTTTTTTCTGCCGGAGGCAAAGGACATGCTCGAACGGATGCTCGTCATCACCAACAACCCCATGGTCCGGGACGTCCTGTCGAAACAGGACATTTGCGAGGTGCACTACGCGCCGGTAAGCTACCGGCAGGTGCTCTGCCTGGCCCGGGACGCCATCCACCAGGGGCACAAGCTTTTGACCCATCCGCTTTCCGGCAGCGTAAAGCCCGGCGAGACCCCATACAAATCCGTGGCGGTCTCCAGGGCGCAGGGGTTGCTGGATCTTCCCTCCCTTTCTTTGATCGAAAACAGCATTACCACCTGCGATAAATTCCCCATCCGGGCAAAGAGCAAGGACCCGGCCTTGCAAGAAGATTTCCAAACCATTGACCTGACCCTGATACAGTCCATGTTCTGAGCCTGGTCAAAAGCCCGGATAAAAACCCCGTTAATCATTTAGATTAAATATAAATGGTGGTCGAACCAACCAGGAACCAGTAATTAGAGGAGGTGTCTCAAGTTGAAATTGGAACTCGGATATATCCATATCCACGACATTCAGCTGGCAGCAGAATCCAAAGTTGAGAACGGCGTTCTGTACGTTGACGCCGAAGCGGTGAAGAAGCTCGTATTGGAAGACGAGCAGATCGCATCCGTTGAGGTGGACGTAGCGCGCCCCGGTGAAAACGTGCGGATTACGCCTGTAAAGGACGTGATCGAACCCCGTGTAAAGGTAGAAGGCCCCGGCGGCATGTTCCCCGGCGTGATCTCCAAGGTGGAGACCGTGGGCAGCGGCAAGACCCATGTGCTCAAGGGCGCGGCGGTGGTTACCACCGGCAAGATCGTGGGCTTCCAGGAAGGCATCATCGACATGAGCGGCATTGGCGCCCAGTATACGCCCTTCTCCAAGACCAACAACCTGGTGCTGGTAATTCAGCCTGTGGAAGGCCTCAAGCAGCATGACCATGAACATGCGGTGCGTATGGCCGGCCTGAAGACCGCCGTGTACATCGGCGAGCTGGCCCGCAGCCTGACGCCCGATGAAACCGAGACCTTTGAGACCCTGCCCCTCAAGGAAGGCATGGACAAGTATCCGGATCTGCCCCGGGTCGGCTATGTGCAGATGCTGCAAAGCCAGGGCTTGCTCCATGACACCTACGTATATGGCGTAGACGCCAAAAAGACCCTGTCTACCCTCATCTATCCCACCGAGGTCATGGATGGCGCCATCATCAGCGGCAACTGCGTGTCTGCCTGCGATAAGAACCCCACCTATGTCCATCAGAACAACCCCATCGTGCACGAGCTCTTTGCCCGCCATGGCAAGGACATCAACTTTGCCGCTATGGTCATCACCAACGAGAACGTATACCTGGCGGATAAGGAGCGCTCCTCCAACTGGGCGGCCAAGCTGTGCGAGTTCCTGTGCCTGGATGCGGTCATCATCACCGAGGAAGGCTTCGGCAACCCGGATACCGACCTGATCATGAACTGCCGCAAGATCACCGAAAAGGGCATCAAGACCGTTATCGTCACCGACGAGTACGCCGGCCGCGACGGCTCCTCCCAGTCCCTGGCAGACGCCCACGCTTCCGCGGATGCCCTGGTCACCGGCGGCAACGCCAACCAGGTCATTACCCTGCCCAAGATGGAAAAGGTCATCGGCACCGAAGAGTACGTTGGCATCGTAGCCGGCGGCTGGGCGGACAACAAGCACGAGGACGGCACCATCGACGTGGAGATCCAGGTCATCACCGGCGCCACCAGCGAGGTAGGCTTCAACTACCTGAGCGCCCGCTAAAGAAGGAGGCTATTCATGAGCAAGCTGAGAGTTGTACATTACATCAACCAGTTCTTCGCCCAGATCGGCGGCGAGGAAATGGCGGATTACAAGCCCGAATACCGGGAAGGCGTCGTGGGCCCCGGCATGGCCCTGAAGGCCGCCTTCGGCGATGAGGCGGAGATCGTCGGCACCGTGATCTGCGGCGACTCCTACTTCAACGAGAACCTGGAGAAGGCCACCGCAGAGGTGCTGGATATGATCAAGGCCGCCAAGCCCGATCTGTTCATCGCCGGCCCTGCCTTCAACGCCGGCCGTTACGGCGTAGCCTGCGGCACCATCACCGACGCGGTGAAGAAGGAGCTGAAGATTCCCGCCCTCACCGGTATGTATGTGGAGAACCCCGGCGCGGATATGTTCAAGGCCTCCGTGTACATCATTTCCACCAAGAACAGCGCCGCCGGTATGCGGGACGCGGCCCCCAAGATGGCCAAGCTGGGCCTGAAGCTGGCCAAGGGCGAGAAGGTCGGCGCTTCCTGCGAAGACGGCTATATCCCCAACGGCATCCGGGTGAACCTGTTCGAGAAGGAGCGGGGCGCCAAGCGGGCTGTGAACATGCTGATCGCCAAGATCAACGGCAAGCCCTTCACTACGGAGTATCCCATGCCCGACTTTGACCGTGTGCCCCCCAATCCTGCTGTGAAGGACATTGCCCACGCCAAGATCGCTCTGGTGACCTCCGGCGGCATTGTACCTAAGGGCAACCCGGATCATATCGAAAGCTCCAACGCCACCCATTATGGCAAGTACGACATTGAAGGCGTAATGGATCTTACCAGCGACACCTATGCTACCGCTCATGGCGGCTATGATCCCGTTTATGCCAACGAGGACGCTGACCGGGTGCTGCCGGTAGACGTACTTCGGGAGTTTGAGAAGGAAGGCAAGATCGGATCCCTATACCGCTACTTCTACACCACCGTTGGTAACGGTACTGCGGTTAAGAGCGCAAAGGCTTTCGCTGCTGAGTTCTCCAAGGAGCTCATCGCGGACGGTGTTCAGGCCGTGATCCTGACCTCCACCTGAGGAACCTGCACACGTTGCGGTGCAACGATGGTTAAAGAAATCGAGCGTGCAGGCATTCCCGTTGTGCATATTTGCACAGTTACCCCCATCTCCATGACGGTCGGCGCGAACCGGATCGTTCCCGCCATCGCCATCCCCCACCCCCTGGGCAATCCGGCCCTGACCATGGAGGAGGAAAAGCACATCCGCCGCAAGATCCTGGAGACCGCCCTCACGGCCCTCTCCACCGAGGTGGATGACCAGACCATCTTCGAGGTCAAATATTAAAAATATCCTTTCGGAAAGGACAGGACAAATAGGAATCCATGGATAAGAAGGTCTATGATGTAATCATTATCGGCGCGGGCCCTGCGGGGCTCGCCGCCGGAAGCTATGCAGGCCGTGCCCGGCTGTCCACCTTGATCATCGAGAAGCAGAAGGACGGCGGCCAGATCGTCATCACCGCGGAGATCGAAAACTATCCCGGCGGCATCGAGGGCGAGACCGGCCCCAGCCTGGTAGGCCGCATGGCCAAGCAGGCGGAGCATTTTGGCGCGGAGAAGGTCTACGATACCATTGAAGAGGTGGAGCTGGAAGGCGAAATCAAGCACCTCAAGGGCAAGAAGGGCGACTACTATTCCAAGACCGTCATCATTGCCACCGGCGCCAATTCCCGGCCCATCGGCTGCCCGGGCGAGAAGGAGCTCACCGGCAAGGGCGTATCCTATTGCGCCACCTGCGACGGCGCGTTCTTCCAGGATCTGGACATCTACGTGGTAGGCGGCGGCGACAGCGCGGTGGAAGAGGCCATGTACCTGACCAAGTTCGGCCGCAAGGTTACCATTATCCATCGCCGGGACGAGCTGCGCGCAGCCAAGTCCATCCAGGAGAAGGCCTTTGCCAACCCCAAGATGCACTTCATGTGGGACAGCGTGGTGGTAGAGCTCAAGGGCGACGGCATCCTGGAGAGCATGGTGGTCAAAAACGTCAAGACCGGCGAGCTCACCGAGATCGTTGCGGATGAGGATGACGGCACCTTCGGTGTGTTCTGCTTCATCGGCTTCCTGCCCAACAGCGAGCTGTTCGAGGGCAAGGTGGAGATGGATCACGGGTATATCGTAACGGATGCGGATATGCATACCAACATTCCCGGCGTATTCGCCGCCGGCGACGTGCGGGTGAAGAGCCTGCGCCAGGTAGTGACCGCGGCTGCGGATGGCGCCATCGCCGCCACCCAGGCCAACAAGTATATTGAAGGCATTTAAGTAAAGGAGACAAAAACCATGTTGGAACTGGCGAAAGATACCTTTGAAGCGGAAGTGCTTCAGGCGGAAGGCACTGTGTTTGTAGATTTCTATGGCGATGGTTGCGTGCCCTGTGCGGCGCTGATGCCCTTTGTCCATGAGATGGCGGATAAGTATGGCGACAAGATCAAGTTCTGCGCCCTGAATACCACCAAGGCCCGCCGGCTGGCCATCAGCCTGAAAGTGTTGGGATTGCCCACCATGGCCATCTTTAAAGGCGGCGAAAAGGTGGAGGAGGTCGTGAAGGATGATGCGACCCCCGAAAATATCGAGGCTCTCATCAAGAAGTACCTGTAATATTCCCCGGTAAGTTTTTTACCCATTGTGGTAAAATTCTTAAATAGCAGCCATGGCATAGGTCATGCGCTACGAAATTTTGAAAGGAAGGAGGAAAATCGTGATGAGCTTGCTGAAGGATAAGAAGGTCATCATCATCGGTGACCGCGACGGCATCCCTGGCCCGGCTATCGAGGAATGCGTAAAGGACGCGGGCGCTGAGGTCGTGTTCTCCTCGACCGAGTGCTTTGTCTGAACGGCCGCGGGTGCAATGGACCTGGAAAATCAGAAGCGGGTTAAAGAATTCGCCGAAAAATACGGCCCTGAAAACATCGTAGTGGTGTTGGGCGCTGCGGAGGGCGAAGCTGCCGGTCTGGCCGCTGAGACGGTCACCAACGGCGATCCCACTTTTGCTGGTCCGTTGACAGGAGTCCAGTTGGGACTCAGGGTTTACCATGTGTGCGAGCCCGAGATCAAAAACGAGGTCTCGCCTGATCTTTATGATGAGCAGGTCGGCATGATGGAGATGGTTCTGGATGTTGATGATATTATCAACGAAATGACCAGCATCCGTGAGCAATACTGCAAGTATTAAGATCTTCAAAAAAAGGGGGGCGTGTCAGGCATTTGTTATGTGTGATGCGTCCCTTACTTCTTTCATATAGATAAACGCCTAAAAAATAATATTGGATGGGAAGAAAAACTATGAATAGCGTAATCAAAGGCTCCAGCTATATCCTGGCCCATGCGCCGGATATGGTGATCCACAATGGCTCTACCCAAACCACCGAGCGCATCGTCAACCCCAATTCCGAATACCTTGTGAAGCTGCCGGACCATATCCGCAGCTATGAGGACGCCCTCAAATACGCCCCCAACCAGACCTATATCGGCAACATGACCCCCGCAGAGCTGGGCGCCATCGCCCAACCCTGGTATGACAAGCCCCTGGCGGAAGGCCCCCGTTACGGCAAGTTCGGCGAGATCATGCCGGAGGATGAATTCTACATGCTCATGCAGGTGTGCGACGTATTCGACTTGCTGCACCTGGAAAAGGGCTTTGTGGAGGATGTGAAGCCCCGGTTCACCGCCAACCCGGTCATTTCCGAGGACATCGCAGCCCGGGTCCATGAGGGCCTGGAGCTGGCGGAGATCGAGCACTTCGTCAACGAGGAGCACGCGGAGGGCCTGTATTTCCAGGGCAAGCTGGTGGGCTATGTGAAGCGTGCCCACGATGTGGACGTGAACCTTTCCGCCCACGTGATGCATGAGAACCTGGTTTCCAAGGCCAGCAGCGTATTGGCCCTGCTGTATGTGGTGAAGAACAGCGGCATCGACAAGAGCGAGATCGAGTACGTGATCGACTGCTGCGAAGAGGCTTGCGGCGACGTGAACCAGCGGGGCGGCGGCAACTTTGCCAAGGCAGCGGCGGAGATCGCGGGCCTGACCTCCGCCACGGGCAGCGACATGCGGGGCTTCTGCGCGGGCCCGGCCCATGCCATGGTGGCGGCGGCGTCCCTGGTAAAGGCCGGCACCTATAAGAACGTGGTGGTCACCGCAGGCGGCTGCACCGCGAAGCTGGGCATGAACGGCAAGGACCATGTCAATAAGGATATGCCCATTCTGGAGGATATGCTGGGCGGCTTCTCCGTGCTGGTCAGCGCCAACGACGGGGAAAACCCGGAGATCGATACCGAGATCATCGGCCGGCATACGGTGGGCACCGGTTCTTCTCCCCAGGCGGTCATCGGCGGCCTGGTGGCCGCGCCCCTTGCCCGGGCCGGCTTAAAGATCCCGGACATCGACAAGTACGCTGCGGAAATGCAGAACCCCGATATCACCAAGCCCGCCGGCGCCGGCGACGTGCCCGCTTCCAACTATAAGATGATCGGCGCGCTGGCCGTGAAGCAGGGCGATATGGAAAAGGCCAAGCTGGCCACCTTCGCCCAGGAGCACGGCATGGTAGGCTGGGCCCCCACCCAGGGCCATATCCCCAGCGGCGTGCCCTATGTGGGC
This sequence comes from uncultured Eubacteriales bacterium, assembly GCA_900542615.1. Taxonomy (GTDB): domain Bacteria; phylum Bacillota; class Clostridia; order Christensenellales; family CAG-138; genus Pelethousia. The sequence continues at coordinate 1,537 of UQOG01000045.1, read as the reverse complement.
TTCCTGCGGGAGGAGATCCTTTCCGGCCAGGTAAACACCGCCATGATCATCGGCAAGGGCAGCCTGTTCCTGGGCCGTATGACCAATCTGTTTGACGGCGTATCCTTTGTGGTCCGCAAGAACGAGGGCGCAAAGTCCCAGGAGGGCGGCGTGTCCAAGGCGGAGATCAAGGGCCTCATCGCGGAAGCCCTGCGGGATTTTGCCGCCAGCATGATGGAATAGCGAGGGCGCGGCCATGGCAAAAGACCAAGTAAAGACCATGATCGCCCAGACCTTCCTGGACATGGCGGACGCCCTGGAGAGCGGCCGCATGGGCGGAAGGCCCAAGATCGCCCTGACGGGCATGGGCAGCGAGCATGGGGAGGAAAACGCCATGCAGGGCGCTGTGCTGGCCGCCAAGCAGGGGGTGGATGTCTATTACATCGGCACCCTGCATCACGAGGGCGTTACCACCGTGGAAGTGCCGGACGAAGAGGCCGGCCATAAGAAAATGGAAGAGCTGCTGGAAAGCGGCCAGGTGCAGGGCGCGGTCACCATGCATTATCCCTTCCCCATCGGGGTGTCCACCGTTGGCCGGTGCGTAACCCCGGGCAAGGGCAAGGAGATGTTCATCGCCACCACCACGGGGACCTCCTCCGTGGACCGGATCGAGGGCATGGTGAAGAACGCCATCTATGGCATCATCGCCGCCAAGGCCTGCGGCGTGGAAGCCCCCACCGTGGGCATCCTGAACATCGACGGCGCCCGGCAGACCGAGACCATCCTCAAGCAGCTCCAGAGCAACGGCTATCCCATCCAGTTCGCCACCTCCGGCCGTGCGGACGGGGGCTGCGTCATGCGGGGCAACGATGTGCTGACCGGCTCTCCGGACATCATGGTGATGGATTCCCTCACCGGCAACGTGGTCATTAAGATGCTGGCGGCCGGCACCTCCGGCGGCAGCTATGAGACCATCGGCTATGGCTATGGCCCCGGCATCGGCGAGGGCTATGACCGGTTGGTGATGATCGTATCCCGGGCCAGCGGCGCGCGGGTCATCGCAGGGGCGTTGACCTATGCGGCGGAGCTGGTAGCGGGGGACTATCAGGCGGTGTGCAAGGCGGAGTTCGAGGCGGCCAACAAGGCCGGGCTCAAGAAGCTGCTGGCGGATAGCGTGGCATCCCGCAAGGCGCCCGCGGCCGCCGCTGCCGAGGAGGTCAAAGCGCCCCCCAAGGAAGTGGTCACCGCCGCCATCGCCGGCATCGAGGTGATGGATCTGGAGGATGCGGTCCAGCTCCTTTGGAAGAACAACATCTACGCCGAGTCCGGCATGGGCTGCACCGGCCCCATCGTGCTGGTGAGCGAGGCCAACCTGGAGGCTGCCAAGCCCATCCTGCAAAAGGGCGGCTACATCGGCTAAGCTGCAGCTTACCGAATCGAACAAACCAAGAAAAAGGCGGCATAGCCCACGGGCTATGCCGCCTTTGGCTGTCGAAAAAGTGGCTTGCGCCTACGGCGCGGCCAGGGAGCTATGCAAGGAAACCCTTGCTACGCAAGG
>UQOG01000044.1 GCA_900542615.1 uncultured Eubacteriales bacterium | reverse complement strand
ATCTGTAAAATACCAGTAAAATAAATATATGATTATCTCCGGCTTTCTTGAAGAGCGCATGTGAACTTTTTGAATGATAGTTCCATCTTTGAATTTCAAATTTCCGATAAAGCAAAAGCGGAAATTTAAATGGGTAAGCCTGTCCTTTTTCAGCCAAACCGGCACATATTCGCTCACCGCCTTGGTTTATCATGACGAGAGTCTGCAAGGCATTAAAAAATTGTACACTTATATTTAATTTTCATGGTATAAAACCATCGAACAGGAACGGCATTTACCGTTCCTGTTCATAGTGTTTGGGCTTTCTTTGCCGTTGCGTCTTTGTCTGTTGTTTCTGTCGCAGGCGCTCCCGGACGGAGCGTGTTTCCGCTTCCTCGTGGAGCAGATTTGCGACATCCCGCTTGCTGTCAAACATCATCAGCGAATCGTATTTCTCGCCATAGGTGTCCTGCACACGAGTAACCGCAGAGCGTTCTTTTTCCCCACGGATGGAAAGCCGTGCCTCCATCAGCTCACCGGCGTCAAATTCTGAAGCCTGTTCCTTCAATTCGCTGTATTCCTTCAGTGCGGCATCCAGTTCAGCAGAATACTTTGCCTCCTGCGCTTCCAGTTTTTTCAGCGCACTTTCCATTGCGGCAATATCCTTCTTTATAGAAGAAATGCCGGTAAGCTAAATTATCTGCCTCATTCGATTTAAGGATAACTCGAACCATGCACATTTTTCGCCTTCGGCTCATGCAAACTCACCCTTCCTAATAATTCGACAATTAAAGCGGGGTATATCTGACGCTAATTTCGAAGATTATTTTTTATTTGTTCAATTTGCATTAGCTCTGCTTTTGTAAATCGATACTTTTTTTAGCGCACTCTATAATAGTTTTAACTTCAATGGGATATTGGGCCAAGAGTTTCTCAGCTTCCTGCTCCATCAGGGCATTACCTATTACACTCTTATCTTGACAAATCTTTTTTTGTTTTTTCATAGATATATGTCTCCTCACTCTCTTCCCTTTATATATGCAGTAGTATATGTTAGATTTTATGCCTGTTCGTATTTTGAAAGAATGAGTTCTTGTCAGAATTTAGTGATAAATCACTTAATTCTAATTTTAACACGCCTTTTATAATTAGTGAAGAATCACTAAGATGAAAACTCCAAATAATTTATCCTAGTGATAAACTATTTGGAGGATAGACGTTGAGCACCCGTGAAGCCATTGCACATCGTATCATTCAACTATGTAAAGAGCGTGGTATTACACCAAACGCTCTAAGCAATATATCCGCTGTGCCACAGGCGACCATCAAAAGCATTTTAAATGGAGAAAGCCAGAATCCCGGTACGGTGACAATTAAAAAGCTGTGCGATGGATTTGAGATTACATTGGGAGAGTTTTTCTCCACGCCCGAGTTTGACAATTTAGAACAAGAGATCATTTAATCGCCGCCTTTACAGACTCAAGGCGGCTTTTCAATATGTCATAATAGCCGTTACCATATATTTTCCCGGGGCGTTGCCGCTATAACGGAATGGATAGCACGTCACCAATACCAGTACACTGCCATCTGCTGTCGGCAACCGCCAGTCCGCCGAGTCCTCATATACCACGATTTCAAAAACCGTATAAGCATATTCCCGGCCGGCGGGATACCGCTATCCCCAATTTTTACATCCTGGAGGGGGCGCAGATGCTTCCGATTTCTGTGCCCCAGGATTACACTCATACCTTCATTGCCTGGTAGGGCGCTGTCTGGCATCCAGCCGGGGCCGCTGGATGAATAGCCTCAACAATTCCGGCGTCAGACGGTCAATGGCGGTATACCGGCTGGCTTTCTCAATGAAGATGCCCACGTTGGCAGTGGATGCCTTGGGTTTCTCCAGCCGTTCTTCCCCCACTTTTCCCATACACAGCTTACCCCCTAGCCCACATTGTGAATCTAGGGGGTAAGCTCGATTTTATTCGTTTTTGGACTACACTTTATTTTTTAGCTAATACACGTCTGAGTCCTGAGAGGTACTTACGAAGTATCTTTCCATTAAAGAGATATCCTAAAACCAAGCTATGTAATGTAAACAATACCAGGGAGAGTTGTGATGCAACCCTCCCTGGCTGTTCCGTATTAGTTTTCCGTTGTACCCCCGGTTCAAAAGTTGGCCGCATTCCATCCCGCCAGAGCGGTTACGCTGCTTTTGAGATGATCCGTTTTGGGGTGGGGCGGGACTTACTTCCCATAGACATTTGCCAGAATCTGAGCGGTAGCGGCTTTGCGGCAACGATCGCAGAGGGCCTCCAGCTCTTGGCCGGACCGCTTTGCCGCCATTTCCAATTCCTCCCGGGTGCCGATCACGCTTCCGCATTGGGCGCAATGGACTAGCTGGAAGGTTTTATCCCAGATGACCCTAGTATCGGACGTTTCGGCGATGGGGATAGCCTGGGTGGGGCAAACGCTGGCGCAGGCGCCGCAGCCCACGCACACGGGACTTGCCTCGTGGTAGGGGGTAGCGATCTCCTTGAGCACGCCGCGATTGACCGTGGAGATAGCCCCCACGCTCAGTTCGGTGCAGGCCCGTACGCACAGGCCGCACAGGATGCATTTGCCCGCATCCGCCGCTGAGAGACGGGGAAGCTCGGGGGCCTTATAGATCCTGCACAGCGCGGCGATCCGCTGGCTGTCCGGAGCCCGCTTGCGTAATAGGGCCAGCACCATGCCCCGATCCTTGCAAACCCGCTCGCTTTCGGTTTCCACCCGGCACTCCCTTTGGATGGGATAGACGCAGGAGACTACGATCTTCGGGCCGCGCCCCTCGTCCACCTCCGCCAGGCAGACCCGGCAGCAGCCTTGGCCGGCCAGGGCAGGATGGTGGCAGAGGGTAGGGATCTGGATACCGTTGCGCCGGGCAACGGCGAGGAGAAATTCGCCCTTTTCGCAGGCGCAAGTCATGCCGTTGATGGTTATATTCATAGCGCAGCCCTCCCTTTTGCCTCCACTGCGTCGAACCGGCAGGCCTCCCGGCAGCTGCCGCAGACGATGCAGCGGCTATTGTCGATGCTATGGGGCTCCTTTAAGCCGCCGGAGATCACGCCGGCGGGGCAGGCACGGGTACAGGCGCCGCAGCCCACGCACTTGTTAGGATCGATCACGAAGCTGGTCAGGGCCGTGCATACGCCGGCGGGGCAGCGGTGTTCCTTAATATGCGCCTCATATTCCTCCCGGAAGTACTTCATGGTGGTCCGCACCGGGTTGGGAGCGGACTTGCCCAAGGCGCAGAGAGAGGCATCCTCCAGGGTATCGCAGATCTGCTCCAGCAGCTCCAGGTCGCTCTCCTGGCCCCGGCCCTCGCAAATATCGGTCAGAATGGCCAGCATATGCCGCAGGCCCTCCCGGCAGGGGGTGCACTTGCCGCAGGATTCCTCGGAGAGGAATTTGATGTAATATCGCGCCACCTCCACCATGCAGCTACGGTCGTCCATGACGATCATGCCGCCGGAGCCCATCATGGCGCCTCGAGCCGTCAGGGTATCGAAATCCACGGGAAGATCCAGCATATCCGCCGGAATACAGCCGCCGGAGGGGCCGCCGGTCTGCACGGCCTTGAAGGGACGATCCCCCTTGACGCCGCCGCCGATATCGTAGATCAGATGGCGGAGGGTGGCGCCCATAGGCACCTCCACCAGGCCCGTGCGCTTGACCTTGCCCACCAGGGCGAAGACCTTGGTGCCCCGGGAGGTTTCGGTGCCGGTAGCGGCAAAGGCCGCCCCGCCATGCTCCAGGATGACGGGTATATTGGCTAAGGTCTCTACATTATTAAGAACCGTGGGACAATCCCAAAGGCCCCGCTGGACGGAGCGGATGTACTTAGCCCGGGGCTCGCCCACCCGGCCCTCGATGGAGGCCATCAGAGCGGTGGATTCCCCGCAAACAAAGGCGCCGCCCCCACGGACCACGCTGAGCTTGAGCCGGCGATCCGAGCCCATGATGTGCTCGCCCAGAATGCCCTGGGCCTCTGCCTGGGCGATGGCCGCCTGTACGTTATGGACCGCCAAGCCATATTCATCCCGGATATAGAGGAAGCCTTCCTCCGCCCCGATGGCCAGGGCGCAGATAGCCATGCCCTCCAGAACGCTGTGGGGATCCCCCTCCAGGATGGAGCGGTCCATAAAGGCACCAGGGTCGCCCTCGTCCCCATTGCAGGCCACGTATTTCGGGAAGCGGTCCAGCTCCAGGGCCGAGCGCCACTTGCGCCCCGTGGGGAAACCCGCCCCGCCCCGGCCCCGAAGGCCAGAAGCTTCCACCTCCTGGACGATCTCATCTCCCGTCATGGTCAGGGCCCTTTTCAGCGCGCGGTAACCACCATGGGCCATGTAGTCCTCTACGCTGCATGGCTCGATCTTGCCGATATTCCGCAGAGCGAACTTTTTCTGGGGGGTGTAGAAGGGGTTCTCCTGCTGGCTGCGCACCCGCTGCCCCCTGTCGTTTTTATAAAGAAGGCGCTCTATCGGCTCTCCGGCCAGGATGGTCTTTGATACGATCTCTTCCACGTCCTTCACTCGGACCTTGTAATAGGTGATATCGTCTGGAAGAATCTGAACCAGGGGGCCGTTCTCGCAGAAGCCGTTGCAGCCCGTCTCCTTTACGCAGCACTCTACCTGGTGGTCCGTGCCCATCAGGCTCTGCCGAAAGGCCTCAGCTACCCTTTTGCTGCCGTTGGCCAGGCAGCCGGTGCCGCAGCAGACCAAGATCGTCTTATTCAAGCCTGCCCCTCCTCTCTGTACTGCGCCAAGATCTCCGGCAGGCGCTCCATGGTCACCTTGCCGTAGTAGGTGTCGTCCACCACCATGACCGGGGCCAGGGCGCAGGACCCCAGGCAATTGACCAGCTCCAGGGAGAATTGCCCATCAGCCGAGGTTTCCCCTGCTTGGATGCCCAGCAGGCGCTCTATGCCGCTCAACAGATTGGCAGAGCCCCGGATATGGCAGGCCGTGCCATCGCAGAGCTTGATGATGTGCCGTCCCTTGGGCTTGAGGCTCAGGGCCTTATAGAAGGTGGCCATGGCGTACAGGCTGGACATGGGGCAGCCCAGATAATTCGCCAGGGCCTCCATCCCCTCCCGGGGGATATAATTGAAATGGCGCTGCATATCCTGGAGCATAGCCAGGCTGTAGCGCTGCTGTGCAGGATACCTATGCAGGATATCCGTAATGGCCTGCAGATCCACTTGCACCGGCCTCACCGCCTTTCCTTTTGACTATTGCTGTAGTGATACCGCCCGCCGGGCCCTCTGCTCAGCCCCCAGCCACCACCGGGAAGATCTGCACGGTGTCCCGGTCGGTCAGGGGGGTGTCCAGCCCCTGGAGGAACTCGATCCGCCGCCCATTGACCATGACGATGACCCGATCTCCCAGCGACTTCCCATCCGGGGAAAAGAACTCACCCCGGAAGGCCGGGCCAAACCGGCGGCTGAGGGCCTCGCCCAGGCGGAAAACCGTCTCCTCTGCGGGGCAGGCCAGTTCCTTGCAGCCGGCATACTGGGGCTCCCGGAGATAGGCAAAAAACTTAACGGTCATATACAGGCCTTTCCTGCCCGGGCCAGGGGCGCCCCAGCCCGGGCAGCTCGCTTATCGCAATTATTTTAAATGAAGCTGCTCTAGCTTTTCCGGGGTAGGAATGCCCTCGGCCGTCCAGCCCCGGGCTGCATAGTATTCAGCCAGCATGGTATACAGGTCGTTGACCTTGCCCGCCGCCGGGCCGCTAGGCAGCTTCTCCCGGAGCAGGCGGGGGGGCAGCGCATCCTTTTCCACGCCGGCAGCGATGTTGAACTGCTTTTCCAGATTCCAGATCCGCTCCCCCTTGAGCAGGATCTCCTCATCGCTCTCATCGCTGCCCACGGCCTCCCTGTACTGGGCGGCCACCTCGGGCAGGCCGATGCCGAAGGTAGTAAACAGGCAGATGCCGGTGGCATCCACCAGGGAGGTAAGATCCTGAAAGGTTTTGAGCATACTGGCCTTCCCTTCGGTGACCAAGGGATCCATCTTTACCGGCAAACCCAGCACCTCGGGGGAGATCATGTAACCCCGAACATGGCAGCCGCCCCGGTTGGAGGTGGCGTACTCCAGGCCGATGCCCTGGATGGCCCGGCCATCATAGGCGGGCATTTCCTGCTTCTTTACGGACATGGAAAGCTCCGGATGGCCGTATTTTTCCGCCATACGGTAGGATCCCAGGCCCAGGACCTTGCCGAAGCCCTCGCCCTTGCAGGTCATCTCCACGGCCTTCACCATAGCGGCGGCATCGCCAAAGCGCAGAGGAAAGCCGATATCGGCTTCGGGGATGGCGCCCATTTCATAGAGCTCCATGGCGCAGGCCACGGTGGCGCCCATGGTGATGGGGTCGATGCCGTACTGGTTGCACAGGAAGTTTGCATCGCATACGGCGGCCAGATCGCTTATGCCGCAATCGGCCCCAAAGGACCATCCCGCCTCATACTCGGGACCCTCGCCCTTTGACTTGAAGGGGCCTTCCTTAATCTCTACGGCCCGTCCGCAGCCGATAGAGCAGCCGAAGCAGCCCTTGTTCCGCAGGAGGTATTTGGCCGCCAGGGTCTCGCCGGAGATATCGTCGGCCTGATCGAATACCGCGCCATCCCGGCCATTGCACAGGGGCAGCCCGCCGGAAGCGTTGACGATATTCACTAGGATCTGGGTGCCGTAGGCCGAGAGGCCGGCGCCGGTGACGGGGTGGGCCTTGAGCTTATCCCGGGCGTCCATGCAGGCCTGGAAGAAGCTATCCGGCCGGGATACGGTGATGGCGCCGGTGCCCCGGACGGCCACGGCCTTGAGCTTTTTAGAGCCCATTACCGCGCCGATGCCGCCGCGGCCGGCAGCCCTGTGTTTATCATTCATGATGCCGGCAAAAAGGCATCCATTTTCCCCGGTGGGGGCGATGCAGGCGATACGGAATTCATCGCCCAGTTCCTCCAGGAGGGTATCCGTGGTTTCGTATACGTCCTTGCCCCACAGGTGGGAGGCGTCCCGGAGTTCCACTGCGTCGTCGTTGATGTACAGGTAGACCGGGTGGTCGGAGATATCCTCAAAGATGATGCCGTCATACCCGGCATACTTGAGCTCGGGCCCAAAGTGCCCGCCGGAGTTGGCCGCGCCGATCGTCCCGGTGAGGGGCGCCTTGGCCACGGCGTTGTAGCGGCCGGAGGAGGTGGCGCAGGTGCCCGTGAGAGGGCCGGTCATGAAGATCAGCTTGTTGCCCGGGCCCAGGGGGTCGCAATTGGGGTCGCACTCATCGCAGTAATATTTGGTGCCCAGCCCCCGCGCACCCACGTATTCCTCTGCGTTTTTCCGGTTCAAAGGCTCCTTGATGATGGTGCCCTTGGCCAGGTTTATCCGCAGGATAGTTCCCATATATCCGTTGCCCATGGCTCAGACCTCCATTCCCATGGCGGCTACGATCTTGTCCGCCGTCAATTTTTTGCGCGGGTCCATGCGGCCGGCGTCCTCGTAGGTCAGGGCGCCGCCGGGGCAATAGCGCACGCATTTGGGATCGCCGCCGCACTGATCGCACTTAAATACCTTCCGCAGCCGGGGCGAATAGGACATATTGCCCAGGGCGCAGGCGTTGGTGCAGAGCCTGCAGCCGATGCAGGCGTCGTAATTGATGGTGACGATGCCGTCCTCATTCCGGCTGATGGCGTGGACGGGGCAGACTTTCATGCAGCTGGCGTCCTCACACTGCTGGCATACCACCGGCACAGCCAGGGTGGCTGCCTCGTATTCCAGCACGGTGATGTTGGACAGCCTGGGGCTGAACTTCTGATAGTGCCCAAAGGAACACACCAGCTCGCAGGTGCGGCAGCCGATGCACTTCTCGGGCTTGACGACCAATTGTTTCATAGCCATTCTCCCACCCCCGGATATGCAGGGGGACAGGAACCCACCTCCCCAAATCGTATTTTTTGCCCCTGGGCCCATAGGAAAAAGCCCAGGAAGCGCCGAGCTGTTTTTGCCTATGCGCTTCTGATTTCTATTTTACAGTCCAGCCGACGGGGGTGTAAATCGTTTAGAGACAAATTGGATATTGCTTTTAGGCATAGATTATCCTATAATTTTACGAAAAGGGAACCCTCTAATCGCCTGATCTTTTTCCGGCCGAACCACAATAGGGAGCTTAGGTTCGGCGGTTTCTACAAGATATCCGTCCTAATTTTCAAATCGGACTTATTCATTTATGCTATTATGCTATGACCGATATCCGCCGGCGCCAGGTTGTCGGCTTGGAGGCTTTCTGTTTTCTGCCGGGGAGGATGCGCCATGACCCTTGACCAGATGCGGTATTTTGTAACTGCGGCTCAGCTGCAAAATCTCTCCAAGGCGGCCGAGGCCCTCCATATCAGCCAGCCCTCCCTGTCCCGGAGCATCGCCCGGCTGGAGGAGGAATTGGGCACCCCTTTATTTTACCGCCAGGGGAGGCGGGTGGTGCTCAATGAGCTGGGCAGCCAGTTCCTCACCAGCGCCCAGTCAATCCTGCGGGAATTGGACGGCACGCTGGCGCAGCTACGCACCTATGCCGGGGGGGTGGGGGCTAGGCTCTCCGTGGGCCTGTGCGGGCCGGATGGGCCGGTTACCGCCTGCCTGGCGGCCTTCTCCACCGCCCACCCCCAGATCATCCTGAACCTGGATTGCTCCATTGCGGCCAAAGAGGTCCTGGATATCAATCAATATGATATGCTTCTCTGCCCCGATACCGGGGAGTACCGGCGCTTCCGGGGGATCCCTCTCCGGGAGGAACGGTATCTGCTGGCCCTGCCGGCTTCCCATGCCCTGGCAGGCCGGCCCGGCATACTGCCCAGAAGCCTGGCTGGGCAACCCTTCGTATTCCTCCGGCGGGGGCAGCTGCGGATAGAGGATCCTTACGACCTGTGCGCCGGGCTCAACCTGGGCCTGCGCACCGCCTGCCTTACTGACGAGCGGGAGCAGCACAGGCAGCTTATAGCCGCCGGTGTAGGGCTGGGCTTTGTGCCGGAGGGGTGCGCCGGACCCTACCGGAGCGATCCGGCCCTCCGGCTGCTCCCCATCCGCAGTGACAAATTCCAGCGCCGCCTGATGCTATGCTTCAAGCGCGACAAGCATCTTTCCCCGGCGGGAAGGCTCCTCCGCTCCTTTGTGCAGGAGCACTTTCACCTGGGCGGCCCCTCCGGGCAGAAGGAGACCACCTGATACTCCTGCTCTACTAGATCCACCCATAGCAGCCGCCCGGCCAGGGGGCTGGGGCGGCCGCACAGGAGCTTGACCGCCTCTCCCGCCTGGATGGCAGCGCACAGCCCAACGGTAGGGGAAAGGCTCCCCTGGTCTGGGGCAGCCGGAGCATCGGCCGGATAGAGTTGCTCCATCATGCCGCTATCCGGAAGAATCACAGCCGCCTGGGCGTACCATCCCCGGATTGCCCCGTGTACCAGGGGGATGCCTGCCTGGCGGCAGGCGCTGGCCAGGATACGCCGGGCCGCCGGGCTGTCCAAGGCGTCCAGGGCCAGGTCGTGGCCGGCGATGAGCCCCAAGGCATTATCCGCCGTAAGAAATACGGGGCGCGCTTCCACGGCGGCCTCTGGATTCACCAGCGCAGCCCGGGCACAGGCCGCCTCTGTCTTGGAGCGGCCCAGGCTCTCCATATCGGCCAGAAGCTGCCGGTTTAGGTTGCTAGGGACGATTGTATCCCCATCGCAGACCGTGATGGCCCCCACTCCCGCCCGGAGCAAATGCTCCAGAAGATAGCCACCCAGCCCGCCGCAGCCGGCAAGGAACACCCGCCGCTGCCGGAGCAGCAGGCATTCCTCTTCCGTGAGCGGGCCGAGGTTACGGATATAGCGCTCCTGCATATCAAGTTCACCTTTCACGCTTTTTCTTCCATTTTATTTGATTTGTCCTGCGGGAGCAAGGCGCAGGGATGTAGTTTTCCACAAAGCCTGCTATGCGTATAGGAGGGAAGCATCATGCTCCATGTTAAAACCCCGGATGAGGCCCTGGAAATCATCCACGGCGCCTTTGCACCCTTGGGCCGCCCTCCGGAGGCGGTTCCCCTCTTATCCGCCCGGGGGCGGGTGCTGGCCCGGGCCGTGACTGCCGAGGCCTATGTGCCGGACTTCTGCCGCTCCACAGTAGATGGCTACGCCCTCCGGGCCGCGGATACCTTCGGCTGCTCCGAGGCCCTGCCTGCGCAGCTCCTTCTAGCCGGGCAGGTCCGGATGGGGGAAGGGGCGGGCCTAGCCCTGGCCCCGGGGTACTGCGCCGCCATCCCCACCGGCGGGGAGGTGCCTCAGGGGGCGGATGCAGTGCAGATGCTGGAGCTTTGCGAGGACTATGGCGACGGCACCATCGGCATCCTCAAAAGCGTAGCCCCGGGCCACAACATGATCTTCCGGGGGGATGACGTGAAGCCCGGAGACACGGTACTCCCTGCCGGCCGCCGGCTGGAGCCCCAGGATATTGGGGCCCTGGCTGCCCTGGGCGTAACGGCAGTACCCGTAGTGCCCCGGTTGCGGGTGGGGGTTATCTCCACCGGGGATGAGCTGGTGCCGCCGGAGCGTGCCCCTGCCGCCGGCCAGGTTCGGGATGTAAACGGCCCCATGGTATGCGCCCTGCTGGAGCAGGCAGGAGCCCTGCCCCGCTTTTACGGCATCATCCCCGATCGGGAAGACCGCCTTATGGGGGCGGTGGAGCAGGGGCTGACGGAGTGCGAGGTGATCCTCCTGTCCGGAGGGAGTTCCGTCGGGGAGAAGGACGCGGCCTGCCGGGTCATGTCCGCCCTGGGGGAGGTCCTCTTCCACGGCATCGCCATGAAGCCGGGCAAGCCCACCCTATTGGGGAGGATGGCGGGGGGGAAGGCCATGGTAGGGCTGCCGGGGCACCCGGTGGCTGCGCTCTTCTGCACGCACCTCTTCGTTCGGGACCTCCTTGCCCGCCTGGAGGGGCGGGCCCTCCGCCGGCGGCAGATAACCGCCCGCCTTACGGAGGAGGTCTCCGCCAACCATGGCCGGGCGCAGTACAATGGCGTGTTCCTTCGGGAAGGCCCCCAGGGGATGGAGGCGGCGCCGATCCGGGGGAAATCAGGGCTCATCACTGCCTTGGCCGGAGCGGACGGCTATTTCTGCATCCCCCGGGACTGCGAGGGCCTCCCTCGGGGGTGCCAGGTCCTGGTGACCACCTTTACAGAGGCTTGAGCTACCGGTAGCTTACCAATATTTGCCCCTTATATATCAATCATCCTATGGAGGGAAGCGCATGGCTTTTCAATATCTCAACAACTGGCCGCTGGATGAGGCCAGGGGCCAGTACCTGGCCCTGCTGCGGGAGGCGGGCTTTGCTCCCCGGCGGGAGAGGATCCCTGTCCAGGCTGCCAGGGGCCGGATCACCGCAGGGGCGGTGTACGCCCATATCTGCGCCCCCCACTACCCCGCCTGCGCCATGGACGGCATCGCCGTCTGTGCAGCGGATACCTTCGGCGCCAGCGACACCACCCCGATCTCGCTCCTCCCGGAGCAGTATACCGTGGTGGATACCGGCGACCCCCTGCCCGAGGATAGGGATGCCGTCATCATGGTGGAGGAGGTGGTCTTTGCCGAGGGCCGGGCAGTGATCCGCCAGGCTGCCGTCCCCTGGCAGCATGTGCGCCAGATTGGGGAGGATATCTGCGCCGGGGAAATGCTGTTGGCTGGCCATATGCCCATCTCCCCCGCCGCCATGGGGGCCATGATCGCCGCCGGCGTGCTGGAGGTGGAGGTGCTGGCAAAGCCGCGCATCGGCCTGATCCCCACCGGGGATGAGGTGGTCCCTCCCACAGCCGCTCCAAAGCCTGGCGATGTGATGGAGTTCAACTCGGTCATCTTCTCGGTCATGCTGGAGGAATGGGGGGCGGCGCCCCGGGTCTATCCCATCGTCCCCGACCGGGAGGAGGCGATCCGCGCCGCCCTCACGGAGGCGCTGGAGCAGTGCGATATGGTGCTGCTCAACGCCGGTTCCTCCGCCGGGCGGGAGGATTATGCCGCCGCCGTCATCGGTCAGGTAGGGGAGGTATTTTGCCACGGTATTGCCATTCAGCCGGGAAAGCCCGCCATTTTGGGGTATCAGGGCTGCAAGCCCATTCTGGGGGTGCCCGGTTATCCCGTGTCCGGCATCATTGTGATCGAGCAGCTGCTTCGTCCCCTGGTGGACCTTTGGCTGTGCCGGGAGGCTGGAGCGGGCCACAAGGCCCAGGCCGTGCTAAGCCGCCGGGTGGTATCCAGCCTGAAATACCAGGAGTTTGTCCGGGTGCGGCTGGGGCAGGTACGAGGGCGGCTGGTGGCCTCCCCCCTGGCCCGGGGCAGCGGCGTGGTCTCCTCCTTTATGAAGGCCGACGGCATCCTGGAGATCCCCCAGGGGAGCGAAGGGGTGGAGGCGGGGGAGACGGTATCCATCCGGCTTCTTCGCCCTGCCGGGGAGCTGTCCCGCACCCTGGTGGCTATCGGCAGCCACGACCCCCTCCTGGACGAGTTGGCGGACCTGCTCCATCAGGCGGATCCGGGCGCCTTTATGAACTCCGCCCATGTGGGATCTATGGGGGGCCTCATGGCCATCCGCCGGGGGGAGGCCCATGTGGCCGGCTGCCATCTGCTCAACGAAGCCGATGGCAGCTACAATACGGCGATTTTAGAAAAGCAGTTCCCCAAGGGGGGCGTGTACCAGGTGGAGTGCGTAGGGCGGACCCAGGGCCTGATGGTGGCCCCCGGCAACCCTCTGGGCCTGCGGGGCTTTGGAGACATCGCCCGCCCGGGGGTGCGCTATGTCAACCGGCAAAAGGGTTCCGGCACCCGCATCCTGGCCGATTATCTATGTAAGAAAGAAGGGGTGGATCCTGGGGCGGTGTATGGATATGGGCGGGAGGAATTTACGCACACCGCCGTAGCCGCCCAGATCGCCGGGGGCACCGCCGATGCGGGCATGGGGATATGCTCCGCGGCGAAGATCTACGGCCTGGATTTCCTGCCCGTGTGCGTGGAGCAATATGACCTGATCATCCCCGATTATGCCTGGGACAACCCCCTGGTCCGCCGTATGCTGGAACTCCTGGCGGAGCCGGCCTTCCGCGAGCGCCTGGAAAAGCTGGGGGGCTATACCCTGGATCGGCCGGGGCGGGTGCGCCGTGTTTACTGAGGCGCGCCTGGACGCGGTGGTGCTGGGGGGCGGCCTGCTGGGCTGCTTTGCCGCCCGCCATCTGACCTCTTACCGGCTGCGCTGCGGCCTGGTGGAGGCGCGGGAGGACGTATGCACCGGCATTTCCCGGGGCAACAGCGCTATCATTTATACCGGCTATGATAACAAGCCCAATACGCGCAAGGCCCGGCTGTGCGTACAGGCCAACCGGGATTTCCCCCGGCTATGCGCCCAACTGGGCGTCCCCTTTGCCCGCCGGGGCTCCCTGCTGGTGAGCTATGGCCCCCGGGGCGACGAGGTGGTCCGGCGCAAGTATGGCCAGGGGCTGGAAAATGGGGTGGAGGGGCTGGAACTCCTGACCGGAGCCCAGGCTATGGCCCTGGAGCCCGGATTGGCCGAGGGGATTTCTTCGGCCCTTCTAGCCCCCGGCACGGGGGTGACAGATCCCTGGGCTCTGTGCTTTGCCGCCTATGAGAATGCCCGCGCCAACGGCTGCCAGGTATATCTGCATGCCCCGGTGACCGCCCTGATCCAGGAGGGAAGAGACTGGATCATCACGGCGGGCCCCCATACC
>UQOG01000043.1 GCA_900542615.1 uncultured Eubacteriales bacterium | reverse complement strand
AAAGCCTAAAAGGGCCGCGATCTTCTATTCGTCAGAGGTTTCTCGACAAGCTGCGGGCGGGGCCAAAGGCCCCGCCCGGACGGTTGTGCGCGCTGTGCGCGCCCGCCGCCCCCCCGCGGGGGTCCCCAGGGGCGACCTGCTCCACAAAAAGAAAGCCTACGCCGCCAGCTTGCGCAGCTTTTCCCGGTCCAGGACGCGGATCCAGCCCCGGGACACCTCCACGACGCCTTCGGCGGCAAAGTATTTCAGCATACGGGACACCACCTCTCTGGCGCTGCCGATGTAGCGGGCGGCCTGTTCGTGGGTGATCTTGATGGTATCCCCCTGGGTGCGGGAAAGGGCGTCCAATAAAAAGACGGCAAGCCGCTGGTCCATCCGCATGAACAGCACCTGCTGCAAGGCCCAGATCACGTCTGAAAAACGTTCCGTAGCCACCCGGTAGCTCCAGCATTCCACGTAGATATTCTGCTGGGACAGGGTGGCGAAGGCGGGGGCGGCCACCAAAAAGAGCTCGGTATCCTCCTCCGCGTCAATGTGTACGTCAAAGGTGATGGCGGAGATCACGCAGGAGGCGGATAATACGCAGGCCTCCCCGGGCCCCATCCGGTATAAGGTGATCTCCCTGCCGTCCTCGGAGAGCAGGTAGGTGCGCAGGGCGCCGCTTTTCAGGATCAAAAGGCCCAGGCATTCCGCCTCGCCGCTATGAAGGTTGGCGCCTTTTTGGTAGTGCACGGAGGCCGCATGTTCCGTCAAATAAGTTTGCTCCTGAGGGGAAAGCCGGCTCCAGGGGGCAAAGGATTGGGCGAACAGGGCGGCGTCAGCAGTATTCAGCATAGAAATCCTCCTTGGCTCATTCAATCCCATTGTACCCAATATACCCGGGCAACGCAAGGGCCGGCCCATGGGGATGCGGGGAACGTCAACGCCGGAATATGGGGAAGGGCTGGAAGAAAACGTAGGAACGTAAGCGTTGGCTGCCGGGATACAAAAGAAAATGGATGGCCTTCGGGCGGGAAAGCGGGAGATACGTTTAAGGCAAGAGGCGGCGCAGGCCGTGGACCCGGCGCCGCGCTCCGGATCCGCGAGGCCCTGTAGACGCCTCGGCAGGCGGCCTCCATGCGGGACCCCGGATGCTTTTTTCGTTACAGCGATCGCCGCGGGCAAAAGGCAGGGATGTCTTTTGCTGGTATAATAGAGATGGGAAGAACCAAACTCCATGCTTTTTGCTGGCGCAATCCAATATGGTTGCCCGCGTCGCTTTCACAAGGGTATCCTATTTGAAAGCGGATATTCGCTTTGTTGGCGTATATCTTAATTTGATCTTAATGCGCTTGGCTGATTTTTTATTATTTGATTGTATTCCCTATGCTAGGATGAAAATACCCATGGATAACCTGGTGGAAAATCTGCTGTCTGTCAGCCGCTTGGAAGAAGGGCGGATGAACCTGCATGTGTCCACGGAACTGATTGACGAGGTGGTTGCGGAGGCGCTGCGGCATATAAATCGGAAAAGCGCGGCGTACCGCTTGCATGTGCAAAACAGCGAGGAATACTTATTGGCGCAGATCGACGCAAAGCTGATTGGGCAAGTGATCATTAACATCGTCGATAATGCCGTTAAGTATACGCCCCCAGGATCGGAAATCCACATAGGCTGGGAGCGGAAGGGAAGCTATATTTATATTTCCATTGCAGATAACGGCCCGGGCATTCCCGACCAAGCCAAGCCGCATATTTTCGATATGTTTTACAGCGCGTCCAATCAAATTGCCGATAGCCGGCGCAGCCTGGGGCTGGGCCTGGCGCTATGCAAATCGATTGTCAATGCCCACGGAGGCGAAATCATGGTAGCCGATCAGCTGCCGCATGGATCTATTTTTACATTTTCTGTACCAGCCGGGGAGGTGGAACTACATGAATAAACCTTTGATTTTAGTGGTGGAGGACGATACCCCTGTCCGCAACTTGATTACCACGACATTAAAAGCCCATGATTACCGCTTTTTGACTGCGGCAAACGGAGAAGCAGCCGTACTGGAGGCTTCCTCCCATAATCCTGAAATCATTTTGTTGGATCTGGGTTTGCCTGATATGGATGGGGTGGAAGTTATTCACAAGGTGCGCTCCTGGTCCAATATGCCCATTATTGTAATCAGCGCCCGGAGTGAGGATATGGATAAAATCAATGCGCTGGATGCAGGCGCGGATGATTATTTGACCAAGCCCTTTTCCGTGGAAGAGCTGCTTGCAAGACTGCGCGTGACACAGCGGCGTTTAACGGCGCTGCAGATTGGCGCGATGAATACAGACGCGGTTTTTACAAACGGCAAGCTAAAAGTGGATTACGCAGCAGGTTGCGCCTTTCTGGATGGCCAAGAGCTCCACTTGACCCCCAGTGAATACAAGCTGTTGTGCCTGCTTTGTAAAAATGTTGGAAAGGTGTTGACCCACACTTTCATCACCCAGCAGATATGGGGAAGAAGCTGGGAAAACGATGTGGCCTCGCTTCGCGTTTTTATGGCTACCCTGCGGAAGAAATTGGAAAAAGAGCCGGGCTCTCCCCAATACATCCAAACCCATATCGGGGTCGGGTATCGCATGATGCGCGTGGAGCCATAAGAAAAGGCCAACCATGGAGGTTTGGAAATAAGCCCTGAAAGATACGCCAAGACAGCGGGAATGTAAACGTTGGTTGCCGGGATGCCAAGGCATATGGATAGACCCCGGGGCGGAAATCGGGTATACTCTTAGGTAGAAAAGAGGCGGTAGGCCATGGGGATCGGCCCGCGGATCCAGGCCCTGCGGCGGAGCCGGGGGTGGACCCAGGGACAATTGGCCCTGGCTTTGAAAGTATCCCGGCAGGCGGTCTCCTAATGGGAGGCTGGATAGGCCATGCCCGATGGCGCAAATCTTGTTGCCCTGCGCCAGGTGTTTGGCGTGAGTACGGATTCCCTGTTGTTGGGGGAGGAAACAACGTCGGACGCCCAGGCCGATGGGGGAGACGCCCGGGTGAAACAGAACCGGCGGGTGGGGCTGATGTACGCTTATATGAGCCAGGCGATGGGGCTTTTTATAAGCCTGCTGGGCCTGCTGGCGCTCCGCTTACAGCTGGTGGCGGCCAGCGGCTTCCTGATGCAGATCTTCAGCCTGCTGGGGTTCCAACTGGGCTATAAATGGTTTCCAGCCGGGGTGGATTGCGGGAAATGGCGGCTTTGCTATCTGCGGGGGTGTCTGTGGATGATAGCTTTTTATCTTGCCGGCTCTTGCTGGGGGCAATCTGGAGCCTGTCGCCCGGGCCGCACAGCGGCTGGCTCAAGACTGCGCCCAACCTGCTGGCATACCTGGCGGTATGCTTGCCGGGGGATCGGTTGTTGCGCAAAAAGGGAGAAACGAAGGGGTAGAAAATGGAGATTCGAAAGGCAACCATAGAGGATGCGGCCTGCATCAGCAGCATCTTTTGGGAAAGCTGGCAAACCGGCTATCGCGGCCTGATCGATCAGGCCTATCTGGACAGGCTGCGGCAGGACCATTGGCAGGCGTTTTTTGCATCTCAGCTGCAGCCCGGGGGCCTGGAGGCCCGGGTGGCCATGCAGGGGCCGGAGGCGGTGGGCGCGGTGGCCTATGGGGCGTTCCTTCCGCCCACGGGTTCCCAGGGGCCTGCCCGGGGAGACGGGTATGTACAGGCTTTGTACGTGCGGCCGGCCTACATGGGGCAGGGGGCCGGCAGCGCCCTGCTGCAGGCCGCGGAGGAAGGGCTGCGGGCCATGGGCTATGGGACGGCCTTCCTGTATGTGCTGGATACCAATGAAAAAGCCCGGCGGTTTTATGAAAAACAGGGCTATCGCTGGAACGGAGAAAGGCTGGGCTGCCGGGTAGGGGAACAGGAATTGACGGACCTATGCTATGAAAAGCCCCTGGGACAATAGGCAAAATGCTGGGAATGCGCATAAGGGGGTGGATATTTCCTGGGAATGTGGTAAACTATATATATGCAACATATTGTATTTGATTTAGAGTGGAATCAGGCGGTCATACGGGAGAAAATCATCCAGTCCCCCGTATTTCTTCATGGAGAGATCGTGCAGATCGGGGCCGTCAAGTTGGACGCGGACTTCCAGGAGCTGGATCAGCTCAAGCTGGATGTGAAGCCTGCCTATTATACCCGCATGAACAGCCGGGTGCGCAGGCTCACAGGCATCAGCAACCAGATGCTCAAGCAGGGCTTGTCCTTTCCGGAAGCGTTGGAACAGTTTCGCCTTTGGTGCGGCGCGGAGGGGCCCTATGATTTTATCACCTGGGGCACCGACGATATGCCCATCCTCCGGGAAAACTTACAGCTCTACGAGCAGGAGCTGGATTGGCTGCCCACCTGCTATGACCTACAGCGGATCTACGATCAGCAGGTAGCCCATGGCAATCGCCAGTGGGCCCTTTCGGCTGCCTTGGAAAAGCTGGAGATCTCCCCCATCGGCCAGGCCCATGACGCGCTGAACGACGCGGTGAACACGGTGCAGGTGTGCAAGGCGCTGGATATGGAGCGGGGCCTGCTGGAATATACGGAGCCGGAGCGGCGGGAAAAGCGGGCACGGCGGGGCATTGGCAGCATGGATATGGCCCTGCTCAGCGAGATATTGGAGCAGCACCAGGCCCGTCCCTGCTTCTGCCCGGCCTGCGGAACGCCCCTCGTCCCCACCCCGTGGATCCCCCGGGGGGAGGGCCGGTTCATGGCCACGGCGGCCTGCGAAGCGCATGGGGAATACGTGCTCAAGCTGCGGATCCAGGAGGGGGAGGAAGGGACCTATATCCTTACCCGCACCCTGCGCACCATGGACGACGACGCCCGGGCCCAGATGGAAAAATCCGGCAGCCGCCGCAAAAAGCGCCGGCGCAGGCGGGGCAAGGGCGGCGGCGCAGCGCCCGCCGAAGGGGAATAAGGCCCTGGCAGCGCCGCCGATTGGAACGATGGAATCCAGCTCCTGCGTTTTAGCAGGAGCCTGTTTTTGTTTGCCCTTTATGGGGCGTCGGGAATCTGTTGGGGCCGGTATTGTTCCATCAGGGCCTCGGCCCAGTCGTAGGCGGGGGATTCCACGATGGTTACCACCTCCGGCGCGCCGTCGTACTGGGGGAAGAGATAGACCGTGGGGCCGTTGCGCACCCGGCCCGGGGGTACCTGCACGTAGAATAGGGCGTAGGGGATATAGCCCGCCTTATATACCAGCAGGGTGCATTCCCCGTTGACTTGATGTAGGAGCCGGTTTTGCTGGCTATGGCGCTGGATGGGCAGGCCGAAAACCTGGGCTCTGCCCGCCTGGTCCGTGGTGGCGGAAAGGCCTGCGTCCGGGAATACCAGGACCGCCCCTTCCACGGGCTGGAGGGAATAGGCGTCCACCACGGTGATATCCATGTGTCCGTATTCGTCGTTGGAAAAAAACGCGTAGGCCGCCAGGCCCAGCAGCAGGACGCAAAGGCAGATGAGCAGCAAACGGGATAAGGAAAACCTGCGGGGCCGGATCCTATGCATGGCGCACCTCAAAATGGAAAGGATTTACAATAATCTATGCAAAAAACCCTCCGGTATGTGGTATACTGGGGACAGGAACCGATCAATTTTACCAGGGAGGAATTATTTCAATGAAGCGATATGAAGATCATGGGTGGCAGGCTTCCATGAAGCTCCGGGTAGATTATAACAACATGCTCTGTTCCCACGTGGGCCAATATGGCATAGACCCTTCGGCGCTGCAAGCCCGGGAGGCCCAATATGCCGCCGCAGCCCAGTCCATGAAGGAGAAGCGGGATACGGGGATGAAGTGGCGGAACCTGCCCCATAACCAGGGCCAGGTGGTAAAGGACCTGCTGGAGGCGGCCGCCTATGTGCGGGAGAATTTCGATACCTTTGTGGTGCTGGGCATCGGCGGCAGCGCCCTGGGCCCCATCGCCGTGCACCAGGCTTTGCGGCATTTGCGCTATAACGATTTGCCGGACAGCAAGCGGGGCGGCCCCAAGCTGTACGTGGAGGACAATGTGGACCCGGAGCGGATGGCGTCCCTGTTCGAGGTGATCGACCTGGAGCGTACCTGCTTCAACGTGATTACCAAATCCGGCAGCACCTCCGAGACCATGGCCCAGCTGCTGCTGTTTACCGACGCCCTGCGCCGGGCGGTGGGGGAGGATTGGCCCAGCCATGTGATCGCCACCACGGATGAAGCCAAGGGCAATCTGATCAAGATCGCCAAGGCGCACGGGCTGCGCACCTTCTATGTGCCCGACGGGGTAGGCGGCCGGTTCAGCGAGCTGTGCCCGGTGGGCCTGCTGGCGGCGGCGGTATGCGGCATCGATATCCAGGAGCTTTTGGCGGGCGCCGCCTATATGGACGGGTTGTGCCAGGAGCCGGACGTTTGGAAGAACCCGGCATATATGCTGGCCGCTCTGGAGGTGCTGGCCATGGAGAAGGGCTGCAACATCGGCGTGCTGATGCCCTATGCGGACGCCCTCAAGTACATCTCCGATTGGTACGCCCAGCTTTGGGCGGAATCCCTGGGCAAGAACAAGGACCTGCAGGGGAACCCGGTGCATACGGGCCAGACCCCCGTCAAGGCCCTGGGGGTAACGGACCAGCATTCCCAGGTGCAGCTGTACACGGAAGGCCCCTTCGACAAGGTGGTCACCTTCCTGGCGGTGGAGAACTACCGGGCGCGGGTGGACATCCCCCATGCCTTTGACGGCATCCCGGACGTGGCCTTCCTCAGCGGCCATACTTTCAACGAGTTGATCAGCTGCGAGCAGCGGGCCACGGAATACGCCGTCACCAAGAGCGGGCATATGAACAAGACCATCACCCTGCCGGAGGTGAACCCCTTTACCATCGGCCAGCTTTTATACCTGTTCGAGGTGCAGACCGCCTTTGCCGGGGAGCTGCTCAACATCAACGCCTTTGACCAGCCCGGGGTGGAGGAGGGCAAGAACGCCACCTATGCCCTGCTGGGCAAAAACGGCTACCAGGCCAAGAAGGCGGAGCTGGACGCCGCCCCGGCCAAGGACCCCAAATATATCATCTGAGGGGCCGATCCCGGCGAAAGATGAGGAATCTGTAAATATCCATGCAAAACGGCTGACAAACCGGCCGTTTTGCATTATCATGGCGTTAGGGCTCTGCTTCCGCGCCCCGTAGGATGCGGGGGAAGAGCGGGTTTCCTAGGGGAGGTTGATTTGTGAGAAAGGTTCCATTCCTGTCTATTTTGGTATGCGCCGTCATGCTGGCGGCTTGCGGGGCGCCTGGGAGCGCGCCGGAGACGGAGGCGGCTGCGGCCCAGGAGGCGGCGACGCCGGCGCCGGCGGCCGACCTGGGCGGCCTGGGGGAAACGCTGGGGTTCATCGTGGAGGACGATGGGCAGATTCCCGGCTATATGATGATGCACGGGTTTTTGCGCACGGCGGAGAACCTGGGGTATCCTGCCAAATTGTACCGGGCCAAGCAAGGCCAGGAGGCCCTGGCGGCGGTGGAAGCGGCCATTCAGGATGGCTGCGGCGGGCTGCTGATCCAAAATTCCAATGGAGCCAACGACCAGGCGGTGCAGGCGGCCATCCAGGCGGGGGTATATACGGCCGTGCCCTATGATCCCTGTACGCTGGAAGGATTGAACTGCAACGTGGTGGCGGACGATACGGATTATATCGAGGAGCTGGCCCGGGGCATTGCGGTGCGGATGACGGAGCGCAGCCTCAAATCCGGCCGCATCCTGGTGTACGGCGTAGACGCCCAGCCGGTGTATGAGAAGATCCAGGCGGCCATCGGGGAATACTATCCCCAGTTTCAGGTGGTAAGCTACGAGCGCACCAACGAGGGACAGGCGGCGGTGGACGAGCTGGCTGCGTATTTGCTGTACAACCGGGACATCAAGGGCATGTACGCGGTGGACCGGGAGTCCGCGCCCCTGTGCGTAAAGGCCCGGAACCAGGCCAACCGGCAATTCCGCAGCGAGGGAACCCCTTCGCCGACCCCGGAGCCCAGCCTGCTGCCCGGGACGACCCCGGCCCCCACCCCCAATCCCGGCCTGCTGACCCAGATCTCCATCACGGCCTTTGGGTGCGGCCTGAGCGACGAGAACCTGAACCTGTTTTACGATAACGACATCTACGGCCTGTGCATCGAGCCCTATTACGAGGCGGCGGCCAACGCCACCATGCAGCTGGACCGGCTGCTCTTGGGGGAGGAGGCGGAACAGACCATGCGGGTGAACCGGCCCATCGTATATGGGGATACCATGGAAAAGTACCTGGCCATATATGAGGAAGTGAAGGACCTATTCGGTTTACAACCCACGGCGACCCCGGAATCGCAGGCATAACCCATGTTGGATAAATACATTTTTAAGCAATTCGATTGGTTTACCCTGCTGCTGGTGCTCATTTTGGTGTCCATTGGCCTGGTGAGCATCACCAGCATTATGGCGGACCCTTTCAGCGGCGAGGAAGCCAGCCTGGCCGACTATCTGGAAAAGCTGAACCTCAACTATGTGCAGCGCCAGGCGGTCAACTTCCTGGTGGGGGTGGCGGCATTCCTCATCGTCATCGCCCTGGATTATAAGATCTACAAATATGTGATCAAATACGCATATTTTTTGATCGTCTTATTGTTGCTGTTATTGTTTGTGACCTCCAAGGTGCGGGGGATTCAGGGCTGGTTCAAGCTGGAGTCCCTGGACCGCGCCCTGCAGCCTGGGGAGCTGTGCAAGATCGCCATCATCATCGCCCTGTCCCAGATCGTAGCCCAGAGCATGGATAAGTACGGCAGGCTCACCGGCATCAAAACCATCGTCTACGCGGTGCTTATCTGCGCCGTGCCCACGGTGCTGGTGCTGCTTCAGCCGGACTTTGGCACCGCCTTCGTGTATGTGTGCATCATGGTGTTTATCTTTTTTGTGGGCCGGATCTCTTGGGGCTATATTGCTACCGCGGCGGGGTTGTTGGTGGTGGGCGCCCCGCTGGCCTATCAGTTTTTGTTCAGCGAGGAGCAGCGTTGGCGTATTCGCGTCTTTTTGGATCCGGCGCTGGACCCCCTCAAGTATGGGTATAACGTATCCCAGTCCAAAATCGCCGTGGGCTCCGGCCAGCTTACCGGAAAGGGCTTTTTTTCCGAAGGAACGTTGGCCCAGCTCCGCTTTGTGCCCGAGCGGCATACGGACTTCATCTTCGCCGGCATCGTGGAGGGCTTGGGGTTCATCGGCGGAACCGCCATCATCGTGCTGTATTTCCTGCTGATCTTCCGCTGGCTGTATATGGCCATGAAGCTGAAAGATCACCTGGCGTCTTGCCTGGTGATCGGCGTCACGGGGATGCTGACCGCCCATGTGTTTGAGAACATCGGCATGACCATCGGCCTGATGCCGGTTACCGGCATTCCCTTGCCCTTCATCAGCTATGGGGGCAGCAACCTGCTCACCAACATGGTGGCCGTGGGCATCGTGGAAAACGTATGGATGCGGCGGCCGAAAAAGCATTAAATCCGCCCCCCGCACATATGCTGAAATGAAATGTGCAAGGGGGGATTTTTTTGTCTTTGGATCGGATGGAGCATACGGGCTTTTCCTCGGGTGAGGCCAGGGGCCGCATGGGCGTGCCCCGGTATCTTGGCGGGGCCGTGGGCAGCGCCGCCCGCAGGCAGGCGGGCAGGCTGCGCCGGACGGGCGGCGGGCAGGCCCGGGCCAGCGGGATGCTGATCAAGGCGGGCCTGTGCGGGGTGGTCTGCGCCGGGGTATTGCTGCTGCGCTGGGCGGAAGGCGGCGCGTCGATCTTCCCGGATGGGGCTGTGGTGGCCGCCTCCGCCCAGGCCTCCCAGCAAGGGGCAGCTTCGGAGGACCCGGATAGCCTGGGCCGGCTGAAATTCGTTTCCCTGCCCAGCATCATCCAGGTGTTTTCCAGCACCGCCGGCCCCACCCTGGGGGTGGGGTATACGACGGCCAGCCTGGATCCGGATAGCCTGATCGCCACCCTGACCCTGGAGACCCCGCAGACCGTATCCGTGCCTGGGGCCTGTAGGGTCAAGGAGCTGGGGGAGGACCCGGATATGGGCGCATATGTGCGCCTGGTGCTGGAGGGGAAGGACCAGGAGGTGTACTATTTCGGCCTATCCGAAATCAGCGTGGAGGAGGGCCAATCCCTGAAGGTGGGAGATACCCTTGGGAAGGGGACGGACACCCTGGGGCTGGCGGTCTATGAGGGGGGGCGTCCCACGGACCCGCTGGCGTTTTTCGGCCTGGAGAAGGCAAGGGTCTAAATGATCCGGCTGGGCTATATTGGGAATGCGGGGATCGAATGCAGCCCCTTGCTGCTGGCGCTGGCGCTGTGGATGATCCTGACGGACCATGTGGCCGCTTGCCTGACGTCCCTGTTGGCCCTTTCCCTCCATGAAGCCGCCCACGGGATCATGGCCCGGGGCCTGGGTTGCCGGGTGGAGCGGATCCAATTGCAACCCTTCGGCTTTGTGGCCAGGCTGGAGCGGGCAGGGGGCTGGGACGGGTTGGCCATTGCGGCGGCCGGCCCCTTGTTCAGCCTGCTGATGGCCATGGGCTGCGGGGCGGCCCAGGGCTTGGGCGATCTGCCCTTTTTGGCCGACTTCGGACAGGCCAACCTTTCCATCGCCCTGGTGAACCTGCTGCCCGCCCTGCCCCTGGATGGGGGGAGGATGCTGCGCTGCCTGCTGCAGACCCGCCTATCCCCGAGGGCCTGCATCCGGGTTTGCGCCGGGCTGGGGCTGCTGGCGGGGACGGGGCTCTTGCTGCTGGGCGGGGCGCTGCTCCTCCGGGGAGAGGATAACGCCACCGCGGCCATCTTCGGGCTGTTTTTGCTGTTGGCCGCCGCAGGGGAATTCCGGGGGGAAAAGGGCGCGCGGGTGGAGGCGATGCTCCGGCGGCAGCGGGCGGTGCTGCGGGGAGAGAGCCTTCGGGTGGTCCATATCGGCGTGTATGAGCGTATGCCCATCGCCGCGGCCCTGCGCAGGACCCAGGCCGGGGCATACACGGTGATCCATGTGCTGGACGATCAGATGCGGGACGTGGGCCAAACCGAGGAGGCGACCCTGCTGGGCTTAATGGGCGCTTTGGGGGGCGGCACGCCCATTGGCCGCGCCATCAGGATTGACCCGAAACCAAAAGGGTGATAAACTGGTAAGGCTGAAAAGGCTTTTCTTGGTATGCACGGCTTTCCGGGGAGGCGTCTCCCTCGCCCGGGGAAGCGGCATTCGTATATGCGGTCTCCAAGGCCGGTAAACTAGCCCCATTAAGGTACAGCGAGAAGAAGTGAAGAAGGTAAGATGCATAAGGAAATCGTGATCGACGTCAATCCCTACCAGACTCGCGTGGTGCTCCTGGAGGACGGTTCCCCCAGCGAGATCTATATCGAGCGGCGGGGCAAGGAACGGCTGGTGGGCAATATTTATAAGGGCAAGGTGCAAAACGTTTTGCCCGGGATGCAGGCGGCGTTTGTGGACATCGGCCTGGAGCGCAACGCGTTCCTGTACGCGGGGGACATCGTGCTGGACAAGAGCGAGTTCCAGTTCGGCAGCCACCATGAGGGGGACCAGAAGCTGGACGAGACCCCCAATGTGAAGGATATTCTCAAGCCCGGCCAGGATATCATGGTACAGGTGATCAAAGAGCCCATCGGCACCAAGGGCGCCCGGGTCACCACCCACATCACCCTGCCGGGCCGCAGCCTGGTGCTTATGCCCACGGTAAATTACATCGGCGTATCCCGCCGGATCGACGATGAATGCGAACGGGCCCGGCTCAAGGCCGCGGTGGAAGGGGTCAAGCCCCCGGATATGGGGGTGATCGTCCGCACGGCGGCTGTGGGCAAGGAGGTGGCGGACTTTGCCAACGATATGGCCTTCTTGACCCGCATGTGGAGCAGGATCCAGGAAAAGGAGCGGCTGTTGAGCGCCCCCCGGCTGATCCACGCGGAGGAGCCCCTTATGTTCCGCACCCTAAGGGACCTGTTTTCCCCGGATATCCACCGGCTGGTGATCAACGACCGGGAGTTCTTTGAAAAGATCCAGGTGGTGGTAGGCATCCTGGCCCCGGCCCTGCAGGAGCGGGTGGAGCTCTATGAAGGGGTGCCGGATATGTTCGATACCTATAAGCTGGAGACCGCCATCGACAAGGCCCTGGCCCGGAAGGTCTGGCTGAAAAACGGCGGCTACATCGTCATCGACCAAACCGAAGCCCTGACCACCATCGATGTGAACACAGGGAAATACGTGGGCAACGATTCCCTGCAGGAGACCATCACCCAGACCAACTGCGAGGCGGCCAAGGAGATCGCCCGGCAGCTGCGGCTTAGGGATATCAGCGGGATCATCATCATCGACTTTATCGATATGGATGAAATCGCGGACAAGGAACGGGTATTGGATACCCTGCGCACCGAGCTGCGCAAGGACCGGACCAAGTCCAACGTATTGGGGATCACCCAGCTGGGCCTGGTGGAGATGACCCGGAAAAAGACCCGGCCCTGCATCTCCGCAACCCTGCAAGCGCCCTGCCCCTATTGCGGCGGGGACGGGAAGGTGCTGTCCCGGGAAACCATGATCCTCAAGGTGCGCAAAAAGCTCATGCGCGCCCTGGCAGAGGGGGAAAGCTGTTCCTATCTGGTGCGGGTCAACCCTTCCGTGGCGGAGATGATCCAGGAAAACAGCACCCAGGAAGCCCCTCTGCTTCCCAGCGCCGCCGGCCATTCCATTTTCGTGCAGCCGGTGCCGGGAATGCATGTGGAGGAGTTTACCATATCCCCTATCACCTCCCCCAGCGAGCTTAAGCATATCCGCAGCATTGCAAAAGCCTATTGAGCCAGGTAGGAGTCGGCGCAAAGGCGAAGGCGCCATATTGCGGGAAGGGATGGGGATGCAACGCGTGGGCTTCACAAATAGGGCGCCCATGGCAGCCGGCCAACCCCAACAAACGGAAGGGGCGCCTTGCAGGAATTTTCTGCAAGGCGCCCCTTTGGCTGTCGAAAAAGTGGCTTGCGCCACTTTTTCGAGGTGTTCATAGCTCCCTTGCGCCTACGGCGCGGCCAGGGAGCTATGCAAGGAAACCCTTGCTACGCAAGGCTTTTTGCGGATTTGCCGTACATGCCGCCAAATCCGATTAAAGCCTAAAAGGGCCGCGATCTTCCATTCGCCAGAGGTTTTTCGACAAGCTGAGGGGCGCCTTGCAGGAATTTTCTGCAAGGCGCCCCTTTCTGTACCCGCCCTAGGACGTCCATGGGGGAAGCTATGGATGCGCTAGGCTAGTTTTTCCGGGGGGGCAGGTTCCTGGGGGGCAGCCGGCACCCGCTCCAGGGAGAACCCCCGGCCCTTTACCTCCTTGACCCGGGAGATCATGGTAAACGCCCCTGGGTCAACCTGCTGGATCAGGACGTTGGCGGCATAGAGCTTGCGCTGGGGGATTACGCAAAGGATGGCCTTTTGCTGCTCCTTGGCCAATCCGGTCTCTATATAGAGCATGGAAACCCCCACGTCCAGCTCCCGCAGCAGCTTGTCCCGCAGGCGTTCATATTCTTCCGAAATGACGATCAGCTGGAGCTGGGCCTGGCCCAGGAGCACCACCTGGTTCATGACCCCGGTGGTGATCAGCAGGGCGAGGATGCCGTACAGAATCTGCTCCGGCCGGGAGAAGAAGGCCTGCATCCCCAGCACGATGAAATCCACGATATACAGCAGCAGCGCCACGGAAAGGTGGGTATATTTGTTCAGCACCATGGCCAGAATGTCCGTGCCGCCGGTGGAAGCCCCCTGCCGCACGATTAGCCCAATGCCTACCCCCATCAGCAGTCCGGCAAAGATGGCGGCCAGCAGATCGTTCCCCGTGAGGGCCTGGATGCCGGGGATGCGTTGAAACAGGGCCAGCAGGGCGGGGTAGAGGATGCTGCTGGCGATGGTGGATAAGGCAAACTTGCGGCCCAACGTCCATGCGCCCAGGATAAAAAGCAGCATGTTCAGGATGAATACGGAGGTGGCCAAATCCACCCCGAAAACATGATCCAGCACCAGGCTGATGCCGGTGGAACCGCCCATAATGATGCTGTTGGGCACGATGAACCCGCCGACCCCTAGGGCGATGCACAAGTTTCCGGCCAAAATGCCGGCGCACAGCTGCAAATGCTTCTTTTGCAAGGCAGGAACCTCCTTTTGCGTGATGGGATGGACATAAGAAAAGCCCCTGAAATACAGGGGCTTTTTCATGGCTGCGGAACTAGGATTCGAACCTAGACAATACGAGTCAGAGTCGTAGGTGC
>UQOG01000042.1 GCA_900542615.1 uncultured Eubacteriales bacterium | reverse complement strand
CGGGAGAGGGGCCGCTGCTTTCTTACGGCCCGGCATACCGGGAATATGCCATCGCCCTGGATGTACTCCCAAAACGACAAAAGGCCCATGGAAAACCATGGAACCTTTTGCCCGCCCCTGCCGGGGAAAGCGAGGGGCGGAAGATGGTTGGGGGTATTGTCATCGGCCGGGAGTGGGGGCTCCCATGTGGCCGGGATGACCATTTGGATTGACTAGGCGTCCCGGGAACCCAGGGTAACGGTAAGCTTCTGGGTTTCGTTGCCTCTCAATACGGATATTGTTACCGTATCGCCCACATTATATTCATAGAGCAGGGCGGAAAGTTGGCTGGTGCCGCTAACTTCCTCGTCGTTGAGGCCCACGATGACATCGTTTACCTGGATGCCGCCGTTTTGGGCGGGGCTGCCTTCCTCAACGGCAACCACCTGCACCCCGGTCACATAGCTGCCGCCAAAGGGGAAGGTGGAGAAGGGATTGGAGGAATAGCCGCTGCCGAAGCGAAGGGCCACATCCTGCATGCTAATCCCCAGATAAGGCCGGCCGGTCACATAACCCAGGTCGATCAGATCCATCATGATGGGTTTAGCCGTATCCATGGGAATGGCGAAGCCGATGCCTTCCACATCCAGGCCGTAGCTCTTGGCGTTTACGATGCCGATGAGCTCGCCGTTGGCGTTAAAGAGGCCGCCGCCGGAGTTGCCCGGGTTGACCGCCGCGTCGGTCTGCATCAGGGTCATGTTGTGGCCATCCACATTGATGGTACGATCCAGGCCGCTGATGATACCCTGGCTCACGCTGCTGGAGAGTACGCCGAGGGGATTGCCTACGGCGAATACCGGATCGCCGACGGTCATGCTGCTGGAAGTGCCCAGCGTAGCAGCCGGCAGGCCGGTGGCGTTGATTTTGATCACCGCCAGATCGGAATAGGAGTCCGTACCGATCAGGGTCGCTTCATATTCCGTGCCATCCTGGAGGCATACCCGGATGTTCTGGCCGCCTTCCACCACATGGTTATTGGTGACGATATAGCCGTCGGAGGTGATGATCACGCCGCTGCCGCTGCCAAGATCCTCCTCTTCAGAGGCGCCGGTGTAGTTGATGGTGGTAGCGCTCAGATAGATGCCTACTACGCTGGACATGCTGCTCTGGATTACGCTGGAGGTGATGGAGGGGGACAGGGTGGTAGCGGTGGATACCTGCAGGTTTTCAGAAGGCGGGGTGGTATCTGCCGGCTGGTTCTGGGCGCTGTCCTCGGCGGTGGATTTGGATTCATCCACTACGATGGTGTTGTCCTGGGAAGCTGCGGCAGAATCGCTGGCTGTATTGTCGCTTTTGTTGAGGAAGAGGGCGGTAAGGCCGCTGCTGAGCACAGCCATCACCAACAGACAGGCGATCATTTGGGCAAGCGTAACGCCTTTATGAGGCCGACGATCGGGTTGCCGGTCGTTATTATAACCATCCTGGGCGCTATAGCTGCCGCTGGAATTATTTGTGTTCCAATTATTCTGGTTGTATTCCATGATGGATTGCTCCTTTCATTTGATGAGTATAGTGTAGTACGTAAATTTGAAATCACAACATCAGGATTGCGCCATCATTAGGCCGAAAGGTGAAAAAAATGTGGCAAGCCCTTTGACGAGGCATTGGTCTGGGGGTATAATAGTTGGCAAGGGGCCCACGGCCCTTTTATCACGGCAACAGAGAGGAAGTATCCCATGTCTGAATGTACCCATGATTGCAGCACCTGCGGCAGCGATTGCCCGTCCCGCCAGGCGCCCATTCCCAAGGAACCGGTAAACCCCATGAGCCGGGTAGGCCGGGTGATCGGGGTGGTAAGCGGCAAAGGCGGCGTAGGCAAGTCCTTGGTAACAAGCCTTCTGGCCTGCGCCGTACAGCAGGCGGGAAAGCAAACCGCCATTTTGGACGCCGATATTACCGGGCCCTCCATCCCCAGGATGTTTGGCGCCAAGGAGCCGGCCCTGGGAAACGACGAAGGGCTACTGTTTCCCGCCCAAAGTGAAGGCGGGGTGCGGCTTATGAGCATCAACCTGCTGCTGGATGAGGATACGGCGCCGGTGATCTGGCGCGGCCCGGTGATCGCCGGGGTGGTAAAACAATTTTGGACGGATGTGATCTGGGGGGATGTGGATTATATGTTCGTGGACATGCCTCCGGGAACCGGCGACGTGCCCTTGACCGTATTTCAGAGCCTGCCGGTGGATGCCATCGTGGTGGTCACCACCCCTCAAAGCCTGGTCTCCATGATCGTGGAGAAGGCGGTGAATATGGCCTCCATGATGCAGGTGCCGGTGCTGGGCGTGGTGGAGAATATGAGTTACGCCAAATGCCCGGATTGCGGCAGGGAGCTGTACGTATTCGGGGAAAGCCACGTGGCGGATATCGCGGCCAAGCACGGGATCCCCTTATTGGGCCGGCTGCCCATCGACCCGTCCATTGCGGACGCTTGCGACAAGGGGTGCGTGCATCAGGTATCCACAAAGGAGCTTCAGCCCGCTGTGGACGCTATCCTGGCGCTGTAAAACAGGGGGATACACATCATTAAAAAGGGAATGGGAAAGCCAAATTCAGCTTTCCCATTCCCTTTTTCGCAGCGGTTGATTTATGGCTCCAGGTGGAGGGCGCCATCACCCCATTCCCAGCAGCGGGTATAGCCGTCCACAGCGTTGTGAAAGGTGAGGAACCCCGCTGCATTGCTTTCCGGGGGGGCGCCGGTCATGTCGTACAGCCCCAGGGTTGCGCCATCCCAGCGAAGCGTTAGAATCTGGCCATCGTTTTCCTCCAGCCGCACCACCCAGCCCTGGGGCGCCCGCAGAAGCAGAAGTTGATATGCGGGGGATTCCGCATCGGGAAGGGTGGCCGCATAGCGCAGCCGGTAGGCGGTAAGGGCGCCGGAAAGCTGCGTCCCATCCGTAAGCAGGAAGGACAACGCCCCGGTGCTGCCGGAATATTGGATGGAACCAGAGCCCTGGAACGCCCCCTCCACGGAGGAGGAATAGCTGGCATAGGGGTCGGTATCGCTGCTGGAATCCGAGCGCAGCAGCAGGCCAAAGGTCATCATCCCCTCGGTCATGCGGGCCTCCAGGGCGGAAAGGAGCAGCTCCCCCTCCAGGCAGGCGGAAACGCCGGCTGCGTCCGCCGATTGAATCGAGCCGGCGGCCAGGGCTTCATGCAGCTGGTTCAAAGGGGGATCGATGGCGTCATACAGATCCTGATAAAAGATCCATACCGGATTGCCGATCCTGGGGGTAGGGGAAGGCGTAGGGAGGGAGGCAGGCGAGGCGGAGGGGGTGGCGGCCGGCGCAGGACCCTGGGCGGGCTGGAAAAGGGAGCAGCCGCAAAAAAACAGGCACGCCGACAGGAGTGCCAGAAGGAAGGGCCGGGTTACGCTGCGAAGCATGGGAAAACCACCTCAGTCTTGCTGAAAATAGGAGACGATGCCATTGTAGATGCCAGTGGCACAGGCGATTTGATAGGAATCCAATCCCAGGCGCACATCGTCCTCGGCATTGGAAAGATAGCCCATCTCCACGGCGATGACAGGGGAATCCGACCAATTGAAGCCGGTTTGATCCATCAAGGCCGTGATGCCGCCATCCGCCGCCCCTGTGGCGTCGCAAAAGCTGGCCATCACCAGCTTGGCCAGGCGGAGGCTATCCGCATAGATATCCGCATTGTAGGCCCGGGAGGGGATCAGGCCGTGGGCGCCGCAGGTCCGCTCCGAGGAGGAAGCGTCGCAATGGAGCCGCACCCAGCAATCCACCTGGTTCTGGTTCATGAGCTGGGCCCGCTCGATATTGGAAATATTAACGTCATTGGTGGTGCGGGTCATGACGACGGATGCGCCGCCCGCTTCCAGCATGGACTTGAGCTTCAGGCCAATGGCAAGGTTGATCTGGCATTCGGACACGCCGGTCTTGACCCCCACGGCGCCCTTGGTCATGCGGGGCTTGGTGCGCTCGCTATCCGGCAGCAAGGGTTCCAGGCCGGTATCCTCGTCGGTTTGGTGGCCCGGATCGATCCCGATCACCTTCCCTTGTAAGGGCGCGGCAGCGTCTTGGGCGGCAGGCTTTGTCAGAATGCCGTCCGCCAGGGCGGCGGCATAGGCGCTGGCGGTTTCCGGGCCATAGGTGCCGTCCACCTCAACGCCCAACACCTTTTGCAGGGCAATCAGCGCATCCCGGGTATCCGTGGAGAAGGTCCCGCTGATCTCCCCCTGGTAAAACCCCAGGTCGGAAAGCTCCTGCTGCAAATCAGCCACCTGGCTGCCATAATCCCCCACCTCCAAAATGCCCTGGGGCAACGCCATGGCAGGCTGGGAGAGGATCAGGATCCCTATGAAGGCCAGTAGGCCAATCCATTTTTGCATACATCGTTCCATGCTATAGATTGTAACACGTTTCGCCCTTTTTGTGTTGATGTGTGTATAAATAATTTGTGAATAATGGTAAACCAAGGGGGGAAATCGTCCCTCCCGGCCTGGCGGGAACGCTGGGCGGCGAAGGGGCCCGGTATATCGGGGGCTTTGGCGGGGCAAACCCTGCAGGGCGCTTTGTCCGGTGCAGGCGTTGCCGCCGCAAAGCGGGCCCGAAGACGGCCCCCGGAAGCATGGCGCAGGGGCAAAAAACGGGCGCGCCCCATGGGCGCGCCCCAGCTTGTCGAGAAACCTCTGGCGAATGGAAGATCGCGGCCCTTTTCGGCTTTCATCGGATTTGGCGGCACAAGGTGAATTGTCCCGAAGGGACAAGAGAAGGCCCCCTGGGAGGTGTACGGCAAATCCGCAAAAAGCCTTGCGCAGCAATCGTTTCCCTGCATAGCTCCCTGGCCGCGCCGTAGGCGCAAGGGGAGCTATGAAAACCTCGAAAAAGTGGCGCATTGCCACTTTTTCAACGGCCTGGGGCGCACCCCGTGGGCGCGCCCGACGGATTTCCATTAGGCGGTTTGTTGGATCATTGCGCCTTGCGGAAGGCCAGCTTCCCGTCGTCCAGGTAGCATTCCACCCGGTCGCCCAGGCGGATGCGGCCGGAAAGCACCTCCTCGCTCAGGCTATCCTCCACCTGGTGCTGAATGGCCCGGCGCAAAGGCCGCGCCCCATACACGGGGTCAAAGCCGTCGCTGGCAAGGTGGGCGGCAGCCTCCGGGGAGACCGTCAGGTCGATGCTCCGCTCCCGCAGCCGTTCCACCACGCCCCGGAGCATCATGTTTACAATCTGCAGGGTCTGGTCCTGCTCCAGCTGATGGAAGATGATGATCTCATCCACCCGGTTGAGGAATTCCGGCCGGAAAGTGCGTTTGAGCTCCTCCAGCATCCCTTCCCGCATCCGCTCATAGGTGAGGGCGGGGGATTCCGCCCCAAAGCCGATGGCCCGGGCCTTGCCCACCCGGTTGGCCCCCACGTTGGAGGTCATGATGATGATGGTATTGCGGAAATCCACCGTCCGGCCCTTGGAGTCCGTGAGCCGTCCATCCTCCAGCACCTGCAACAGGGTGTTGAACACATCCGGATGGGCCTTTTCGATCTCATCCAGCAGGATGACGCAATAGGGCTTGCGCCGGACCCGCTCGGTCAATTGCCCGCCGTCGTCGTAGCCCACATAGCCCGGGGGGGAACCCATTAGCTTGCTGACGCTGTGGGGCTCCATGTATTCGCTCATATCCAGGCGGATCATGGCGTCCTCATCCGCAAACATAACCTCCGCCAGGGCCTTGGAAAGCTCGGTCTTGCCCACGCCGGTGGGCCCCAGGAAGATATAGCTCCCGATGGGGCGCTTGGGGTCCTTCAAACCGGCCCGCGCCCGGCGGATGGCCCTGGATACGGCGCTGATGGCTTCCTCCTGGCCCACTACCCGCTTGTGAAGGGCTTCCTCCAGGTGCAGCAGCTTTTCGCTTTCATCCTCGGTGAGCTGCTTTACCGGAATGCCTGTCCAGGCGTTGACCACCTCCGCGATGTCGTTTTCCGTTACGGTGCATTGGCTGTTTTCCCGGGCCCGCTCCCATTCTTCCTTTTTGTCCTGCATCTGCTTGCGCAGGGTATGTTCCGCATCCCGGATGGCGGCTGCCCGCTCAAAGTTCTGGTTGTTGACCGCCTCTTCCTTTTCCTGGAGCAGGGCGTTGAGCTTATCCTCCAGGGCCTTCATGTCCGGCGGGGAAATATAGGTGGCCAACCGCACCCGGCTGGCGGCTTCGTCCATCAGGTCGATGGCCTTATCCGGCAGGTACCGGTCGGAAATATACCGGTCCGAAAGCTCCACCGCGGCCCGGATGGCCTCGTCGGTGATGGTGGCCTTATGGTGGGCCTCATACCGGTCCCGCAGGCCAAAGAGGATCTGGACCGCCTCCTCCCGGCTGGGCTCCCCGACGGTCACCGGCTGGAAGCGGCGCTCCAAAGCCGCGTCCTTTTCGATATAGCGCCGGTATTCATCCAGGGTGGTGGCTCCCACCACCTGGATCTCCCCCCGGGCCAGGGCGGGCTTGAGGATGTTGGAGGCGTCGATGCTACCCTCCGAAGCCCCCGCGCCCACGATGGTATGCAGCTCGTCGATAAACAGGATGGTGCGGCCGCTTTTTTTCAGCTCGTCAATGGCGTTTTTGATCCGCTCCTCAAATTCGCCCCGGTATTTGGTGCCCGCCAGCATACCGCCAAGATCCAGGGTAACCACCCGCTTGTTCTTCAACAGCTCCGGAATGTTGCCGCTGGCGATCCGCTGGGCCAGGCCCTCGATAATGGCGCTTTTGCCCACGCCGGGGTCGCCGATGAGCACCGGGTTGTTTTTCGTGCGGCGGGAGAGGATCTGGATGATCCGCTGGATCTCGTTTTCCCGGCCGATCACCGGGTCCAGCTCCCCTTCCCGGGCCAGGCGGGTCAGGTCCTTGCCGTATTGGTTCAGCACCGGGGTGTCCGGGTCGCCGGCATCGTGGCCCGCGCCCTTGGGCTGGGCGGTGGTGCCGGAAAGCATCTGCCTAAGCAGGCTGAAATCGCAGCCCAGGTCGTCTAGGATCCGCACGGCCACGCAATCCCGCTCCCGCAGGATGGCCAACAGGATATGCTCGGTGCCGATGTAGTTGTTTTTCAGAGACTTGGCCTCATACAGGCTCAGCTCCAGGATCTTCTTCGTGCGGGGCGTATAGCCGAAGCTGTCGGTAAAATGATAGTCCCCATGTCCCACCAGGGCGTCCGCCCGGGCGGTCACATCCTTTTCCGTTATGGTAAGCTGGGCCAGGGCCCGGGCGGCGGCGCTTTCCCCCTCTCGGATCAGGCCGAGAAGCAAATGCTCACTGCCCACATAGTTATGGCCCATGCCCTTGGCGCTCTCCTGGGCCAAAGCCAAGGCCCGTCTGGCGCCTTCTGTAAAGCGTTCGATAAAGTCCATATGGTCGCTCCTATTCGATGATAGAATTTTATAGGTTTTTCAAGGTTTCCCGGAGCCGGTCCGCCCGGGCGGCGCATTCCTCATCCTCGGATAAGGGGACGGAGGAAAGCTGGGCTCCCTGGCAGGCCACGATCAGCCCGTCGATCTCCTCCATGGGCAGGGGCAGCAGGCCCAGGCTGACCCCCAG
Organism: uncultured Eubacteriales bacterium; assembly: GCA_900542615.1. Classification (GTDB taxonomy): domain Bacteria; phylum Bacillota; class Clostridia; order Christensenellales; family CAG-138; genus Pelethousia. The sequence goes on along the minus strand of UQOG01000042.1, from coordinate 6,906 downwards.
CTTGATGGCGGAAAGCTCCTGCATGGCCTCCGCAAGATCCATCTTGCGGGCGTAGCGGCATATGCCCAGGGCCCTGCCCACCATATCCTCCAATTCCAGGGGCCGCTTATTCAGCAGCAGGGCCCTGGCCCGGGCTTCCTGGACAGCCAACTGGCTGATCACCGCCGTTAGGGCCTCCATGAGCTCCCGCTCCTGCATCCCCAAAGAATGCTGGTTGGAGATCTGGTAAATATAGCCGGGGGCGCTGCTGCCTTCCCCATAGAAGCCCCGGACCGCCACTCCTAACTTTCCGATCCGGGAAAGGAGGGGTTCCGCCTGGCCGGTGAGGGCCAGGCCCGCCAGATGGATCATGGCGGAGGCCCGCATACCGGTGCCCAGGTTGGTGGGGCAGGCGGTAAGGTAGCCGTATTGGGGGTCAAAGGCATAGGGGAGGGCGGCGGCGATGGTTTCCTCCGCCTGGCGGCAAAGGGCATAGGCGCCCGGCAGGTCCAGCCCCGGCAGGATGCCCTGGATGCGCAGATGGTCTTCTTCGTTGAGCATGACGGCCAGGGTATGGGCGCCGTTGAGGATCAAGGCCCCGTGGCCGGAGGCGATCAGGTCGGTGCTGCAGAGGTGGTTTTCCACCAGGGAGGCCCGTTCCAGGGGGGCAAGCTCCGCCATGGGCAAAAAGGCATAGCCCTCCTCCGTGGGGAACAGGGGCCGCACCTGCTCCAAAATGGCGTCCGCCTGTTGGTCGCTTTGGCTGTTGACAAAGGGGCGGTCCTTAAAATTCCGGGCTAAGCGGACCCGGCAGCTAAGGATAATATGCGTAAGGGGGATGCTGGTCATGCTTTCGCCTCCCTATCCCGAATCTGATCCCGCAGCTGGGCGGCCTGCTCATAATCTTCTTTTTCAATGGCGGTGCGCAGGGCTTCCCGGAGCTTATCCAGCTCGCTTTGGGCGGGGACGCCGTAGGCGGGCCGGGTGCCCATATGCTGGCTGCGGCCGCCCTGGCTGCCTTCGATGATGGGGGCCAAGGCGGCCCGGAAGGTCTGATAGCATTGGGGGCAGCCCAACAGCCCCGTCTCCCGGAATTTGGACAGGGTCATGCCGCAGGCGCAGGCGGGTTCGTCCTGATCCGCCGGCTCGGAGGCGGCAATGTCCATCAATTCCGCGAAGGTGGGCAGCTTAAAGGTGAGACCGCCGGAGGATTTGGCGCACTGGGCGCACAGATGCAGCTCGGATTTTTTACCATTTATGACCACGATGCGGTGGATCACCGCTTCGTTTTGTTTGCATGAATCGCAAAGCATAAGGATTCCCCTCCTTCTATTTGAAAAGAAAGCGCAACAGGCGGAGGAAGCGGCCGCGCAATCCAGCCGGTTCTCACGCGGATCGCCGCTTTCATGTTGATTGTAGCACACCTGTCAAGACTATTCTATGTTAAAAAGGTGAAAAAAAGCGTAACGATTGGTTTCGATTTGCCCAGGCTGCTTAACCGCCCTTGTACCGCCGGCGGGAAACGTGATATACTGTCAAATGGTAAAGGGAAGGGAGGGGCGCGGCATTTGTTCTTGCGGCGGATCGAATTATTGGATACGGAGTTTGCAGGGGACGACCGGTATCTTGCCGCCATCCCTGCCATATGCCCCGGGCTTGCCCAGGGGCTGGACCTTTCCAAGGCGCCTGTGACCTTTTTCGTAGGGGAGAACGGCATGGGGAAATCCACCCTGCTGGAGGCCATCGCCATTGCCGCTGGGTTCAATCCGGAGGGCGGGTCCCTGGGCCTGCGGTTTTCTTCCAGGGATACCCATTCCGGGCTGTTCCGGCACATTCGCCTGGTGCGGGAGCCTTATAGGCCCCAGGATGGCTATTTCCTTCGGGCGGAGAGCTTCTATAACATGGCCACCGCCATCGACGAGGCGGATGACGATGGGCTGCTCCGCTATAGCTACGGGGGCAAGTCCCTGCATGAACAGTCCCACGGGGAGAGTTTTTTGTCCCTGGTGCTGCACCGGCTGCGGGGGCATGGCCTGTATCTGTTCGACGAGCCGGAGGCGGCCCTTTCCCCCTCCCGGCAAATGGCCCTTTTGTGCGCCATCCACGGGCTGGTGCAGCAGGGCTCCCAGGTGCTGGTGGCCACCCACTCCCCCATTCTCATGTCCTATTCCGGGGGGTTGATCTACCAGCTGGATGGCGGCGGCATCCGCCGGGTGGCCTACAAGGATACGGAGCATTACCAGCTCACGTTGCGGTTCCTTATGGATTCGGATGGGATGCTCAAGCGGCTGCTGGAAGATGGGTAACCGCAGCCGGCGTGTGTAACATATATATGAATAGGGCGTATGCCGGGACAGCCTGGCCGCCCGAATTCAAACTTGGAGATGAGCGTATGATATATTTGGATAACAGCGCCACCACCCGCACCCTGCCCCAGGCAGCCCAGCGGGCCATGGAGGCTATGACAGAGACATATTTCAACCCGGCGGCCGCCTATTCCCCGGCGGTGGCCATGGAGCGGGCCATGAACGCGGCCCGTACCACCCTGGCCAGCGCCATCGGCGCCGGCGCAGAGGAGCTATACTTTACCAGCGGCGGCACGGAAAGCAACAACATGGCCATCTTTGGCGCATTGGAACCGGTCCGCGGCCGGGGCCGGATCATCGTGGGGGCGACGGAGCATCCCTCCGTATTCGAACCCTTTCAAAAGCTGGCCAGGCAATATGATATGCAGATTGCCTGGGTGGACGGACAGGGCTGCATCGACCTGAACGGCCTGGAAAAGCTCCTGACCCCGGATACCCTGCTGGTGTCCATCATGCAGGTGAACAACGAGGTGGGGGCCATCAACGATATCCCGTCCATCCGGCGGCTTATGCGGGCCAAAGCCCCCGGCGCCCTGCTTCACGTGGACGGGGTGCAGGGGTATCTGAAGGTGCCCTTCAGCGCCAAGGATTGCGATCTGTATTCCATTAGCGGCCACAAGTTCCACGCCCCCAAGGGGGTGGGCGCCCTGTATGCGCGAAAAGGGATTCGGTTTGCCGGCGGCCAGCTGGGCGGCGGCCAGGAAAAAGGCGTGCGCAGCGGCACCTCCAATACCCCGGGCATCCTGGGCATGGAGACGGCGGCCCTGGATTACATGCAAAACGCCATGCAGTACCGGCAGCAAATGCTCCAGTGCAAGCAGCGGCTGTACGCGGCCCTCACCCGGCTGCCGGACGTGGTCTATAACGGCCCGGATCTGGCGGCGGCGGCGCCCCATATCCTGAACCTTTCCTTCTTGGGGGTGGGGGGCGAGGTGCTGCTCCACGCTTTGGAGGATAAGGGCATCTATGTGTCCACAGGCTCCGCCTGCAGCGCCCACAAAAAGGGCAAGAACCGGATCCTCAACGCCATGGGGGTGGTGGGAGAGAGACAGGAGGGAGCCATCCGCTTCAGCTTTAGCCACGAGAACACCCTGGCGGAAATGGATCAGGTGGCGGAGTCCATCGAAGGCCTATTGCCTATGCTGCGCCGCTTCCGCAGGCGTTGACCCATCAAAGACCCGGCGGCGGGGGTTCCCCCCGCCCCGTTTTCCTAAAGGCCGCTTTAAGGGCGGGCAACGATCGCAGTTAGGCCCCTTCTTTTTGGACAGGCCGAAAGGGGCGCGGGATACAATAAAACCATTACGAAAGAAACAAAGGGGAATGTATGGAACAGGTATTGCTGGTACGCTATGGGGAGATCCATCTAAAGGGGTTGAACCGTCCGTTTTTTGAACAGAAGCTCATCCAGGGCATTAAGAACGCCCTGCGGGATCTATCCCTGCCCATCAAGGTGCGGCAGGATCAGGGCCGCATCTATGTGTTCGGCGTCAGCGAAGAAAAGCGGGACGAGGCGGTGGATAGGCTCAGCCGGGTTTTCGGCATCCATGGGATCAGCCCTGCCGTGGCCGTGGAAAAGACGTACGAGGCCATCGAGGCGGCGGCCCTGGCCCTGGTGGGCAGGACGCTGGAGCGCCAGCCGGGCATTGCCACCTTCAAGTGCTTCTGCCGCCGGGCGGATAAGAAATTCCCCATGAATAGCGAGACCGTCAACCGGGAGCTGGGCCATGCCATTCTGGAGGCGTATCCCGGGCTGGGGGTGGACGTACACAAGCCCCAGATGCAGGTCTGGGTGGAGGTTCGGGAGAAGGCCTTCCTGTATACCGAGGAGATCCCCGGCCCCAACGGGATGCCTACCGGCACCGCCGGCCGGGCCACCCTGCTGATCTCCGGGGGCATCGATAGCCCGGTAGCCGGCTTTTTGATGGCCAAGCGAGGCTTGGAACTGACCGCGGTGCATTTTTATAGCTACCCGTATACCAGCGAGCGGGCCAGGGATAAGGTGGTGGATCTTACCCGGATCATCGCCCGCTATGCGGGGCCGATCCAGCTGCATCTCGTGCCCTTTACCCAGATCCAGCTCACCATCTACGAGCAATGCCCCCCAAAGGAGACCACGGTCCTGATGCGGCGGCTGATGATGCGCATTGCCGAGGCCTGGGCCAAGCAGGACGGCGGCCGGGCGTTGATCACCGGCGAAGCTTTGGGGCAGGTGGCCAGCCAGACCATCGAGAGCCTCTGCGTCACCGACGACGCGGTATCCATGCCGGTATTCCGGCCCCTGATCGGCTTTGATAAGGAGGAGATCATCGCCATCGCCAAAAGGATCGATACCTTCGAGACCTCCATCCTGCCCTATGAGGATTGCTGCACCGTATTCGTGCCCCAGCATCCGGTCACCAAGCCCACGGTGCAAAAGCTCCGGGAAAGCGAGGCGCTGGTGGATTGGACGCAGATGATCCAGCAGGCCATGGCGGATACGGAGACCCTCCTGGTGAATTCACGCTAAATTCATACACAGCGCCCGGCTGGTCGTGCTATACTTTGCCTATGGTGAGAAAGGAGGTCCTGCCATGCGGCAATTTCTATTGACCGCCCTTGCCCTTGGCGCGGGGGCGCTGTGCTGCGCCTGCAGCGCGCCAGCCACGGTATCCATTACCCTGGACGAGACGGAGCAGGAACAGTTCCTTTTAGACGACCTGCAGGCCAATACCCCCACCCCCGGGCCGGATGACGGGGTGGCGCCGTTGACCATCATCCGGGCGGTGGAGAGCTGCGGCGACGGCTATATCGTATATCCCAAGGTGCTCTATTGCGCCCATGGGGAGGAGATCAACCAGTCCATCTGCGACATCACCGCCCAGCGGGCGGAATCGGTATGCACGGCCATTTTTACCCAGTACCGCATCGAATACAATCGAAACGGCCTGTTTTCCCTGCGTATGGAGCTATACGACCTCTATGGGGACGGGAATGAATTGCTCAAGACGCTGTTCTTTACCTTTGATGTAGCCACGGGCCGGCTATGCGGCGTAGGCGATCTGTTAGACCGGGACGATACCCGCTGGCGGGGGATTATGCCGGATATCGTCATGGCCCAGGCGGAGGCCCGGGGCATTACCCTGCTGAACGACGTAATGCCCATTGGGGACGATCAGAAATTTTACATCACCCAGGATGAATTGGTGCTGGCGTACGAGCTATATGAGATCGCCACCTGGTCCGCCGGCGCGCCGGAGTTTGCCATCCCCATCTCCCAGCTTTCCGATTTTATCCCGGCGGACAGCCCCCTGAAAAAGGTGGAGCTTGAGAGCGAAGCCAACGGCTGGGCGGAAGCCCCGGGGGCGGAAAGCGCTGCGGCGGCGGAACCTCCGGCGGAGGAATGGATCCCCATCACGGTGGAGGGGGATGGGACGGCCGTGGCGGAGGCCCCGGCGGAAGAGGCGGCGGCAGAGGAAGCCCCTGCCTCGGAAGAGGCGGAGGCGGCCCAGGGGGAGCGCCCCATGGAACCGGCAGTGGAAACGGACGAAAGGTAGGAGGCGAGGTTATGCGATGCAGCTGTAAAGCGTGCGGCGCCTATATGGTGCAGCGGGAGCGGGGCTTGGAGAGCGGCTGCTGCTGCCCGGCCTGCGGCAATGTTTGCAGGGACTGCATGGGCAGCGTCTCCGGCCCCCTGGACGTAGCCGCCCTGCGGGACCGGTTTTCCGTTTTGCCCCAGGAGGAGCCGGATCCCGGGGTGGAGGCGGCGCTTGGGGACGAGGAAGGATATCCCCGGGATTGGAGGCGGATGCTATGAGGATATGGGCCACCATGCGAAAGGGCCACCGGATCATCGGGGAATGCACCCTGCAAACGGCCTATCAGAAGCGGGAGCAGGTGGAGGATTGGCCCGGGCTGATCGGGGAGGCCTGCCATGCCCTGGACCTTGCCAGGCCGGTGATCCTGCAAAAGCATCTGCAGGATATTGACCGGTTCAGCAGGGCGATATTTAAGGCCGAGGATTTTATGGAGCCCATCGCCTTTGACCGGCTGGAGATCGAGGCCATTCCGGACAACCAGGCGCCCAAGCCCCGGGGATAAGGGGCTGCCAAACGCACAGAAAAATTTTCCATGTATCCATAGGCTTCCGGAGGGAAATGCTAGGAGCATCTTAGAAAAGGAGTTTTCCTATGGATACGCTTGCATTGATTCTCGTAATTGTTGGAGCCCTAAATTGGGGCATGATCGGCCTGTTCCAGTTCGATCTGATCGCAGCCATTTTCGGCGGCATGGGCAGCACCATATCCCGCATCCTATATACGGTCGTGGGCCTTGCGGGACTTTGGGGCATTACCCTTTTGTTCCGGCGGGACCACATTAAGCATGAAGAATAACCTGGCCATTCCACGGGGCCGGCAGGCGAAATAGCCAGCCGGCCCGGCGCTTTTCCGCAGGTCCGTACCGCCCGGCGCGAAAGGACGGGGAATCCCCTGGCTTGCCGGCAATAAAAAAAGCCCCTAGGGGGCTTTTTTTCAGGCTGTCGAAAAAGTGGCTTGCGCCACTTTTTCGAGGTTTTCATAGCTCC
>UQOG01000041.1 GCA_900542615.1 uncultured Eubacteriales bacterium | reverse complement strand
AAGCCTAAAAGGGCCGCGATCTTCCATTCGCCAGAGGTTTTTCGACAAGCTGAGCCCCGGCAGCATTGCCGGGGCTGTTTGTCCATTGAAAAGAGGCTTTCCGCCTTATTGCTTCTGGGCCGCGGGAACAGCCGCCTTGGGCTCTTCCTTGGCGGGGGCGACCTTCTTCCAGGCGTGCATGGCCAGGGATACGGCGATTACGCCATAGGCCACGAATACCCGGAAGTATTCGCCCAGCTGGGCGTTGCCAAACAGCTCCTTGCCCGCCTGGGGCGCCACGATGAACAGGGTGTGGAACAGGATTACGCCGATGATGGCCTGCTTGTTGTTGGCCTTCTGCACGCTGGCGCCGCCCACCAGCAGGGCCGCGATGGCAAACTGGCCCACCTGGGTATGGGCGCCGTAGGTGGAGAAGGTGCCGATGTTTTGCAGGTAGATCAGCTGGCCCCAGCAGGCCAGCATGGTGGAAAGCACCATGGCGACCACCCGGGTCCGGTCCACGTTGATCCCCGCCGCATTGGCCACGGTACGGCTCTGGCCCACGGTGCGCATGTTCTGGCCCAGGCGGGTGCCCAGCAAGAGGTTATTAAAGCCGCACAGGGCCGCGATGCACAAGTAGGTGGTCACCGGGATCCGCACAGACAAGAGGATCGCCTCGATGGGCTTGATATAGGTGAGGGCGTATAGCGCCGCCGTGATCCCGATCAGGATCAAAGGCCGCCGGACCCTGTAGCCTGCCTCTTTGCGGATGCACGTTTTCCAAACCAGCTTGAGCGCCTGATAGGCAACGGTCCCCACCGCCAGGATGGTGGCCGCGTCCAGCAGCAGCAGCCGGTCTTTCGCCAGGAAGGATTCCACAAGGGGGATGTAGCTCAAGGCGTATATTGCCACCCCAACGGCCAGCAGGATCAGGTCCCGCTTCAGGCTGCCGCCCAGGCCGGCCTGTTCCTTTTTGACGAGCCGGAGCAGCGCCTTGATCAGGGTGATGGCCACCAGGGCGTAGAAAGCGATTTCCAGCACGGTGAGCATGGATACGTTATCCAGGGCATACTTGATGTTATTTGCCAAGTCTACCGTATTCTTCACCCCGATGCCGCCGCTGATCAGCAGGTTGGATTGCCCCATGGGGATCACGCCGCCGATAACGTACAGGAAAAAGAGCTGATACAGGCCGTCTGCAAAGTAACCCAGCACCAGGCCGGCGATCATTTCCGCGCCCTTCATCCGATTGAAGAGCTTGCCCACCAACATGCCGAACAGCAGGGCCAGGGGGGTGCTCAGCAGCACGCAAAGCAGGAAGCCCTCGATGCCGCTAAAGCCCCAATATACCACCCAAAACACGGCGATCTGGGCGGCGATGGCGCCGATGACGATGCTGAAGTTCAGGCCCATGCCCGCCAGCACCGGGATCAACAGGGAAAGCACCATAAAGCCGTTGCGGCCGATGCGGGTGAACAGCTCGCCGGCAACAAAGGTAAGGGGATTTTTGGATGCGTAGATGGCGCCGATGCACAGCAGCACAAACAGCATCACCACCATGTTATTCCCCATCCACTTTTTCAGGGACCGATTAAAATCACGCATCGCCTTTCCCTCCTTGCTTGGTTTTGGACAGGGCGTAAAGGATGATGCCGTAGGAGATGATGATCCGGATGATATCCGAAAGGTTGCCCTCCGGCAGGACCTTGTTCACCACCGGCAGCGCCACGGCCAGCAGGCCCTGAAACAGGAACGTGCCCAACAGAACGTGGGAGATGCGGGCCCGGGCGATGGACGCGCCGCCGATAAGGATGGCCGCCACGCAGTGGAAGCTCATCATCAAGGGGGCGTTATACAGCTGCAAGAAGCCGTAGCTTTGGGCGTACAGCACAATGCCCGCGCCGCCCAGGGCGGTGGAAATGGTGGTGCCCAGGATGCGCATGTTGTTCACGTTGATGCCGGTGGCCTGGGCGAACTTGGGGTTGGCGCCTGCCGCGCTCATGGCCAGGCCCACCTTGCTGCGCATAAACAGCCACATCAGCACGCAAAAGGCCAGGAACAGCAGCATCGCCACCGTGGGGATATAGAACCCGGTGGCTGCCGCGTTCAGCTCCGCCGCCTTCTCCCCAAAGGTGATGCCCTGTTGGCTGATGTTGATGGAAAGGGGCGTATTGCTGAGCACCTCGCCGAAGCTGGAATTCAGGTTGATGGTATTCCGTAGGCCGGCGCCGCCCAGGGGCCAGATCATCTCGCCGTTTTTGTAAGGCAGGGACAGCCACACGATGTTCATAAAGGCGATGGTGGAAAAGCCCACGTAGGTTGACACCGTCATTTCGGAGCCCTTTACCCGGTTCAGCAGCAGGCCGTAGCCCACGCCAAACACGGTAGCAATGGCCGTGCCCACCGTCATGGCCACCAGCAGGCTGATCCAGGGGTTGGCAAATTCCAGCTCAATGGCGATGGTTGCGCCCAATAGGCCGCCTACAATGCCCAGGCTCACGCCGAAGTTCAGGCCGATGCCGCACTGCACCGCCGGCACCATGGCCAGCACCAGGAGGCCGTACATGACCCACCGGCGCACCGTATCCCCCAGCAGGCTGGGGATGGACAGCTCCAGAGAACCCGAGGAGAGCAGCACCGCCAGGAAGAAGCAGATGATGAGCAAGCGGGGCAAGCCCACAGCTTCATAGATTTTTTTCAGCTTTTCTTTCATGCTTACGCACCCGCCTTTCTGGAGCCGGCCATGGCCAGGCCGAATTCCGCATCGGAATCATCCGGCCGCATGATCCGGGCCAGCTTGCCGTCGGAAACGATGGCGATCCGGTCGCACAGGGACCGCAATTCCACCAGCTCGGAGCTCACCATGATGATAGTGATCCCCTGCTCCCGGTTGATCTTCACCAGGTGCTCCAGCACCAGCTTTTTGGCCCCGATGTCGATGCCCCGGGTGGGTTCGGATACGATGAGGATCCTGGGGTTGATGGTCAGGGCCCGGGCCAGGCATACCTTTTGCTGGTTGCCGCCGGAAAGGCTGCCCGCCGGCTGATGGGGGCCGGTGCAGCGGATGTCCAGGAGCTTGATCATATCCAGGGCGTGCTGCCTGGCCTTATGCTGGTTGAGCAGCTTCAGGGGCCCAAGGAAATCCCCTTTGATCTGCAAAGCGGAAAACACGATGTTCTGCTCGATGGATTCCCCCAGCAGCAAGCCCACGCCCCGCCGGTCCTCGGACACAAAGGCAATGCCGTGGGAAAGGGCTTCCCCCAGTTTGTTCAGGTTCAGCAGCTCCCCAAAGGCGCGCACCTCGCCCCGGGCGGGATATAGGCCCATGATCCCGTTGGGGATGCCGATTTTCCCCTGGCCGGCCAGGCCGCCGATGCCGAAGATCTCCCCTTTGCGGATATCCAGGTCGATGCCCTTCACCCGCTCCCCCTGCATATCCACGTGGAAATCCCGCAGGGATAGGGCGATGTCATCCTCCGCCAGCTGGCGGGTATCCTCGCTGGCGTCCACCAGCTTTTCCACCTTGCGGCCGATCATCAGCTCGGCGATCTCCACCACGCTGGTGTCCTTGATCTCCCGGCGGGCTACGAATTCCCCGTCCCGCAATACGGTCAGGCTATCCGCCACCGCCATCACCTCGTCCAGCCGGTGGGTGATGAAGATAATGGCGATCCCCCGGTCCGCGATCTGCCGCATGATGGCCAGCAGCCGCTCCGCCTCGCTCTCCGTGAGCACGGCGGTGGGCTCGTCGAACACCAGCAGCTTAATGCCGGTTTTATCGATCTCCCGGGCGATCTCCACAAATTGCATATAACCGATGGGCAGGCCCGCCACCTTGACGTATTCGCTGATGTCCATGCCGATCTCGTCCAGGGCCTTGCGGGCGTCTGCCGCCATCCGCTTCATATCCAAGGTTTCCAGGTTTTTGCCAAAGATCCGGCTCATAATGGACGGATGGCTGATTTCCCGGCCCACCTTGATGTTTTCCGTAATGGTAAAACCTGGGATGAGCATAAATTCCTGATGCACCATGCCGATGCCAAAGTTCATCGCGTTTTGGGGCGCATCGATGACGGCTGGCTGTCCGTCGATTTCCACCGTGCCTTGAAACCCGCCCGTGCTGTGGATGACGGGCATACCAAACAGGATGTTCATCAGGGTGGATTTCCCCGCGCCGTTTTCTCCCATCAGCGCGTGGATCTCCCCTGCCTTCACATCCAAATTGACGTTTTTGAGGACCCGGTTGCCATAATATTCTTTGGAAATATTGTCCATTCTGAGGACATATGGAGTTTCCAAATTCCTTCCTCCTACATACAAAATGCTTCGCTCCTCCTCGGGCGCAAGCCGGAGGGGGTATACGTCGCTACGTTATCCTTTGGTTGGTGTGCTTAGAAAAGTGGCCGCCGGTTTGCCGAGCAAGCCGGCGGCCTAGGGCTTTTATGCCGTCAGATTGGTGCAGATGGGATTAGTACGTCAGCTGATAGGGAGCCTCGTTGACGAAGTCATAGTATTCGCCCATGACCATCAGGAAGTTGTCCAGGGTGCCGTTGGCATCGGAGTAGGGGGTCAGGCGGCAGCCTTCGCCGGCGATCTCCTTGAAGATGGGCTCCAGCACTTCCATATCGAACGCGCCGTTGGTGCGGCCTTCGCAGAACTCGATGGCATAGCGCACGCCCGCTTCCACCATGGCCATGTTAACGGGAGTGGTCCAGGTGGAGAACCGGCCGGCCATACCCTTCTCATCCAGCTTCTCCTTGATGGCGCTCAGCATGAAGGCAACGTCGCCTTCATGGCCGGTCACATCGATGCCCAGGGCCGCAGGATAGCCGTGATAGGGGCTGGGGCAGCACTGCTGGGGATAGATGGCGCCCTGCTCCAGAACGGAGACGATCAGAGGCTCCTGCATGGAGCAGTTGGTGGAGAAGAAGGCGGTATCCTTGCCGTACTGGGCCACCTGCCGGGGCACATCCTCCAGGATGAACTGCTGGGCGCCGGAAACGCCGGCGTCGCCGGTGGGATCGGGAGCGGTCACGTCCACATATTCAATGCCCAGGGTCTTGCAGGCGGCGATCATCTTCTCGCGCCGGGCGGAGATGGTGGCATAGGACAGATGGCGGGCAAAGGAATAATGGATGAAAGTCTTGGCGCCCATCACGTTGGCCAGCGCGGGGATGGAGTCGCCCATGGTCAGCTCATCCGCCAGGAAGCAGATGTCCGCCTTGGAGGCCATAACCGCCGGGTCTTCCGCCACAACGCCGCAGATGAACAGCATGTCGGGCCGGGTCTCCCGCACCTTGTCGATGGCCGCGGCAGCGCCGGGAACGGCCTGCACGAATACGATGGCCTTTACCTCAGGATCGGAAGCCAGGGACACCACGTTGGCGATGGTGGTCTCGGTCTCGGTGGCGAAGTTGTCGGGATAGGTGGCGGTCACGATGTTGTCATAGGTGGCAGCCATCTTCTGGGCAGCCTGGAACTCCTCCTCGCCCTGGGATACGGTACCGGTGATGATGCCGATCTTGTAGGGCTCCACAGTGGCTTCCGCCTCGCCTTCCGCAGGGGCTTCCGTCGCTTCTTCAGCGGGGGCTTCCGCGGGGGCTTCCGCGGCGGGGGCCTCGGTGGCGGCGGTCTCCGCACGGCAGCCGAACAGGGTCAGCGCCATCATCAGAGCCAGGGCCAGACAAAGCAGTTTCTTCATGTTTTGATTCCCTCCTGGTTTTTTATTTATTTCCACGCGCCTAGGGCGCAGGGAAAGCATAGGGTCAGCCTTGGGTTATGGCCATCAGGGCCTCCACCATCCGGGCGGTGGTTTCCAGGTCCTTTATGGCGATGTGCTCCCCTGTACCGTGTACGTTGGCCATGCCGGTGCCGGTGTTCAGGGCCCGGATCCCGTTGGCGCACAGCCAGGTGGCGTCGCAGCCGCCAAAGGTGCTCTCCACCCGGGTCTCCACCCCCATCTGCCGGTAGATCGCCTGGATCTGCTGCAAAACCGGCGAATCCAGGGGCACGTCCAGCACGTCGCTGTGGCGCTCCACCTCCAGGGTATAGCTGGCGCCGTATTGGCCGCAGGCGGTGTCCAGGGCCTGGCGCGTCTGCTGGATATAGCCCTGGAGCTTTTCCTCCACAAAGGAGCGGATCTCCATATCGAAGCTGGCCTGGGCCGGCACCACGTTGGTGGGGCCGGGGGCCAGGAAGTTGGCCACGTTCATTACCGTGTCGCCGTCCGGCGCCCCGCAGGGGATCTGGGCGATGGCGGCAGCCGCCGCCTTCAGGGCGTGAATGCCCTCCCCATGGGAGACCGCCGCGTGGGCCGCCCGGCCCTGGACCTGGATGTGCAGGTGCACGTTGGCGGGGGCCCGGTGGTTGATCAGGCCCGGGGCGTCGTTGTCCAGCACCAGGGCCTCCTTGCTGGCAAACCGGCTGTAGTCGGCGTATTTGGCCCCCTTGAGGCCCACCTCCTCGCACACGGAGAACAAGAGTTCCACCGGCCGGTGGGGCTTGCCGGATTCCAGGATGCTTTCCAAGGCCTCCATCACCGCCGCCACGCCGCTCTTATCGTCCGCACCCAGCACCGTTTCGCCGCCGGAGCGGATCACCCCATCCGCTACCACGGGCTGAATGCCCCGGCCGGGGGCTACGGTATCCAAATGGCAGCTGAACAGCACCGGCGAACCCGTACCCGGGATGCTGGCGCCCAGGTTCCAGCCGTCGGACCCGGCCCGCTCCCCAACGGGATCCCGCCAGAAGTTTACGCCCAGCCTGGCGCCCTCCTCCTCCAGGAGGCGGCAGAAGGCCTGCTCGTGGCCGGACTCGCTATCGCATTGTACATATCGCATAAATCGTCTCACAAGACGGTCTGGATTCATTATTTATCCATCCTTTCCACGAAAACTCCTCGCATTTGCAAAAAGTGTATATGGCGTTTTAGGTACCGGTCATTTTATTACATATCCCGCGAATATGTTGCCACTCATTTGTATTTCATTTTGTAATGCATATTGTATTTCGCTTTTGAAGTACACTGAAATAGGGGGTTATTTTGATTTTTAACCGCCCAAAAACTTTTTTCCCCAGCCGATTTTTTTGGGGTTCTTGTCGCGGCCCGTTGTTTTACCGCCGGCGGCGAATGGAATTGGCCAATTTATTTTTATGCAAGAGGTAAGCCATGGCAAAATTCAAAATCCCCACCGTTCCCCAGACCACCAGCAAAAGCATCCGCTTCCCCAACGACCTGATCGAGGCGGTGGAGCAACAGATCCAGGGCAAGGACTGCACCTTTACCGCCTTTGTGGTGGAGGCGGTTCGGGTGGCGGTAGCCACCCTGGAGGAGGAAGCCGCCCAGCGGGATGCGGAGCCGGGTTAACCCAGCCCGTGCCTCCATGGGGTAGGCGGCCGGTTTCGCCCGTTTGGGTTGTTTCTGCCGGCGGGCGTCCCTTAAGGCTGCCCAGGGCATTTTGCGGATTGGGGAGCGCGCCGTCAGATCCGATGGAAACCCCGGGCCGCCAGCGGCGGAAGGCGCGCGCTGCCCTGCGGCTCCTTATCCCCAGGGGCGCAAGGGCAAACAAAGGGCCCGGCGGCAAACCTGCCGCCGGGCCCTCAGGCTGTCGAAAAAGTGGCTTGCGCCACTTTTTCGAGGTTTTCATACCTCCCTTGCGCCTACGGCGCGGCCAGGGAGCTATGCAGGGAAACCCTTGCTACGCAAGGCTTTTTGCGGATTTGCCGTACATGCCGCCAAATCCGATTAAAGCCTAAAAGGGCCGCGATCTTCTATTCGTCAGAGGTTTCTCGACAGACTGTCGACAGACTGGGGCCCGGCGGCAAACCTGCCGCCGGGCCCTCCCCGTCTTTCCGCCGGCCGCTATGCCCGGCGCTTTTTTCGCAGATCCCATAACCATCCCAGCAATACCGTGGCCTGATAGACCATCAGCCAAATTAGCCAGGCGTTGCTGGTGGCGCCGCCCCCGGGGTCCGTTCCCCGGGTCCCAAGGGCCAGGCCCAATACCAAGCCCAGAAGATACCCCCCGGAGACGCAAAAGCCAAGGGCCGGCAGCTTGCGCCACCAGGCCAATAGCAGGTATACAACGCCCAGGGCCAGCAGGATGGCCGGCCACTGCTTCATGCCGTGCAGGGAAAACAGCCCGTAGCGGGCCACCAGGTAGGCCAACAACAAACAAGCTGCTTGCCAGAGGGCCATTTTTTTGGTTTTTTCCATAGCCATCCTCCTGTTTCGTTCACTGTCTTGATTTTTGCCTCCCCTAGGCTCACCGGTTCATCTCATAGATCCGGGCCAACCCTTCCAAGGTCAGGGTGGGGTTCACCAGGTCGATGCGGTTGGTGCCGCTGGCGATCATGCTGCTCATGCCCCCGGTGGCGATGGTTTTGATTTCATACCCCAGCTCCGCCTCGATCTGCCGGATAATGTAATCCACCTGCCCCACATACCCTAGGATAAGTCCCGCCCGGATACCGTCCTCCGTGTTTGTCGCGATGACCCGGGTGGGCGGAAGAAATTCCACCTTGCTCAGCTGGGCCGCCTTGGTCACCAGGGCGTCTGCGGAAACCATCAGCCCGGGACAGATCAGCCCCCCTAAAAAGGCCCCTTCTCCATCTACCACGCTGAAGCTGGTGGCCGTCCCAAAGTCCACCACCGCCAGGGGCCCGCCGTAGGTCTGGTATGCGGCCACCGCGTTGCAGATCCGGTCCGCCCCCAGCTTTTCCGGATAATCGTAAAGAAGCTTAAGCCCCAGGTTCATGCCGCTGTTTACCACCAGGGGATGCAGCCCGTGAAAATACAGCTCGCACATGTGCTCCAGGGTATAGTTGATGCCCGGCACCACGCTGCTCATAATAATCCCGTCCACCTCTGTGGTGGGAATGGCCAGGTGGTGGAAAAAGGTCTCCATCCGCACCCCGTATTCATCCGCCGTGCGCTTTTGGTCCGTGGCCAGCCGCCAGGAGGATTGTAGCTTGCCCGCTTCAAACAGGCCCGTCTTGATATTGGTATTCCCCACATCCATTACCAGGAGCATAGGGCGTCCCCCTTTTCTACATATTATATAGATATATAGCAGTACATCATTTTATTTTAGTCACACACGATTATTGCCGGTGCAGGTACGCCATACACGCCTTGCCGATGGCGCTGCACAACAGCAGGGCCGCCACCGCTTCCAGCACCCCGTTCACCGCCACCACCCCCAATAGGGTTTTCAGCAGGGCGGCCCCCAGGTTTTGCCCGGTCACGCCCATGGCTGCGGCGGTCTGCTCAAAGGCCAGCACATATAGCCCGCCCAAGAAGAACACGGTGTTGGTCAGGCTGCCCGCCACCGCCGCCACCCCCATGGCCAGCAGCTCCTTGCCGGTTTTGGCGATGCCCTTATAGATCAGGCCGCTGAACAGGCCGGTGAGCACCCGGGGCAAAAAGATGACGGCCGCCACCAGCACCAGGTTATACGCCCCAAAGCCCGTACCCGTGCCCAGCACGATGGCTGCGGTGGCGTCCGGGGTGGAGAAGCAGCGGATCAGGCTGGTGAGGCCAAAAATGCCTCCCAACAGGGCCCCGCCCTTGGGGCCGTGGACATAGCTGCCCACGATCACGGGGATGTGCACGGTGGTGATGGCCGCAATCGGCAAATAAATAAAGCCCAATGGCGTCAGGCCCAATATAAAAATCAACGCCGCAAACAGGGCGTACAATACCAAATTCCGGGTATCCATGTGCTTTTCCATACGATCCAGCTCCTTCTTTCCGCATTTTTACAAATGCTGTCCTCATTCCCGGTTCCCCGGGATGACTGATTTTACCACATTTGACCGTAGTTCGTAAACAGGGGCGCCCCTGCCCCCAAGGGTTCCCTTTCCCGCAGCCGACGGGCAGGCTTTCCCCCGGCCCTTGCCCCCGGCCGCGCCCTAGGCAAAGCCTAATGTTTCAAGAATCTTCATAATCTATCCCTTTACAGAAACCGCGTATATCCCGTATAATCAAGAAGACTGGATATTTGGGGCTTGTCCTGCCCCGCGCCGTTTCGTTTCGGCAGGATATCCCGTCGTTTTATTTAGGATTACTTAAAAAAGAGGTTGATAATCGCTTTATGGAAACGGAAGTACGCACCAACCGTAGGAAAAAAAAGAAAAAAACCGGCTCTCCCTTGCGGATCGCCATTATTGTGCTGCTGAGCCTGGTGCTGGTGGTGGGGGGCGTTTTTGCCTTCCTGTATCTGCAAAAGCAATATAACGCCAACCTGGAGCAAAGCATCTTAAACGCCACCGAATTCCACGAAGGCGTTACCATCGGCGGGGTCGATGTGTCCGGCATGTCCCCAGAGGAGGCGAAGCAGGCTTTGGGCGCCTTGGAGGATGAGATCCAGGCGGGCGTTTACTTCAATTTCCTCTGCGACGGCAAAACCTTTACAGCGGACAGCAGCTATTTTGATATCGCCTTCAATACCGAGGACGTGCTGGAAGAGGCCATGGGCCTAGCCCGCTCCGGGGATCTGGAATCCCTCAAGGCCGAGCTGGAGGATATCAAGACCAACGGCCGGGATTTTGAATTGACCTATACCGTCACCCCCACCCGGGTGGAGGAGTTCATCCATTCCTTTGCGGATTCCCTCACCACCCCGGCGGTGCCCGCCTCCGTGGCCGTGCGCACCCTGCCCATCAACCCGGACACCCAGGCCCAGGACGCCCAGAACATCGCCCTCCCGGAGGATGGCAGCATCACGGATATGCGGGACCTATTCTTCGACTTTAGCCCCTCGGTGGACGGCTACGGGGTGGATATCGCCGCCCTGATGGAGACCGTGGAAGCCCGCACCGCCAGCAAGGACTTTGGCGACGTGGAAGTGGAGATGGCCAACATCCCCGCCGACGTTACCGTGGAGACCCTCAAGGAGACCCTGGTGCTCCGGGGCAGCGCCTCCACCTCCTATGAAAGCACCCGCCGCAATACCAACCGGGTATTTAACCTGAAAAAGGCCACGGGCCTGTCCTATGGCATCGTGTTGCAGCCCGGGGAAGAATATTCCGCCAACACCATCCTGGGGGACCGCTATGAAAGCACCGGCTGGAAGCTGGCCCCGGCGGTGATCGGCGGCGGCTCCGGCACCGAGGATCAGCCCGGCGGCGGCGTATGCCAGATCTCCACCACCGTATACAACGCGGTGCTCAAAAGCGACCTGGAAATTACCTACCGGCGGAACCATTCCTCGGTAAGCGGGTATATCGAGGGGGGCTTGGACGCCACCATCAACACCGGCACCATCGACTTCACCTGGAAGAACAACACCGAAAGCCCGGTCTATGTTTTCACCTGGGTGAACACCGAGGATTACACCGTCAACTGCCAGATCTACGGCCAGCCCTTCCCGGATACCTTCGACACCATTGAGCTGTCCTCCGAGCTGGTGGAGACCATCAAGCCCTCGGAAACCCCGGTGTATGAGGCCAAATCCTGGATCACCGCCCCCTTCTGGATGGTATATAAGAGCGCCAAAAACGGCTATATCTACAAGAGCTATGCCACTTACCTGAAGGATGGGGCCGTGGTGGATACCAAGGAGATCGCCACCAGCAAGTACAACGCCCACGACCTGACCTACTATGTATGGCCGGGTTATGTGCCCGGCACGGTCCTGGATCCCGCCTATGAGATCCGGGAGACCGAGGACGGCGGCACCGAATTGGTGAACCCCTCCCTGTTCCTCCCGGCCACGGACGCGGCCATCCAATAAGCCGCTCCCCTTCTCCCGTATACTTCGCCCCGGTCTTTCCGGGGCGTTTTTCTTTGGCCCCCCTTTCGCCCCAAAGGAAGCGGAACCCCCGTCGTACCAGCGGGGGGGCGGCGGGCGCGGGCAGCGCGCCGGCCCCGCGGCCGAAGGCCGCGGGGCATGTTCCCGGGCCGCGCAAGCGGCCCGGGAACCGCCGCCCCCCCCGGATGGCTGGAGAAGTGCAAAGGCCAGGGCCCGGCAAGATATTGCCGGGCCCTGCGGTCAAGCATATTCTCTGGGCCGCTACCGGAAGGGAAGCTTATTTCTTGGCTTTCGGGTTGAACAGCAGGGCGTTGAGGTAGCCGAACAGGATGGCTGCGGCCACGCCGCCGGCGGTGGCAGAAATGCCGCCGGTAAAGGCGCCCAGCCAACCGTTTTCCATGGCGCCCTCCATGGCGCCGGTGCCCAGGGCATAGCCGAAGCCCGTCAGGGGGACGGTGGCGCCGGCTCCGGCCAACTCCACCAGGGGCTCGTAGACCCCCAGCGCCGTAAGCACCACCCCAGTGGTCACGAAGATCACCAGGATCCTGGCGGGGGTCAGGCGGGTCAGGCTAATGAGCAGCTGCCCGATGACACAGATGCCGCCTCCCACCGCAAAGGCCCATAGATATTGCATGGATTCTCCCTCCCTATTTCCGTTCCAGCACCACCCCGTGGGCAATGCCGGGAATGCTGTCGCTCTGCATCCCGCTGGTGGGGCTCATCAGGGCGCCTGTGGCCATAAACAGGATCCGCCGCAGATCCCCCTGCTCAATCCGGTTGAGCAGGTATCCGTTCAGCACGCTGGCGGAGCAGCCGCATCCGCTGCCGCCGCAATCCACCTTTTGCTTGCTGGAAAAGATCAGATTTCCGCAATCCATGTGCCGCCGGCTGGCGTCCACTCCATTGTCCCGGCACAGCTCCAGGAACATTTCGCTGCCGAAGCTGCCCAGATCCCCGGTGACGATCAGGTCATAGTCCCGTATGCTGCGTCCAGTCTCGCTCAGGTGGGCGCAAAGGGTATCCGCCGCAGCCGGAGCCATGGCCGCTCCCATGTTGGTGGTGTCCGTGATCCCCAGGTCCACCACCCGGCCGATGGTGGCGGCGGTGATGAATACGTTGCCATAGAGCATCTTACCGGTATAGCCTTCATAGGCCAAAATGCTGCTGCCCGCCCCGGTAACGGTGCGCTGGGCGGTAGGGGTGGTCTGGCCGCCCATTTCCAGAGGGGAACGGAATTGGCGCTCCGCCGTGCAGAAATGGCTGGTGGCCGCGCAGGCCACCCGGCCGGCATAGCCTCCATCGATGAGCATACTGCCGATGAGCAGGCTTTCCGCCATGGTGGAGCAGGCGCCGTACAAGCCTAAGAAGGGCGTCTTCAGCTCCCGGGCGGCAAAGTTGGCGGAGATGATCTGGTTGAGCAGGTCGCCGCCCAGCAGGCAATCCATGTCGCCGCTTTCCAGCCCGATCTTATCCAGGGCCCGGCGCACGGACTGCTCGAACATTTTGCGTTCCGCTTTTTCCCAGCTTTCCTCCCCCCAGGTATCGTCCGTGAGCACCTCGTCAAAATAGCCGCCCAAGGGGCCTTGGCCTTCCAACTCCCCCACGATGGCCGCCGAGGCGATTACCCGGGGAGGCTCTGTAAAAAGCAGGGTCTGTTTCCCTGCGCGCTTGCTTTTCATAAGCCCTCCTTTACACCAGCAGGCAGGTGAGCAGCCCCACAAGAACGGAGGCGCTAATGCCGTATACCAGCACCGGCCCCGCGATGGAAAACAGCTTGGCCCCCACCCCCATCACATATCCTTCCCGCTTGAATTCCATGGCAGGGGATACGATGGAATTGGCAAAGCCCGTAATGGGCACGATGCTTCCCGCCCCTGCCCAGGCGCCGATCTGGTCATAGACCCCCAGGCCCGTAAGGGTAGCCCCCAGGAACACCATGACGATGGAGGTAAAGGCCGCCACATCGTCCCCTTGCAGGGCCAGGCTTCTTTCACCAAAATCTCGCACCACCTGGCCGATGCAGCAGATCAGCCCCCCGGATACAAAGGCCCGCAGGCATTGCAGGGCAATGTTGCGGCGGGGCATCTTTTCATTGACCCGCTGTTGGTATTGCTTTTGCCGGGCCGTTTCGTTGTTTCCCATGTATATACGCTCCTTATCTTGTTTGTTCCTGGGCCGGGCCTTGACCGGTTGCCCCAGGCGCCTTTCCCCTGGCATAGACCCGGGCCGTATGGGGCCGGTAACGGATCTCCCGCTCCGTATGGAGCGGGCCCGCCGGATCCCCGGATGGCAGGGCGCTAAAGCCGGTATCCCCCATGGCCTTACCCATCCTCTTGATATACGAACTTGGAGCCCCCGGACGGGGCGCTCCGCTGCTGGGCAAAGCCCAGATACAACAGCAGGGAGGCCGCCAGCAGGGCCACCCCCAACAAAATAAAAAATAAATACCGCTTTCCTTTGGTCATGTTGACCCTCCTGTTATTTGCTGATGCTAGTTTGCGCCGGCGGCGGTATTTTATGTTGGGTTTTGGATCAGCGGCGATACTTTTTCCTTTTTTGCGCAAAAAAAATGAGCTTACCCGCTTCCCAGCCTGGAACAAACGGCGGACGCCGCCTATTGTCGCTCCCCTCGTCCCCTTTGCGTTTTCGCAGCCAGGGCGCCCTTTGCTGCCCAAGCCTTTCCCCGCCTCATGAACCCGCTCCCGCCCCCACATCCGTTCCTGCCGCTGGCGCGCCGCTCGTGGGGCGCAACGCCGCAGCCTTTGCCGGCAACAAAGGCTGCGGCATGTTTTTGCGGCCGGCAGAAAATCCGGCGTCCCGCGGGGGGCGGCGGCGTTTGGCGGCCCGGGGGC
>UQOG01000040.1 GCA_900542615.1 uncultured Eubacteriales bacterium | reverse complement strand
CGGTGTGGAGCGGGGGAAAATCCGAAGATAACTTCAAAGGATTACCTATCGCTATCCAAGGCCATAGACAAGGTGCGGCCCGGCGGCGTCGTCGCCTTCATCACCAGCAAGGGCACGCTGGATAAGCAGGATGAAAAGGTACGAAGATACCTTGCGGAGCGGGCGGAGCTGCTGGGGGCCATCCGTTTGCCCAACAACGCTTTTGCCGCTAATGCCAATACTGAGGTGACCGCAGACATTCTGTTTTTGCGCAAACGGGAGCGGCCTATTCTATCGCAACCCGAATGGTTACACCTGGGGCAAACGGAAGATGGCATTCCCATCAACAGCTATTTCTTATCTCATCCAGAAATGCTGCTAGGCCGCATGGCCTGGTGTAAGAATATGTACGGCAATGAAAATGAAACCGCCTGTCTGCCCCTGGAGGGCAAGGACCTGGCAGCGCAGCTTGCAGAGGCGATTTCCCATATCCGGGGCCAAATCCAATCCTGGGAGCTGGAAGAGGCCGGGGAGCAAGGCGAATGGCTGCCCGCCGACCCTTCCATTCCCAACTTCAGCTTCGGACTGTTAGAAGGAAATCTCTACTATCGGATGGATAGCCAAATGCAGCCCGCCGCCGCCTCGGCCACCGCCCTGGCCCGCATACGGGCCATGATCGGCCTTCGGGAATGCACCCGCAGGCTTATGCAATATCAGCTGGAAAACCACCCGGAAGCCCGCATACGCCAGGAACAGGAACGGCTCAACGCCCTGTATGACAGGTTTGTGGAGCAATATGGCCGCATCACCAGCCGGGGCAACAAATCGGCCTTTCGGGATGACGCCTCCTATCCCCTGCTTTGCTCCCTGGAAGTGCTGGATGAGGAGGGGAAATTTCAGCATAAGGCCGCCATGTTCACCCGGCGCACCATCCGCGCCCAAACCCCCGTCTCCCATGTGGACACTCCGGAAGAAGCCCTGGCCCTGTCCATTGGTGAACGGGCGCGGGTGGATATAGCATACATGGCGGCGCTCACCGGCCTGGAGGAAGCAGCCCTTATCCAACAGCTCCAAGGCCATATCTACCGGGACTTGGGCAGCCTTGATCCTTCGGATATGGACTGGGCGGCCTTTGACATCCGCAGCCTCCCCTTCCTTACGGCAGACGCATACCTTTCCGGCGATGTGCGCCATAAGCTGCGGCAGGCAAACGCCCTGCTGGAGGGTTTAACCCGGCATTCGCCCCAGCCGGAGCCGGAAACCCTGCAAACCCTTCAAGCCCAGATCTTGGCCCTCCAAGCTGTGCAGCCAAAGGATCTGGAGGCCGGGGATATCGAAGTGCGCCTGGGCTCCACCTGGATTCCCCCAGAGGTGGTGGAAACATTCATGTATGGCCTGCTCAACACCCCCTCTTACCGGCGAAACAAGATCAAGGTGCTGTTTTCCCCCTATACCGCCATTTGGAGCGTGACCGGGAAAAGCGCGGACTTCGATAACAACAATGCCATCTTGAAATACGGCACCCATCGGGTCAACGCATATAAAATCCTGGAGGAGTGCCTGAACCTGCGGGATGTGCGGGTGTTGGATACCGTCACCATAGACGGGAAGGAAACCCGGCTGCTGAACCAGAAGGAAACCATCATCGCCCAACAGAAGCAGCAGGCCATCCAGGACGCTTTCCAGAGCTGGATATGGAAAGACACGGAGAGCCGGGAGCAGCTGGTGAAGCGCTACAATGAGAAATTCAACGCCATCCGGCCCCGGGAATACGATGGCTCCCACATCCAGTTCCACGGCATGAACCCGGAGATCCAGCTGCGGCCCCATCAGAAAAACGCCGTGGCCCGCATCCTCTACGGCGGCAATACCCTGCTGGGCCATGTGGTGGGCAGCGGCAAAACCTTTACCATGGCGGCGGCTGCCATGGAGCTTAGACGCCTGGGCCTGTGCCATAAGCCCATGTTCGTGGTTCCCAACCACTTGACGGATCAGTGGGCCGGGGAGTTTTTACAGCTTTATCCCGCAGCCAACATCCTGGTAACCACCAGGCGGGATTTTGAGCGGCAGAACCGCCAAAGGATTTTCAGCCGCATCGCCACCGGGGAATACGACGCGGTGATCATCGGCCACAGCCAGTTTGAAAAGCTGCCGGTAAGCCAGGAACGGCAGCAGGCGCACCTTGCGGAACAGATCGACCAGGTGATCCGGGGCATATCCGAGGCCAAGGCAAAAAACGCGGAACCCTTCACCATCAAGCAGATGGAGCGGACGAAGAAACAGCTGCAAACCAAGCTGGAGCGGCTGAACCATACGGAACGCAAAGACCGGGTGATCACCTTTGAGGAACTGGGGGTAGACCGGCTGTTTGTGGATGAGGCCCACAGTTTTAAAAACCTGGCCGCATTTTCCAAAATGCGGAACGTAGCGGGCATCTCCCAGGCCGAAGCCCAGAAGTCCTCGGATATGTTCATGAAGTGCCGCTACCTGGATGACCTGACCGGCAACCGGGGCGTAATCTTCGCCACCGGCACCCCCATTTCCAATACCATGGTGGAAATGTACACCATGCAGCGGTATCTCCAATACGACGCATTGGTCCAGCGGGGCCTAGCCCATTTTGACGCCTGGGCCTCCACCTTCGGGGAAACCATCACCGCCATGGAATTGGCCCCGGAGGGTACCGGGTTCCGGCTCAGAACCCGGTTTGCCCGCTTCTTTAACCTGCCGGAGCTTACCAGCATGTTTCGGGAGGTGGCGGATATTCAAACGGCGGATATGCTCAAGCTGCCTGTGCCCAAGGTGGAATATCACACCGAGGTATTGGAGCCCAGCAAATTCCAGCGGGATATGCTCCTATCCCTGGCGGATCGGGCGGAGGCGGTGCGGGCGGGCAGCGTCAAGCCCACCGAGGATAATATGCTGCGCATCACCGGCGACGGGCGCAAGTTGGCCCTGGATCAACGGATGCTCAACAGCCTTTTGCCGGACGATCCCATGAGCAAGGCCAACGCCTGCGTAGACCATGTGCTGCGGATCTGGCGGGATACGGCGGCGGAAAAGTTGACCCAGCTCCTGTTCTGCGACCTGTCCACTCCCAGGGGGGAGGGGTTCCATGTATACCAGGATATAAAGGAAAAGCTGGTCCGGGGCGGAATACCGGAACAGGAAATCGCCTTCATCCACGATGCGGATAGCGAGGCCCAGAAGGCCACCTTATTCAGTAAGGTACGCTCCGGAGCGGTACGCGTGCTGCTGGGCTCCACCGCCAAGATGGGGGCTGGAACCAACGTGCAGCGGCTGCTGGTTGCCGAGCATCATTTGGATTGTCCCTGGCGGCCGGCCGATATAGAGCAGCGGGAGGGCCGGATCATACGGCAGGGCAATCAAAACGCCACCGTCCATATTTACCGCTACGTGACCAAGGACACCTTTGACGCCTACATGTGGGCCACCCTGGAAGCCAAGCAACGGTTTATTTCCCAGGTGATGACCAGCCGTTCCCCGGCCCGCTCCTGCGAGGATATGGACGAGCAGACCTTGTCCTATGCGGAGGTCAAATCCCTGGCCACCGGCGATCCCCGGATCAAGGAACGGATGGATTTAGAGATGGAAATCTCCAAGCTGAAGCTGCTGCGCGCCAGCCATATGAACCAACGGTTTGAGATGCAGAGCCGCTTGCAGCGCATCCCCTTGGAGATCCAGTCCTATGAACAGGCCAGGGAAAAGCTTGCAGCCGACCATGCAAGCTACATGCAAAACAAGGCCGGGGATTTTTCCATGACCATCTGCGGGACCCGGTATGCGGAACGAAAGGATGCCGGCGCTGCGCTCCTTTCCGCCTGCCAGGCCAAGACCGCCCCCGCCCCCAGGGAAATTGGGGCATACAGGGGCTTCCGGCTGCTGTTGGCATATGCGAATATGCAGTTTACCGCCATTCTAAAGGGCGAAGGCTCCTATTCTGTGGAGCTTGGAGATACTGCCATAGGCAATATCCAGCGTCTGGAACATCAGCTGGAGCGGCTGGCCCCATCCGTCAAGGCGGCAGATTGCAAAATCGACGCCTTGAAGCAGGAGCAGCAAATCCTGGAAGCGGATGCGGAACAGCCTTTCCCCCAGGAGGCGGAGCTGACGGAAAAATCCCAACGGCTCATTGCCTTGGATGCGGCCTTGAAGCTGAAAACCCATGCAGACCGGGTACAGGATACAGAGATCGATCGGGAGGAAACGCCTTTGCAAGCAAGGGAGGAATATGTAAGATGAAAAGTCAATGGATACCCAGGGATACGGTTGCCAGGGTAAAGCGCTTGGATCTGCTCGCCTATCTGGAGCGGTACGATCCCCAGGAATTGGTGCGCGTTTCCCGGGGCGTTTACGCTACGCGCACCCACGACAGCCTGAAGATTAGCAATGGGAAATGGTGCTGGTGGTCCCAGGGGATAGGCGGCCGCAGTGCGTTGGATTATCTGATTAAAGTGCGGGGCATGGGATTTCAGGCGGCTGTATTGCACCTGATGGACTGCATGGGGCAAATGCCGGAGCCTACGCCGCCCCGCCGCCAATCCCCTGATGGAAAACCGCCGCTGTCCTTCCAGCTGCCCCAAAGGAACCGGGATAATCGCCGCGTCCTCGCCTATCTGACGGGGCGCGGCATTGCCTTGCCCCTGCTGCGAGGTTGCATCCGGGCGGGAACGCTATATGAGGACAAACGCCACAACTGCGTGTTTGTGGGCTTTGACGGCGCGGGCGTTCCCCGCTATGGCTTTATCCGCAGCAGCGATCCCGGCTCCACCTTCCTGCGGGATGCGGATGGAAGCGACAAGCGGTATGCCTTTCACATGGCGGCCAAGGCCCCTTCGGATACGCTGCATGTGTTCGAGAGTGCCATCGACCTGCTATCCTATATCACCCTGGCGATGGAATCGGGGCAGCCATGGCAACGGGCAAGCTATCTGTCCCTTTCCGGGGTATATGCCCCAGCCAAGGACACCCCGGCTTTGCCTATGGCCCTGGAGCAATACCTTTCCACCCACCCTCAGGCGCGCAAGATCATCCTCTGCCTGGACAACGACCGGGGCGGGCACATGGCGGCAGCGGCCATACGGGAGCGGCTGCCGCCGGACTTCTATGTAGAAGCCCGTTTCCCGGCCGGTAAGGACTACAACGCCCAGCTCATGGCGCAAAAGGGCCTGGGCGGCATCCAGGCGCGGGAACCGAAACGGCCGGACAAGGGTCATGGCAGATAGGGCCTCGTTGGGTAAGCCCCTGCCCCGGCTGGTATCGGGACAGCGCCCTGCGCTGTCGTAGCAAGCATTGAATCCTGCCAGCATGATTCCCTTGTTAGGGGCCAAGCCCCTAAAACCCCGGCCCGGTTAGCAAAAAAGAAAAGCCCTCCCGTGGGAAAGCTTTTGTCCTTGTTTCTGTAAACCATCCGTTATTGGGTGCAGATGCTTTCTTCGTACAACTCATGCGGCGCAATATCTTGCCCATTTCCCCACTCGATTCCCGTGCCGCCGGGTAATATCCGCACGGTTTTGAAATAGGACGGGTCTTTCAATTCCCCATACCACGAACCCTTAATATACGGCGCTACATCAAAGAGCTTTACTTCTCCGGTTTCATAAAACAAACGGAGTTTATTCGGCTCTACGGGTTCTATCTTTACTAATTTCGGCTGTAGCATCCTAATTCCCCCCTTATTTCAAAGGATCAATGCGAAAAAACTGCTCACCATTGGAAAGGAGTTTCCAATTTGCTTCAAGATCCTCCCTGTGTATCTCCATCCAGGCTTCTAATAGTTTCATCTTGGATTTCGGGATAGCGCCTTCAAGGACCGTTCCGTCCAGAGCAACTACGACCTCATCTCCAGAATATTCGGCATGGATATGGGGTACATTATGCTTTCGGCCTGCTTCTTGATACATGCGGACAATGATACCAAAAAACATACTTAATACTGGCATAATGCGCACCTTCCTATTCTTTCTTGGCTTCTAGGGCTATTTTATCCTAACAAATCATGAGCGTCAAGCCGCGCACAATTGTAATGAAACGATGGCCCTTGCCCTTTCCTGGCGTATTCTGTTACTATCTCAGCATATAACACAGCATCCTACAAGCGGTATATGGGGCGAATTGTCGATATTTGGGGAGAACCTAATTCTCTAACAGCTTCAAGGAAAAACCTATTATTCCGAATAGGCCAAAGAACACGTTGCTATTGTTCCGATAAGTGGGTATACTATCCATAAAAAGAAATGGTGGTGTATTGCCGTGGAATATAAATCCGTTATGCAAATGGCGGCGCAATGGGGAATTTCGGATCGCCGTGTCCGCGCTTTGTGCCAGCAAGGAAAGATCCGTGGCGCGGTTCGCAAAGGCCGTACTTGGCTTATTCCCGGGAATGCTGAGAAGCCGGTTGACGGCCGCGCTACCCGCTATCATCGGAAGGATAGCCCCTATGCGGAACGCTTTGCTGAAATTGATGCCCTCAAAGCAGAATTGGACCAACGACGCCCGCTTACAAAGGGAGAGCTTAAACGGCTTCAGGAGGAATTCTTGGTGGAATACACCTATCATTCCAACGCAATAGAAGGCAATACGCTGACCCTTCAGGAAACCGCCCTGGTGTTGGAAGGCATCACAATAGACAAAAAGCCGCTAAAAGACCACCTGGAAGCCATCGGCCACAAAGATGCTTTCCTTTATGTGCAGGATTTGGTGAAGAAGCAAATTCCCTTTTCGGAAAGTATTATTAAGCAGATCCACACCCTTGTCTTGATGGACAGGCCGGCGGATCGGGGCATATACCGGCGTATTCCAGTGCGCATCATGGGCGCTTACCATGTGCCGCCCGACCCGGTTCTTATACCGGAACAGATGGAAAATCTAATTGCTGCATTTACAGGCAACACAAACCTGCATCCCATTGGGCGCGCAGCATGGTTTCATCTTAATTTTGAGGGTATCCATCCCTTTGTAGATGGCAATGGCCGAACGGGACGGCTGATTTTGAACCTCATGCTGATGCAGAGCGGCTACCCGCCAATCAATGTGAAGTATTCGGACAGAAAACGCTACTATGAGGCATTCGATACCTATTTCAGAGACAACAGCGAAGATGGGCTCGTCTGCTTGATCAGCGAGCTCCTTAGAGAACGGCTGTTCATGTATCTATGCCTGTCTCGCTAAAATTCAAAGGAGAACCTATGCTCAAACGCAATAGAAAAGTCACCTTCCGTCTCAACGAAGGGGAGTGGCGGCAGCTGAAAGGGCATGTGCAAAAATCCGGCCTTTCCCAGGAGGCATATCTGCGCCTGCTGATCAGCGGGCAGCGGCCCAAGGAGCTGCCGCCTATCGAATACCATGCACTCTTACGCCAACTGTACGCCATTGGCGTGAATATGAACCAAATCGCAGCCCGCGCCAATAGCACGGGCTTTTTTCTTATGGAGGAATACCATGAAAACGCAAACGCATTGCGCAAGGCTATTTTGGAGATACAAGCGGCTTTTACCCTACCGGAAAAAATACAGCAGAGGAACATAGGAACCTGACAGGAAGCAACAAAATTTGCGTTCTGAAAAGCCATAGTAGCTATGATATAATAGGAAGCATAAAACGGGTAAAGAAGGGAATGCGCATGGACGAATACGCACAGATTGTAAGGCTATGGCAACAATATGCCATTGGGACGGAAGCGGATATTGATCTTAGGCTGGATTCGTTTCGCATTCTGTTTGCCTATCATTCCGGGAAGATAGAGAATCCGGAAATCTCCTATCATGATACCCGCGAAATCTTTGAAAATGGGCGGGTGGTCAATTTTACGGGCAGCCCACGGACCATATTCGAGCAGCGGAATCAAAAGCTCTGTTATGATTTCTTAAAACCCCGTATCATTGCCCGGAAGCCCATTACCATAGCGCTTATCAAAGAAACACATGCCATCTTAACGGCGGGAACCTACGACGAAAACCGCTATATCCAACAAGGGGAGCGGCCGGGCGCGTTCAAAAAGCACGATTATGTAACGGGCATGGAAGAGGTTGGCTCTTTGCCGGAGAATGTGGAGCACGACATGCAGGAACTGTTGGCCACCCTCCAGGAGTTGGCGGGGAAGGACCCCTTGAAAATCGCCACCTATTTCCATGTGCGGTTTGAATACATCCATCCTTTTGCAGACGGCAATGGACGTGTTGGCAGGACGCTCCTAAATTACCTGCTCATGACCCGCGATCATCCGCCCCTCATCGTATATGATGAGGATAAGCGGGACTACTACGCCGCCCTGGAGGAATATGATCGGAACGAGGATTACCAGCCCATGTATGCCTTCCTAAAAAGGGAAACCATCCGCACCTGGGAAAAAGCGTTGGCGCGGGACCGGCAGCGGACCCAACGGGAGGGATAAAAAGCAAACAGCCGCATGGCATAGGCAGCATCGAAACATGCTGCCTTTTTATTTAGGAGAATGCATATGGCCACTACCGCCATCTGGCCCATCCGGGGACGTCTGGATCGGGCAATCGCGTATATCAAAGACCAGGAGAAAACCTACAATCCAGCTTGGGAGCAAGGGGACTTCCCGTGTTTCTCAGATACGCTACAATATGCCATGGAACAGGCGGCAGCGCAGGGCATGGGCAATACCATCAACTATGTGACGGACGGGGAAAAGACCGATTATCAGTATTACGTCAGTGGCATCCGGTGCGACCCCCAAAGCGCCCGGGAGGCCATGGCCCTGACCAAGCGCCGTTTTCAAAAGGAAGGCGGCATCGTTTTATTCCATGGCTACCAATCCTTCAAGCCGGGGGAGGTCACACCGGAACAGGCCCATGAAATCGGCGTGGAGCTGGCAAACCGGCTTTGGGGCGACCGCTTTGAGGTGGTAATCGCCACCCATTTGAACACCGGCGTCCTGCACAACCATTTTATCCTCAATTCCGTATCCTGCGTGGATGGCAAGCGGTTCTACGCCAATAAGGCCACATATGCCCAAATGCGCCGGGTGTCGGATGATCTTTGCCGGTTGCGAGGCCTATCGGTAATCGCCCAAGAGAACGGCCGCAGCCAACACTATGGGCAATGGATGGCAGAGCGGGCCGGAGCCCCCACCTGGCGTAGCGCCATCCGGGCGGATGTGGACAGGGCCATCGCCCAAAGCATGACCTGGAACGCCTTCCTTTCCAACCTTCGGCAGCAGGGGTATGGGATCAAAACCGGCGTAAAGCATACGGCGGTGCGCCCGCCCGGGAAGGAACGCTTTGTGCGCCTTCGCTCCCTGGGGGACGCATATACGGAGGAAGCCATCCGAAACCGCATCCTGGGGCAAAGGCGCCCCGCTTCGTCCCTGGCGCGGCCTGCACAGCCCCGGCGGGTCCGGATACAAGGGCCGTTCCGCCTGTGTAAAATCACCTGGAAGGGCCTGCGGGCCCTGTACTATCACTACCTTATGTTACTGCGAAAGGCGCGGCGGCAAGATAGCCCCGCGCCCTTCGTTTTGCGGGAGGATCTTCGCTACATGCAGGCCATTTCCCGGCAAGCGCAATTTCTCCACCAATATGCCATCGATACTGCACAGCAGCTGGCGGCCCACCGGGCGGATTCCGACGGGCGCATCCTGCTGCTGTGCATGGAGCGCAAACAGCTTCAAAATGCGCGGCGGCACAAGGGCCTTCAAGGGGAACGAAAGGAGGGAATCGAGGCACGGCTCCATGCCATCCACGGCCAGCTGAAAGCATTGCGGGCGGAGATACGCCTGTGCGACGCCATCCTCATCCGATCCGTACAGATCAAGGAGAATCTTAAAAAAGCCAAGCAACAAGAAACGGAGGTGTTATTCCATGAGCCAGACGGGCGAAGCAGCGGAACAAATCGTGAATATGGCCACCAACGTGACCGTGAAAGGCGTTGAGTGCGTGGCCAATCTGAGCGGGAAAGCGGCGGTATCCCTTGCGGCGTTTCTTATCGCGGCGCTCAAGGATGAAAAACGGGTCAGCGGCAAGACCCGAATGCGCAGCTTTCGAGGCAAGCCCACCCAGGTGTTCGTCATCCAGCAGCGGGAGCTGCGGGCCTTTGCCCAGGAGGCCAAGAAGTACGGCGTCCTATATGCCGCCGTGGTGGATAAGCGCAACCCGGACGGGCTGTGCGACATCGTGGTGAGCGCCGAGGACGCAGCCCGGGTAAACCGGATCGCCGATCGGTTCGCCCTTTCCGCGGTGGATGTGGAGAAGATACGGGAGGACATCATAAAGGCCCGGAAGCTGACGGCGGAGCAAACGCAGCCCGGGCAGAACGCCGGCGGCGCAAAGCAACCGGCGCGGCCCGACCCGGCTTCGGACAAGGCCCATACGGTGGGCGATGGAGAGTTAAGGGAGATGCTGGGCCAATCCCGCCCGGAACCAGCCGCCAATGAAAACCCTACCACGGCCCGGCGGACGGCCCCGCCTCCGTCCGGGCGTACCTCCGGCTCCAAAGGCAGTACCGGCAGGGATATTGAACGGCGGCCCTCGGTGCGCCAGGCGATCCGGGAGCTCCAGGCGGAACGGACGGCGAAAGAAATACACGCCCGGCAAAAGCAGCGGCCGCCGCATACGCAGCAGCACTCGCCGAAAAAGAAAGCAAAACAAACCAAAGGGAGGTAATTGCATATGGAAACGACCCGGGAAAACTACGACGCCCTATTGGAAGAAGTGATGCGGGAAATCCCACCCAAGCCGGAGCAGCGGCAGCCCATGGACAAGGAGACGTGGGCAGCAGCGCAGAAAGCCCAGCGGGAGGAATTGTATGCCCTGGCAGACCAGGTTGCCGGCCGGGCGCTGTCCGATCCTGCCGCCCTGCGGCAATTCATCGAAACCCAGGCCCGGTTGGGAGGGGAAAGCGCTGCGAATACGCTGATCCTCATGGAGAGATACCCGAAGGCGGCCCGCGTCCACACCTTCGAGGAATGGAAGCGAATGGGCCGCTCCATTCGGCCTGGCGAGCAAGCCCTTTCCCTCCTGGCTCGGGGCCGGGAATATGTCCGGGAGGATGGCGCCACCGGCGTGTTTATGCGCATTCGAAAGGTCTTTGATGTGAGGCAGACCACGGGCCGCGCCATAAAGCAGCGGCCTATCCATGGGGAATACAACCGCATCAAAGCCCTGTTAACGGATACGCCTGTGCCGGTATGCCTTTCGGAGGAGGTTCCCGCAACGGTCGGGGCAGTCTATCTCCCCGAACAAGGCGTGGTGAACGTGGCCCGTGGCTTAGAGGGCAAGGCGCTGTTTTTCAGCGCCGCCCGGGAATTGGCAAGGGAGAGCGGCTGCCAAAGCACTTTCCTATGCGATTGCGTGGCCAATATCCTGTGCAGCCGCTATCATATGGAGCCCCGCTATCCCGACCGCATCCCCGAAACATACGCCAATCTGGAGCCCAAGGCCAAGCGGGCGGTTTTGGCGGACATCCGGCAAGTCGCCTGGCTCATAGAGCGGCGCATGGACCGGAACCTGGACAGGTTAGTCAATCCCCGGGAAAAGCAGCAGGATACCCCGGAGCGTTAGGAAGGAAGCCATGGAAACCAAACACATCATCGAAGTGGATGAAAGCCAGCGGCGGCTGATCATCGGCACGCTGAATGAAAAACGCAACGCCATGGTGGAGCAGGGCCGGGATACAGGCCAACTGGACGAGGCCATGCTGGCGGTGATTGACGCGCCTGCCAAGCGGCAGCGGCGGCGGGATGCGAGGGATAGCCGATGAACCGGCGGCAGCCTGACCCTATGGCCCGGATTTTCCTCCTCCTGCTGGTAATTCCCGTTATATGGGCGGCAATCCTGGCCGCCCCGCTGCTGGGGGAGGGGCTACCGGGGCTGCTCAAGGGCCTGGCCGAGATCGACCCGTCCCGGCTTACCTGGACGGCGGATACCCCGCGGATCATCCTGCTATTTCTGCTAAGCTATGGCCTGGGGCTGTTGATTTACGCTGCCTCCCGGAAAAACTACCGGCGGCTGGAGGAATACGGCTCCGCCCGCTGGGGCGATCCCCGGGCCCTGTGCCGCAACTATGCGGATCGTACGCAGCCAATGCACAACAAGCTATTCACCCAGCATGTCCGTATGAGCTTCAACGGCCGCAAGCACCGGCGAAATCTCAACACCATTGTGGTGGGCGGCAGCGGCGCAGGCAAGACTCGCTTCTATGCCAAGCCCAACGCCATGCAGTGCAATACCTCCCTGGTGATCCTGGACCCCAAGGGGGAGATTTGCCGGGATACGGGCCATCTGTTCGAGAAAAAGGGGTATGACGTGCGCATACTGGATCTGATCAATATGGGGCGCAGCCATGGCTATAACCCCCTTGCCTATATCCGGGACGCCAACGACGTTTTAAAATTGGTAACGAATCTGATCCGCAACACGACCCCCAAGGGCAGCCAGAGCAACGACCCTTTCTGGGAACGGGCCGAAACCGCCCTATTAGAGGCGTTGATCCTATACCTCATATATGAAGCCCCGCCCGAGGAGCAGAACTTTTCCACGGTCATGGAGATGCTGGCCGCAGCCGCGGCCAGCGAGGAGGACGCCCCAGGCTATGAAAGCGTGATCGACCAGCTCTTTGAAAGGCTGGCAATGCGGGAGCCGGAGCATATCGCCGTAAAGCAGTACGCGGTATATAAGCAAGCCCCCGGCAAAACCGCCGCTTCCATCAACATCTCCCTGGCCGTCCGGCTTTCCGCGTTCAATCTTCCCCAGCTGGCTTCCCTAACCGCCTACGATGAACTGAACCTGCCCGCCCTGGGAGAACGAAAGGGGGTGTTGTTCGCCATCCTGCCCGACAATGACAGCAGCTTCAATTTCCTGATCGGGATGCTCTATACCCAGCTGTTCCAGGAGCTGTTCCACCTGGCGGATTTCCAATACGGCGGCCGGCTCCCCGTTCACGTTCATTTCCTCATGGATGAATTCAGCAACGTGGCCCTACCGGACGAGTTTGACAAGCTCCTTGCCGTCATGCGCTCCCGGGAGATCAGCGTATCCATCATCCTGCAAAACATAGCCCAGCTCAAGGCCCTGTATGAAAAGCAATGGGAAAGCATCGTAGGCAACTGCGACGAACTACTATACCTGGGCGGGAACGAGCCGGGCACCCATGAGATGATCTCTAAGCTGTTGGGAAAGGAGAGCATCTACCTGGACACCTATGGGAAAAGCAGGGGCCGCAACGGTTCCTACTCTACCAATACCAACCTGAGCGGGCGGGAACTTTTGATGCCGGATGAGGTGCGAATGCTGGACAACCGCAAGGCGATCCTATTCATCCGGGGCGAATATGGGGTAATCGACGAAAAATACGACCTAATGCAGCACCCCAACATTGCCTGGACCGCAGACGGGGGCGCGCCGCCCTATGTTCACGGCCAGGCGCCCAAGGCCATGGACCCCGGCTCCCTGTTCTTAGCGGGGGAAACCGGCGACTACGAAGTATATTCCGAAGCGGAACTGCAAGAAATCTATGAACTGGAGGACAACGCATCATGAACTTACACCCATACCAGCGGCGTGTATTCGCCCTGTTCTGCGCGCTGACCCTATGCCTCATGTGCAGCGTCACCGCCCTGGCCACAGACGATCCCCTCACGGTGGTCAACAACCTTTCCAGCTTTATCTTCAGCCTTATCAAGGCCATCGGCATGATCATCCTGGCCTTTGGCATCGTCCAGGTAGGGCTTTCCCTCAAAAGCCATGACGCCTCTCAGCGGGCCACAGGCTTCCTCACCGTGGCGGGCGGCATTATCATCTGCTTTGCCAAGGAGATTCTCGATTTGATTACAGGGTAAATCTTACGGCGTCCTTCGGGAATCGGAGGACGCCTCAATTTTCTTCACAGGAGGTAACCCCATGTACCCTTTGAAAGAACCCATGCATATCCATTCCCTGGGCGGGGAGCTGGCCGAGGCCACCATATTGGAGCGCATGGGAGACAACCGCTACCTTGCGGAATATAACGGCGTAAAATGCAGCGCCATTTATAACCCTTTCGTAAACCGCTTCTACGTGGACGATATATACGGCGTCATGAAGGAGCGTCCGCCGAAAGCCACGGATACGCGCGATCGGTGACGGCAAGCCCGCAGGAAGGACGTGATGTGATTTGAACAGCGGGAACTGGATTTTAGACAATATTGCCAACGCGCTGAATACCTGGAACGAAAAGCTGGCGGAGATCTGGCAGCTGATTGCCCAAAGCCCCGAAACCTTCAAAGGAGGCGGGATCTGGTCTGTGGTGGTGCGTATCCATGGAGCGTTACAGGCTATTGGCTATGCGCTGCTGGTGTTGTTCTTTTTGGCCGGGGTCATTAAGACCTGCGGTAACTTTGCAGAGGTTAAGCGGCCGGAGGTTGCCTTTAAGATGTTCGTCCGCTTTGCCCTGGCAAAAGGCGTGGTGACCTATGGCATGGAACTGATGATGGCCCTGTTCCAAATCGTACAGGGCATGATCACCACCATCATGAACGCATCTGGCATGGGGGCGGCAACGCCCATTTCCTTGCCTGCGGAGTTGGATGCGGCGGTGCGGGATCTGGGCTTTCTCGAAAGCATCCCCGTATGGGCGGTGAGCCTGATCGGCAGCCTTTTCATCATCGTGCTTTCCTTCATCATG
>UQOG01000039.1 GCA_900542615.1 uncultured Eubacteriales bacterium | reverse complement strand
GCGCCAGGAAGGCCCCACGGGCCGACGCAGCGCGACCTTTGCGAACTGCATTGCGTCCCCGAACCCCCGGGGGTTTTTCAACAGGCTGAAGCGGGGGCCGAAGGCCCCTGCTTTGTGCGCGCTGTGCGCGCCCGCCGCCCCCCCCGGAGGCCCCGGCGCTTTTCTCTAGGCTGGCGGCGCCAGCTGGCTAAACAGCAGCCGGCTGGTCTCCGCCCCCAGGATCCCGTCCTCCTCCAAGGGAGGGTTCGCCAGCCCTGCGGCGTTTATCTGCTGCTGGAATCCCAGCACGGCCGCCTTTGTGGCCTGGTCATATTGGCCGGTCAGCCTATCCTTAGCAAGGTAGCCAAGCTCTGCCAGGCGTTGCTGTACCGCCTCCAGGGATGCTTCAACCGTTTCCGCCTCCGCCACCCGCAGGGCAAACCGGACGGAACGCCAGTTCCCTTCCCCGTCCTGCCAGGAGAAGCAGTAGCAGCGCAATCCCCGGCCTTCCAGCGCCTCCGGATGTTCCTTGGCGTAGTCGCCGGCGTCCAAGAACAGCGTGGCATGATCTCCTTCCAACCGGGCCTCCACAGGCTGGCTAACCGCAGATAGGATGGAGCCGTCCTCCCCCATGGCCACATAGCTGACGCTGGGGTTTTGTATGGCCTCCGGCTCCTCCCCGTAGACCTCCAGCCCGCCGCCTGCGTAGACCAAGGGCGCGTCCTCCCAGGCTTCCGGATTGGTAAGGGTATAGTTCGGGGTATCGTCCTGTTCCAGGCCAAACTCCACCAGGCCTACGCCCATCCCCGTTACGCTGCCGTCTGCATGGATGTAGATCGCCGGACCGGCATCCTCCGTCTGGGCCGGCATATCGCCGCCGCTTACCGCAAAACCCTCCTGGGTACGCAATACAAAGCAGCATTCATACAGGGTCCCCTTCTGGGTATATTGAAGGCTGAAGCACCGAAAGGTATCGTAGGGACCAAGGCTGGAGCGCAGCAGGTCCCATTGACTAGGTTCCAGGGTGTAGGTATATTGCCGACCGCCTTTGACCTCCATCGAGGTCAAGGGGTCTTCCTGGAGCAAGGGGTTTCCAGCTCCATCCCGATACAAGATGCTGCCGTCCTCCCCCAGGAGGGTTTCCTGTAGCGTCAGGCCCTCCGCCTCCACCCCATCGTGTACCAGGATGGAGATGGTCGGCGGGGTGGTCCCCTCGTTGCCGAATACCAGGGGGATGGGCGTAATGTCGGCAAGCTCCTCTAGTGACAGGCCATGGGAAAAGGCGGGCTCCGCCTGGGTGACAGGGTGGCTGGCAAAGTTAGGTAGGTTTACCCCCACCACGCCCCCTTCGGGCTGGAGCACCAAGCCATATGCCTGAGCGTTCTCCCCTTCCCCATCGGAAATCCAGATGCTGGTGGGTCCGTCTGCGCCGCCGATGATGCCCACGGTGTTGTCCGCGGCGCTTTTCGGGTTGGTCAACAGGGTGGCGCACAGGAGCACCGCCACCAACAGCAGCAGGGCGATCAGCCAGAAGGCCGGCTTTTTATAGTGGAGGATCCGTTTGATCCGGCCTGCCACATCGCTTTCCCCAAAGGCCAAGGGCACGGCCAAGCCGCTGCGCTTGAGGCCCATCTCCAGCAGGCAATTGGCATAGGCCTGCCGCTGGGCTGGGCCCTGGTTTCGGAGCACCTGCTCGTCGCAAGCCCCTTCCATGTCCTTCACCATATAATGAAAGGCCAGCCATGCCAATGGATTGAACCAATGGACGCACAACACAACATAGGCCAGGGGCTTGACCAAATGGTCCTTGCGGGCGATGTGGGCCCGCTCGTGGGCCAGGATGTATTCCGTCCCGGATACATGGCCGGGCAGGTAGATCCGGGGCCGGAAAAAGCCCAACACCATAGGCTCCGGCACCATGTCGCCCCGGTATACGCCGCCTTCGCATACGGCGAAGCGCAGCCGGCTTTGCAGGCGCACATAGCTGAGGATTCCGTACCCCAATAGGGCGGTCATGCCCACCAGCCACAGGGCCTTGCCGGCAAAGCACCAGATCTGCAAGGGATTTACGCTGGCCGCCGCCGCAGGGGCGGACTGGGCCAACGCCGGATTGACCACGGAATTGAGGGCCGGAATGCCGCTGTGGATCTGGGGCAGGGCCTGCAGGGTGATGTCCGTGGGAATGGGCTGGGCGCTGGGCAGGAGGCTCAGCATACTTTCTACGCTAAACGGGCAGATAAGCCGGAATAAGGGCAATGCCCAAAGGCTGTATAGCAGCCACTTTGGCGCCCGGGGCAGGAGCAGCCGCAGGCATAGCAAGGCCAGGATCACATACCCGGCGGTCAGGGACATATTCAGCAGGGTGATAAAGGCCGCGTCGCTCATTCCGCCGCCTCCTCGATCATCCTCTTCAGGGCCTCCGCCTCCGCCCGGGTCAGCTTCCGCCCCCCCAGCAGCGTGGCCACAAACAGGGGGACGCTCCCCCCAAAGGCCCGCTCCATCAGCGCCTCGCTCTCCGCCCGCTGCACCGCCGCCCGCTTTACCAGAGCGGTCACCGTGGCGCTTTCATTGCGCACCAGGCCCTTATCCGCCAGCTTGCGCAGCATATTATAAGCCGTGGACTTCTTCCAGCCCAGCCGCTCCTCGCAGAGCTTGGCCAGCTTGGTGGAATTAACGGGCTCCAGCTCCCAGATCAGATCCATAAACCGGTATTCCGCTTCAAACAGCTTCAACTCCATGGGTTTCCCTCCCTTCAACTGGTTGGTTTGTAGGAATAAACCAAGTTTATCACAACAAACCTTCCCTGTCAACCGGTAAAGCCTGGACTCTGGCAAAGGGAACCGACAGAGTCTGCAAAAAGTCTAGCTTCATCAATAGAAGGTGCGCGCCCTATTAAAAGCAGGGGATATCCTCACATCCCTGGCTCGGCAAGCGTTCAACGGAAGAAGCGCCCTGGGGTGGCCTAGGGGCGTTACCCCCAGGCGACCAACGCCCGGGCCCAGCCTTACCCTGCTCTGGATTTATCCTTATTTTTATTGTAAAATCCATAAAAAGGAGGTGGGCGTTTGCGAGAATTGCTTATGCTGGGCACGATCATAGCCGTGGCGTTTTGCCTAGGCTATGTGCTTTATCAAAATGGGGTCCTGGTCATCAATGCAAAATCCGCCCAATTATATATGGAGTCGCCCCGTTTAGGAAAAAAGAAGAACTGCCTACAGGCCAAGTTTTCCGCTTGCAACGGCGTGATAAAAAGGGTGATTCGCCTCCCGCAAGGGGAAAAATACCGGTTTGCCTTTTCAACGAACCTGACAAGAGGAAGGGTTTGCATTGAAATCTATGGAAGTAAAAAAGAAGGCATTGTAACATTAAGCCCGGAACAGCCAAGCGCGCTGGTTTCCATGGGGACAAGGGCAACCTATTCCGTCGCTGTCAAATTTACAAAAGCCACGGGAGAATATAAGCTCGTCTGGGATGCGGTATCGCATCCCCCGGAGACGCCCATCCTATAGCGCCTTTTTTCGTCCTGGGGCCGTTCCTCTCTGGCCGCCGGAATGGTTGCCGTAGGCAAAACCGGCTTCCGGCGGTCCGATCCCCAAAGGCGCCGCCCCGATTACTTTTTTGGACCCATGAAGCCCCCGCTTGCCGGGGCTTCATGGGCCCCAAAGCCTTGCTCCTTGCTGTGCAAGGCTTTTTATGTGGCGTCCTGGGCGTGGGCCAAAAAGGGCGCCGCGGCAGCCTGCAAAATGACGCCGGCCATTCTTGCCAACTGAAAAGGGACGCCATAGGCGCCCCTTTTTTTTGATCTTTTGCTTTATTTTTCCTCCTTGGGGGCGGTTATCTTATTGAGCAGCACCACAAATGCCCAAATGGCGCAGATCACCACAAATACCCCCAGGATGCCCTTGCCCAGCAGGGGCAGCACATCCACAAAGCCCGCGGGATTAAAGTATAGATTGAACATACGCGCCCTCCTTTACATAGCCGCCAAGGCGTTTTCCACCAGGGTGATCACCAGGCCGCCGGCGATCACCGAGGCGATCTGGCCGCTGACGTTGGCGCCGGCCGCGTGCATGAGCAGGAAGTTGGCCTGATCCTCCTCCCGGCCCATCTTATGCACCACCCGGCTGGACATGGGGAACGCGGAAATGCCCGCCGCCCCCACCATGGGGTTGATCTTGGTCTTGCTAAACAGATTGAGGAACTTGGCGAAGAACACGCCGCCCACCGTATCGAATACGAAAGCCACAAGGCCCAGCAGCAGGATCACCAGGGTTTCCACGGTGACGAACATCTCCGCCTTCATCCGGAAGGATACGGAAATGCCCAGCACCAGGGTGATCAGGTTGGCCAGTTCGTTCTGGGCGCTGGTGGAAAGGCTGCCCAACACGCCGCACTCCCGGATCAGGTTGCCGAACATGAGGAAGCCGATCAGCTCCGCGCTCTTGGGGGCGATGGTGCCCGCCACAACGGTGACGAAAATGGGGAACAGGATCCGGGTGGTGCCGGAAACCGCGCTGGGGTTATAGGGCATGCGGATCTTGCGTTCCTTTTTGGTGGTGCAAAGCCGGATCACCGGCGGCTGCACGATGGGCACCAGGGCCATATAGCTATAGGCCGCCACCATGATGGCCCCCTGGTATTGGGACTTGAAGTAATTGGCCACATAGATGCTGGTGGGGCCGTCCGCCGCGCCGATGATGGCAATGCTGGCGGCATCCTGGAGCTTGAAGCCCACCAGCACCGCCATACCCAGGGTAAAAAAGATACCGAACTGGGCCGCCGCGCCAAAGAGCATCATCTTGGGGTTGGAGAGCAGGGGACCAAAGTCGATCATGGCGCCGATGCCGATGAACAGCAGCAGCGGGAACAGCTCCGTGGCGATGCCCGCCTCAAACAAGGTCTCGATGGCCTCCGTGTTGACGAAGGGCAGGTTCACCAAAATGGCGCCAAAACCCATGGGAAGCAACAGGGTGGGCTCCATCTCCCGCTTGATGGCGCACCAGATCAGCACGCTGCCGATCAGGATCATCAGGCCCTGCTGCCAGGTGAAATTGCCGATGTTGCCGAATAGCTCAACAAAAAGCTGCAACGAGGTTTCCTCCTTTATGTGTAAAATATTTTTACCATATGCTTCCTGCGCCGGCCTTGCCCACAGGCGGACGGCAGCCGGCCGCCCAATCCCAGCACAAGGCGATTTAATCAGCATTCACAAGGATTTATGGGGGTTTTTCCGGGAAAGTCACC
This sequence comes from uncultured Eubacteriales bacterium, assembly GCA_900542615.1. Taxonomy (GTDB): domain Bacteria; phylum Bacillota; class Clostridia; order Christensenellales; family CAG-138; genus Pelethousia. The sequence goes on along the minus strand of UQOG01000039.1, from coordinate 9,599 downwards.
CCCCTTCTACCTAAAAAAACCCAGTTTTACCTAAACCGGTTGCATCCATTATATTCGTTATTCTCCTTTTTGTAAACGTTTATTTTTTTAAGGCCCCCGCCGCACAAAAACCGCTTGGAAGCCGCGCTTTAATTCGTACATTTGTTCTGTTATTATTCAATTAGCAGGATGGCTGCCCGGGCGGCCATCCCATTCCCCGGAGGGCCGGCGGCGTCCGGCCTTCTATCGAGCAAAGAATTTGCCCCTTTTGGGCAAAAGAAAGGAGCAAGGATGGAACAAAATCAAATGGAACTGGTGAACATGCTCACGGAGCTGGTGGAGCAGGAACCCGCCTATGTGATCGGCCAGCGGATGATCGACCAGCTGGCCCAGCAGACCGGCATGGACGCCGGCGCTGCGACGGAGGCCCTGCTGTACGCCGGGCCTGCGGGCACCCAGGCCCTGTGCACCGCCGCGGCCCAGGGCCTCATGCGGCTGCGGGAGGGCGGCCAGGATGTGGAGGCATATCTGGCGGATCCGGCCTTTGTGGACCTGCTGCGGGATATGCCCCCTGCCGCCGCCCTCCGGCTCTATGACGCGGAGCGGGCCGCCCAGGCCGCCGCAGACCAGGCCCGGGAGCAGGGCGCCCGGGATATGCTGGAAAAGCTCATGGCTCGCCGCAGCCTGCCCGCCCCCATCCGGGGCAACATCCCTGCGGACGGTCAGCCGGACTATGCCAATATGTCCAGCGCGGCCTTCGCCCAGGTGAAAAAGCGTCTGGCCCAGGCTGCCAGCCAGGGCCTGCATCCCAGCCTCTAGCCCCACATTCCATTGGAAGGAAAGGAGAAGCGTATGACCAATACCACCATCAACACCCTACAGACCACCCAACTCAACAAAACCTTCTATGACCGCCAGCTGCTGGAAAGCGCCCGTACCCGCTTCGTCCACGCCAAGTTCGGCCAGATGCGCCCCATCCCCCGCAACAGCGGCAAGCGGGTGGAATTCCGCCGCTGGAACCTGTTTGACGCCAACGCCGCCATGAAAGCCCTGGAGGAAGGCGTCACCCCCAGCGGCCAGTCCCTCTCCCAGAGCAATGTGGAAGCCCTGGTCAGCCAATATGGCGCCTATGTGGAGGTTTCCGACCTGCTGGATATGACCGGCTACGACCAGGTCATCACCGAAAGCGCGGAGCTGCTGGGCGAGCAGCTGGGCACCGTGGTGGAGTGGGTCACCCGGGACGCCATGAACGCCGGCAACAACGTGCAGTGGGCCGGCGGCAAAACCAGCCGCGCCGCCCTGACCGCCAGCGACAAGCTGACCGTGGATGAGATCCGCAAGGCGGTCCGCACCCTCAAGCGGGCCAAGGCCCGCCCCTTCTGCGAGGATGAGCGCAAGCCCCACTTCATCTGCATCTGCTCCCCGGACGCCACCTATGACCTGCAAAACGACGCCCTCTGGCAGGACGTATCCAAATACTCCAACGCCGAGGCCATCTACAGCGGAGAGATCGGCCGCCTGTTCGGGGTGGTATTCGTGGAATCCACCGAGGCCAAGGTGTTCCGCCAGAGCGTGTGGAATAAGGTTTCGGAAGCTACCTCCTCCAGCGCTTCCTTCGTGCTGAAGAATGCCCCCACCGATGCGGAGGCCGCCTACCTTTCCCGGGAAGATAACCCCATCCGCATCGGGGATGCCAGCTACACCATCGCCGGCTTCGACCCGGCCACCAACACCGTCACCCTCAAGGAGACCGCCTCCCTGGCCGCAGATGCCATCGTCTACAGCGAGGACGCAGGCGCCCTGGATTCGCAGACCAAAACCGCCATGGACGTCCACTCCACCCTGATCTTCGGCAAAGACGCCTATGGGGTGGTGGACGTGGCGGGCAGCGGCGCCCTGCAGATCATCATCAAGCCCCACGGCAGCGCCGGCACCCAGGACCCCCTGGACCAGCGGGCTACCGTGGGCGCCAAGGTGGCGGCTTACACCGCGGTGATCCTCAACGAGCTGTGGCTGCTGCGGATCGAGCACGCGGTAAGCGCCTGATCCGCACATCCCCCTAGCGGGGCTGTTTTGGGGCCCTACGGCCCGTACGAGACCGGGAAGCAGGCCTCCCTGCTTCCCACCATGGAGGAAAGGAGACGCGCATATGCAATATTTCACCGATAAGGAATTGGACCGGCTGGCGGGCAAGCTGGGCCATACCCTCATGCAGGAGCCCAAGGTCCGCCTCATGATCGCAGGCTCCATGGAGGACATGCCCTGGGAAGGCGGCATCAACGGGTATTTCTTCCGGATCCAGCGGGGGGTGGCCGTGTCCGTGCCCCAGAGCCTGGCCCAGCTGATCCGCCAAAACGCCCAGGTGCAGTTGCTGGGCGAGGCCAGCGTCCGGCCCTATAAGGGCAACCGGGGCAAACGCCTTTCCAGCTAGGAGGGCTTTGCCATGACCCTCAACGACATCATCGTTTCCGCCCTGGCCCAGCTGGACCGGGGCCACGATGCCCAGACCCTGGACATCTGGCGGGATAAGTTCACCCGCTTTGCCAACGACGGGGTGACGGACCTGGCGGGGGCCTATCAGCCCCGGACCATAGAGGACTACGAAAGCGCCGACGGCCTGCTGGATACCCTTTCCCTCTCCCGCCCTTGCGTAAAGCTGCTTTCCGTGACCCGTTCCGGCAAGGCCGAGGCCGTTACCCCAGGCCCCCGTTCCGGCACGGTGCTCCTTCCCGGCGGCCCAGGTCAGGTGCAGGTAACCTACCGCTACCTGCCCGCCCCTATGCAGGCCCCCTCGGATGTGCCGGACCTGCCCGAATGGTGCCACGGCCTGATCGTGTGCTACGTGGTGGGCCGGGAGCGGGCCGCTGGGGACGTATCCCTTCAGCGGGGCGGCAACATCTACTTCCAAATGTACGAAGCGGGTAAGGCCAACCTGCGGCCCCATGTGGGGGAAGCGGACAGCTATTGCCTGCTGAACAGGTGGTGAACCCATGGCACGCAAGCTCTATAAGATCGATTCCTTTATTGGCATCGACCAGGACGAGGCGGAAAACGCCCTCAAACCTTCCTATAGCCCCGACGCCTGCAACATGGATACCGCCGGGGGCGACCTGGCCGTGGCCAAGGGCTATGTGCGCCACATCCCCCATCAGATCCCCGGGGTGGGCAAGCCCCACCGGCTGTTCCTCTTTCGCCGCGCCGGCCAGGATCAGCCCATCGTGGCCGCGGGCCGGGAGCTTTACGCCTATAAAAACAACGCCTGGATCCTGATCCATACCTTTGAAAAGGGCCTCGCCTCCAACAAGCTGGACTTCGTCCAGGCCCAGATCGACGGCGCGGATCATCTGCTCATCGCCAGCGGGGAGGACCCCATTGTGAAATACAACGGCAATTCCGCCCTTTCCTTCGGCTCCGAGCAGGGCCAATCCAACAAGCCGGTACAGTACCTGGCCATGTATCGGGACCGGCTCTTTGCCGCCGGGGATCCCGGCTATCCCAACCGGCTCTATTGGTCCCAGCTGCCGGGCAGCGGCCGCACCATTGAAAGCTGGGGGGATGTCACCGACACCGTCAACGTGTCCGGCGGCCACGCGGAGGTGGGCGACGCGGCGGGGGACCCCATCCTGGGGCTATTCGCCCTGTCCAACCAGCTGCTCATCTTCAAAAAGCGCAGCCTGTACCGGCTCATTGGAGATAAGCCGGGGAATTTCACCATCGAGCGGGTGGATGCGGACGTGGAGCAGGCAGCCCATACCGCCCTGGTGGCCCAGGGGGATGTGCTGTATTTCCTCACCGCCGGCGGCCTGTGCTGCTTCAACGGGGTAAACGCCGGGCTCCTTTCCGACGCCCGGCGCATCCATAAGACCCTCTCCGCCATGGACGCCGGCAACTGCCGGGGCGCCCTGGCCCGCAATAAGCTGTATTTCTCCCTGGCGGGCGCGGATGGAGACCTGCTGGTGGAATACGACCTGTTCCGCCGGGCCTATATGTTCCGCCGGGGGTTCTCCATCGGGGATATCGCCGCCTGGGACGGCCGCCTATACATGGTCAACGACGCCCGCTACCTGTATCGCTTCGACGAGGGGGATACCTACGACGGAGCGGATATCGAAGCCTGGTGGAATACCCCCCTTACCGACTTATACGACAAGGGGGGCGTAAAGGCCATGCGCAGCCTGTGCCTCCGGGGCCAAAGCCAGCAGGACGCCGCCCTTCTGGCGGAGGTATGCATCGACGGCGTGACCACCACCCACCGGCTGCTGCTGCCCCAGCATCCCTGGGAGGTGCTGGAGGTGCCCCTGTGCAACGAGGGCCGCACCTTCCGGCTGAGCTTTTCCAATGAAGCCGGCGGCCGCTTTACCCTGACGGGGGGCGTGGAGCTGGCCTTTGAAACATGGAGGCGAGTAGAATGACCGGCTTAGAGATGCGGGCGCTGTATTACGTCCTATTCCCCATCCGGGCCGAGGGGGAGGACCGGCAGCGGTACCTGGACAACATGAAGGCCAATGAAAACAACCTGAACCAAAACTTCACCATCCTGGCCCAAAAGCTACAGGAGCTGGAAGCCAGGCTTTCCATCCTAGAATAGATTCATCGAGGAGGTACCTTCATATGGCAAGAGCACAATATTACCAGGCGGGCTATACCCCGCCCGCAGGGGTCAACAGCGCCACCGGCGTAAAGGAATACCAGCGGATGCTGGGGGTGGACGTGGATGGTATCTGGGGCCCCAAGACCCAGGCCGCCTACGACCAATATCTGGCCGGCCAAAGCAGCCAATCCTCCGCCAGCAGCAGCTGGCGCTGGGGCGCCCCCGGCGCCCAGGACGCCGCCGGCCAGGGGGGCACGGACCTGTTTACCCGCTATTACCAGCCCATCCTGGGGCAGCTGCAGGTACCCACCATCAACCTGAATATCCCCAGCGCCGATGCGGTGCGGCAGCAGTGGCAGGACGCCCTCCGTCCCAGCCTGGACGCCGCCATCTCCCGCCGCCAGTCCGCCAGCCAGTCCATCCGGGCGGAGCTGGACGCGGACGCGGTATCCAGGGGCATGGGGAGCAGCACCTATGTATCCAGCCTGAAAGAGCGGGAAAGCGCCGAGGCGCAAGATGACATCGACGAGCTCCAAGCCCAATACGGCGCCACCCTGGCGGAGCGGATCGCCACCAGCCTGCAGGCCTATGAACAGATGCGCCTCAACGCCCAGCAATACAACCTGCAGGCCCAAGCAGCCGCCCAGCAGGCCGCCCTAAACCTGGCGGGCAACTGGTATTCCGACTATGTGGCCCAGCAGAACGCCCTGGCCCAGCTCCAGGCCAAATCCTCCCAGAGCACCAGCTCCAGCAGCCGGGGCTCCTCCGGCTCCAGCTCCAGTGCCAAGGCCTCCAGCAGCCTGTCCGCAGACGACTATCTCACCTACGTGGAAAACCTTTCCAGCGGCCAGCGCAAGCTCCTGTTCTCCAGCGGCCAGAGCTACTGGAAGGTGCGCCGGGAAGAGCTGGAAGCCGCCCTGGGCAGCAACGCCTACCAGACCCTGCGCCGCCGGTATCTGGGCCAGTAGGGGGACGCCATGGCCGCAACGGTTAAAAAAACCTTTGACATCGCCCTGGATATCGCCGCGTCCAGCAGCAACCGGGCCTTCACGGTGGTGGAGGGGGATACGGGCAACGTGCTGTGCATTGCCCTCACCGACGATGGAGAGCCGGTGGATCTGACCGGATGCCGGGTGATTGCCGTTTTTTCCAAGTCCAACGGGACTGCGGCCCAGGATAGCCAGCAGGCAGACGGGGGCGTACACCTGGAGGGCGCCCTGAACAATCAGGTGCGCATCGACCTGTTTCCCGGCTCCTTTGCCCCGGGCATGGTGGAGTGCGAGCTGCAGATCTATTCCGACGAGACGCTGAATACCCTGGTCACCACGGCGAAATTCAACTTCAACTGCCGGCCCGCCATGCTATCGGCGGACGCCATGGAATCCACCGGCCAGCTGCCCATGCTCCGGGCCCTGATAGAGCAGGTGGAAGCCCTAAAAACGGCCGCCAATTCCGCCGCCCAGCGGGCGGAAGACGCTGCCCAGGCCTGCGAAAGCCTGGTGGAGGGCCATGTGACCACCTTTACCATCCACCATTATGGGGATGACGCTGCCACAGTATAAAGAAAGGAGATTGATACCATGGCCGTTTATTTTGGCACCAACAAAGTCCTGGATAACGGCGTGGCCGGCACCAGCCTGGTGCTGGGCCATGCCGATACCCACGGCGCCAACGGCACGGACCCCATTACCCCGGAAAGCATCGGCGCGGCGCCTGCCCAGCATACCCATACCTATGCCGCCGTGCCCACCGTCCAGACCGTGACCATCCCCGTATCCGGCTGGACCAGCTACAGCTTCGGCTGCACCCAGACGGTTTCCGTAACGGGGATGCGGGGCTCCTCCCTGGTCATCGTGACGGCCCACCCCGATTCCTATGACCCCTATCTGGCCGCCAGGGTCAGATGCACCGTGCAGGGCTGGGGAGCCCTGACCTTTTCCAGCCGCCGGATCCCCACCGAGGATCTGCTGGTCAATGTGATGATATTGGGGTGAAGCCTATGATATTCAATTGGATCTATGGAACCGAGCTGGAGATGGAAGCTACCACCAAGACCTATTCCAACATCACGGAATATTCCATCTTCCATATGCCTCTTACCGTTTCCCCGGTGGCGGTGATCCTGCGCACCAGCGCCGGGGATGACGCGGAGCTTTGTACCTATTACCGGGCCGATCAAAACGGGAATTTTACCCTGCGGGTCAGCCAAGGGTCCTGTCCGGTTTCCAGCCGCATGTACGCGGAGCTGGAAGAAACCCTTATGCTCACCTGCAGCGGCGGTACCGCCGCCCTTCCCGCCACACTAGAATGTATCGCATTGGGGGTGAAACGATGAATCCCATCCATACCCAGGAACTCCATACCATGAAAGTGCATGTATTCCCCAGCGAGGAAGGCCGCCTAGCCGCCCAGGCGGAAGGTCTCATTGGCCAGGACGATCTGGTGCTCACGCCGGATACCGGCGAATCCCTGTTTGAGGACATGCAGGCAGCCACCACCGCCGCCAACGCCGCGGTAGCCCGGGCGGAGGCGCTTTCCCAGGAATTTGAGGACGCTCTGTCCGGCGGGATCCTGCAAGGCCCGCCCGGCCCCCAAGGCGCCCCCGGCGCGGACGGCGCGGACGGTGCGGACGGCCAGAACGGGGCTACCTTTACCCCCAGCCTGTCCGCCGAGGGCATCCTTTCCTGGACCAACGACCAGGGCCTGCAAAACCCTGCCGCCGTGTCCATCCGAGGGCCTGAAGGGCCGGCGGGGGCGACCGGAGCTGCCGGCGCGGACGGGGTCACCTTTACCCCCAGCCTATCCGCCGCGGGGGTCCTGTCCTTCTCCAATGACGGGGACCTGCCCAACCCCGACCCGGTAAACCTGACCGGCCCCCAAGGCGCCCCCGGCGCGGACGGCCAAAACGGCGCCACCTTTACCCCCAGCCTCTCCGCCGAGGGCGTCCTCTCCTGGACCAACGACCAGGGTCTGCAAAACCCTGCCGCCGTGTCCATCCGGGGCCCCCAGGGGCCGGCAGGGGCCCAGGGAGCCGCTGCGGTGCTATCCACCCACACCGGCACCCTGTTGTTCGGGCAGTGGGTAAACGCCCGGCAGGTCGTAGAGATACCGGAAATCACGCCCAATAGCCTGGTGGTGGTCTCCCCTACGCCGGAAAGCTTTTCCGTCTACTCCGCCGCCGGGACCCGGGCTTTCATCCTGGTGGAGGGCGCCGTGGGCTTTACCTACGACACGCTGCCCACGGCGGATATGACCGTAAACATTATGATCCTAAACGGAGGCGAGCAAGCATGATCTTCAATACCTGCTGCGTGCACCGAAGCGGTCTTGAGGCGCCGCCGGATCCAGCCCTCCGGGTCTACTGGATCCTGCCGGAGCCCAAACGGCTGCCGGACGATTACGAGTTGATCGATTTCGTCTTTGAGCTGGAAACCCTGGAGGACGCCTGGCTTTATTTACCCAACGGCCAATCCTACGCTCCCTTTGGCCACGATTGCACAGGCTGGTCCGATGGGGTGAACACCTTTGAGCAGGGGATTCCTTACGACATTACCGTCTTTCATATCCAGCAGGATTTTCGGGGGAAATCCTGCCTGGTCCTAACCGCGCAATGGGCTCCCACATAACCGACACCCGCCCGTTCCTTCAGCTAAGCGCTCCCTACTTGCAGGATGCGGGTGAAAACGAAGGCTGCATCCGCCGCTGTCAAAGGCTGCTGATTGCCCGGGGCTTCCCCTATGCCCAGCTGGATGAAGCCTTCCTGCCCCTGCCGGTGGATGGCGTATACGGCCCCTTGACCGCCTCTGGAATCTCCGCCTTCCAGGCAGCCAGGCGCCTTCCCGTCACCGGCGCCTGCGACCAGGCCACCTGGCTTGCCCTGGAGCGCCCTTCCAATTCCCCGCCCCGCCCCCTCCCCCTGCAGCTTTGCGCCTTCGTTCGCAGTCAAGTAGGCCATGGTTATGTGTGGGGCGGAAAGGGGGAGGATCTGACCCGCATGTCGGATCCGGAAGGTTGGATCCGCCGCAAGGAAACTTCCTCTCTCAATGCGCTCAGGGCCATTGTGTTCTTCCTGGAAGCCCAAAGCAACCGCCGCGGCCCTGTGCGGGCCTATGATGGAAGCGGCCTCATCCTGCGGTTTTTGCAGGATGCCGGCCTGACCCGGCAATCTATGGATTGCCGGGACCTGTTCCGCGCCTGCCTTCCTCGCTGCCGGTGCGACCTTTCGCCAGGGGACTTGGTCTTTCGCTGCAACGGCAGGGATGTCTTCCACGTTGGGGTCTATCTGGGGGATGACCTGGTATGTGAAGCCCGGGGCCGGGACGAAGGCGTTGTTATCCGCCCCATGGACGCTTCCGGCCGGGGCTATTGGAACCGCTACGGCGCCCTGCCCCTGTTGCAACCCCCAGCCGAGTTTCTCGCAGAAACATGCATAGAATAAGGAGGTACACTCATATGAATGAAAACGTGACGAGTTTATTGACCGGCGGGATCCCCGCCGCTATTGGCGCGATCCTGGGATACCTTTTTGGTCCCTGGGACGCGGTAATCATGGTGTTGCTGTGCGTGGTGAGCCTGGACTATATCACCGGGGTCGTCAGCGCGGCCGTGCGCAAATGTATGGACAGCAGCGTGGGCTTTGCAGGCCTTTTCAAAAAGGTCTTCATCTTCGTGCTGGTGGCCCTGGCCGCTTTGCTCGACAAGCTGGTACCTTCCACCAACGGCGCTGTACGCACGGCGGTGTGTATGTTCTACATTGCCAATGAGGGGCTCTCCATCCTGGAAAACGCCGGCAAGATCGGCCTGCCCATTCCCGAACCCCTGCAAAACGCCCTGCAAAAGCTCAAATCCAAGGAGGATTCCAACGCCTCCCGCTAAGCTTTCACCTGCCTGCGGCGTATCCCTGTTCGCCGCTCCGCCCGCGTCCTTTGGGTGCGGGCGGTTTTTTCAGGCGTTTGGCCTTGCAGGGGCTCCCCAAGGGCGGCGGTGGCCGGGCGGGGGGCGGCGGCGTTTGGCGGCCCGGGGGCTTTTG
>UQOG01000038.1 GCA_900542615.1 uncultured Eubacteriales bacterium | reverse complement strand
AAACTGGCCAGGTGGCTGTGCCAGGAGAGCCTTGACTCTCTCTATATTCTCCTCCTTTGGCCGCTACATGACCCAAACCCGGCGTATGCCTGACGCATAGCCGGGTTTCTCGACAGACTGAGGAGGCCGCGCCCCAAAAGGGGTGCGGCCTCCTATCGAGCCACGCTTTTGCCGGGTCAGGCGATGCCGAAAACGGCCTCCGCGTTCTTATGCAGAATCAACTCCCGCTCCGCCTGGGTCAGGGGCAGCCGCTGGAAATGGGCCAGCTCCACCACCGGGGACCACATGGGATAATCCGTACCGAACATCACCCGGTCCGCCCCATAGAGACGGATCAGATCCACCACCTCTGCATCCGGCAGGGCAAACATAGTGGAGGAGCAATCCACATAGAGGTTGGGGATGCCGTGAAGCTGGGAAGCGGCCTCCTGCCAGATGGAATACCCGCCGAAGTGGGCGCCGATCACCGTCAGGCCGGGAAAGTCCCGCAGCACCGGCAACAGGCGGTTGGGATTGGAAAAGTCGAACCGATTGTCCCCGGTATGGAGCAGGATGGGGATCTTCCCCTGACAGGACGCGTAGATGATCATGCAACGGGGATCGTCCAGTGCAAACCGCTGGATATCCGGGTGCAGCTTGATTCCCTTGAGGCCCAGCTCCAGGGCGTGGGCAATGTCCCCGGCCATGTCCTTGCTATCCGGATGCAGAGTCCCCAGGCCGGTGAGCTTATGGGGAAAGGCCGCCACCTCTTTGGCGATGAATTCGTTGATGGAATGGACCTGCTCCGGCTTTGTGGCCACCGACTGCACCACAAAGTGATCGATGCCCGCCTGCCGGCCCTCCTGGAGCAGGGTGCCCAGGGTGCCGTCGCAGGTGGCGGGCAGGCCGTCGTAAAAGTTGCCGGTGCTGGCGGCCGCCTTGCGGGCGATGGCATCGGGATATATATGACAATGGGCGTCAATGATCTGGTACAAGGGTATCACCTCGGCAAAATTCTGTTCTACATTATAAAATTTAGCGCAAATTCCGTCAACGGCAAAATCCGTTTCCCCCGCTTCCTCCCGGGCTGAAAATACACAGATCCGCCGCCCAGAGGGCAGCGGACCCGGTTTATTTATTGGTTTAGATGTGTGTTTCGGCTTAATACATGCCGCCCATGCCGCCGCCGGCCGGAGCTACAGGGGGTTCGGGCGCCGGGATATCGCACACCAGGCTCTCGGTGGTGAGCACCATGGCGGCGATGGAGGCCGCGTTCTGCAGGGCGCTACGGGTCACCTTGGTGGGATCCATAATGCCCTTTTCGGCCATCATGCCGTATTCATCCCGCTTGGCGTCGTAGCCATAGCCCTTCTTGTTGGCCTTCTTGATGTTCTCCACGATCACGCTGCCCTCCAGGCCCGCGTTGGCCGCGATCTGCCGGATGGGCTCTTCCAGGGCCCGCAGCACGATGCTCACGCCGGTCTTCTCGTCGCCTTCGGTCTTTTCACGCAGGGCGGCCACATCGTCCAGCACGTTCACCAGGGCTACGCCGCCGCCGGGGACCATGCCTTCTTCCACAGCCGCGCGGGTGGCGTTGAGGGCGTCCTCGATGCGCAGCTTGGCTTCCTTCATCTCCACCTCGGTGGCAGCGCCCACGGCGATCACCGCTACGCCGCCGGAGAGCTTGGCCAGCCGCTCCTGGAGCTTTTCCTTATCGTAATCGGAGGTGGTCTCCTCGATCTGGGCCTTGATGGAGCTGATCCGGGCGCGGATCTCAGAGGGATCGCCAGCGCCTTCCACGATGGTGGTGTTCTCCTTATCCACCTTGACCTGCCGGGCCCGGCCCAGCATATCCATGGTGGTATCCTTCAGGGTCATGCCCAGCTCCTCGCTGACCACCTGGCCGCCGGTGAGGATGGCGATATCCTGCAGCATGGCCTTACGCCGGTCGCCAAAGCCAGGGGCCTTGACCGCCACGCAGGTGAAGGTGCCCCGCAGCTTGTTCACCACCAGGGTGGCCAGGGCTTCGCCCTCCACATCCTCGGCGATGATCAGGAGCTTGGCGCCCTGCTGCACCACCTGCTCCAGCACGGGCAGGATCTCCTGGATGTTGCTGATCTTCTTCTCGGTGATGAGGATGTAGGGATTATCCAGCACCGCTTCCATCTTATCGGTATCGGTGACCATGTAGGCGGAAGCATAGCCCCGGTCAAACTGCATACCCTCTACCACGTTGAGCTCGGTCTTCATGGTCTTGGACTCTTCCACGGTGATAACGCCGTCGTTGCCCACCTTTTCCATGGCGTCGGAGATCAGCTCGCCGATCTTCTCGTCGCTGGCGGAAATGGCGGCCACCTGGGCGATGTCCTGCTTATTGGTTACCGGCACGGACAGGGCCTTCAGGCTGGCCACTGCGGTGTCCACGGCGGCCTCGATGCCCCGCTTGACCCCCATGGGATTGGCGCCGGCGGCTACGTTCTTCATGCCTTCCCGGATAATGGCCTGGGCCAACAGGGTGGCGGTGGTGGTGCCGTCGCCGGCCACGTCGTTGGTCTTGGTGGCAACTTCCTTCACCAGCTGGGCGCCCATGTTCTCAAAGGGATCCTCCAGCTCGATCTCCTTGGCGATGGTCACGCCGTCGTTGGTGATCAGGGGCGCGCCGTATTTTTTATCCAATACCACGTTGCGGCCCTTGGGTCCCAGGGTGATCTTAACGGTGTCCGCCAGGGCGTTCATGCCGGCTTCCAGGGCGCGGCGGGCTTCTTCGCCATATTTCAACTGCTTTGCCATGTGATTTGCCTCCTCTTACTTTCCTGTTATTCTACCACTGCCAGGATATCGTTCTGCCGCACGATGGTGTATTCTTCCCCGTCCAGCTTGATGTTGGTGCCCGCATAGGTGGATACCACAACCTTGTCGCCAACCTTGACATACATGGCGACCTCTTTACCGTCTACCATGCCGCCGGGGCCAACGGCCAAAACTTCGGATACCACGGGCTTTTCCTTGGCGCTGCCGGTGAGGATGATGCCGCTCTTGGTGGTCTCCTCCGCCTCAACGCTCTTGAGTACGACTCTGTCCAGCAAGGGTTTGAGATTCATAAATATTGCCTCCTATTTTGCTTACCTAGTGTATTATGACAAGCTGTGGGTTAGCACTCATCGAAGCGGAGTGCTAACAACAGTTGTTATGATAGCGCACCCTGGCTCGGAATACAACCCCCCTTCCGACTTTTTCACAATTGCGTTGCAATTTTCAACGGGTTCTCACACGCCATTGTTATTGTGTCCCAAACCCAGCTTTGATATAATGCCAGAAAAGGGGCGGTGACATAGGAAACCATCGGTCCATTTCGGCCCCATTCGCCCCGGCGCTATGTTGCCGGCCTTGGAAGGGGATCCGCCCTGCCTGCGGCCCCCGCCTTGCGCGGGAACAAATGGGGCCGAAATGGACGCTGCGCCCTGGAAGGGGGCAGATTTGCGGCAGATGCGCGAAAGAGGAGGGAAGGCATACCCGCTGTGGTATTCCTCCCGACGATGACAATGCAGCTGCCCAAATATGCCCCCTTCCGGGCGATGGTTTCCTATGCCACCGCCCCGAAAGGGAGGATTTTGCATCATGGCATGGAGCAAATGGGACGACCGATTCATGAGCCTGGCCAAGACCATCGGCACCTGGTCCAGCTGCTTTCAGGATAACCGGCAGATCGGGGCCGTCATCGTAAAGAACAAGCGCATCCTCACCACCGGCTACAACGGGGCGCCGGCGGGCATCGTCAGCTGCAAGGATAAGGGGGAATGTATGCGCCGCCGGCTGGGCATTGCAAGCGGCACCCGGCACGAGCTGTGCTATGCCATCCACGCGGAACAAAACGCCATCATCCAGGCGGCCAAGCTGGGGGTCTCCATCGAGGGGGCTACCCTATACTGCACCCATCAGCCCTGCGTCATCTGCGCCAAGATGATCGTCAACGCGGGCATCGCCCGGGTGGTATACGGGGAGGGCTATCCCGACCAATTCGCCCTGGAGATCTTCCAGGAGGCCGGGGTGCTGCTGGAAAAATACGATAAGGCTATTCTATAAGCCCCGGCCCTATGCTTTTTGCCCAACGGCCTTTATGCGCCCCTTCCCGCGGCGTTAAAATGGAAGGGGCGTTTTTTTGCAACCTTTTTCCCGCCTGGATCGTTTTAAGGGTAAGAATGCTGAAAACCTCAGGAGGAACTGCCAATGAAACGGATCTTGCCCCTGCTTCTTTGCCTGTTGCTGCTTGCGGGCTGCACCTCCAACCAGCCCGGCCAATACCCCGATGGGGTTCCCTCCTCCCTCACCGCCGTACGGTGGCCCGAAGCCCCCGATGCGGAGGATTATGAAGCCCAGCGCTCCCTGCGGGCGGACGTGACCCCGGAACAGCTGGAAAGCCTCAACCGCTTTGCCGTCAACAGCGCCAAGGTCATCCTGGCGGATAGCCCCCGGACGGAAAACCGCCTTTACTCCCCTGTCAGCCTGTACTTTGCCCTGTCCATGCTGGCCTCCATCGCCGGGGGCGATACCCAGGCGCAGATCCTTTCCGCCCTGGCCTCGGATGCGGCCATGCTGGAACATACGGGGGCCCTATACCGGTTTTTATACCGGGATGACGATTATACCCGGCTGTTCCTGGCCAACTCCGCCTGGATGGAAAAAAGCGCCGCGGAAACATGCAACCAGGATGCCTTGACCGACCTGGCCCAGATCCACTATGCGGAGCTTTTCCCCGTGGATTTCCAGGACGCCGCCGCCGGGGAGGCCATGGGCCAATGGGTCTCCCAGAATACCAACGGCCTATTGGGAGAGGCCCTGCAGGTTTCCCCGGAAACGCTGCTCAGCCTCCTGAACACGGTATACTTCCGCTCCGAATGGATGTCCGCCTTCCAGGAAAGCGCCACCGCCCCGGGGGTCTTTCACAACGGGGACGGCACCGAGAGCCAGTGCGACTTTATGAACAAGACCATGGACGGCTCCTTTTTCCGCAACGACGTGTTCACAGCCGCCAGCCTTAGCCTGAAATCCGGCGCCGTCACCTTCCTGCTCCCCGGGGAGGGGCTGCGCCCTTCGGACGTGTTGGCCAGCCCCAGCTGGGAAGCCCTGGTAAAGGATCAGCTGGAGAGCACCGGCTATGGGGAAGTGGTGCTCAAGGTGCCCAAGCTGGATTACAGCGACAGCCTGGATCTGGCGGAAGCGGCCAAGGACCTGGGCATCCGGGCGGCCTTTGACCCCGGAGCGGCAGATTTTAGCCCCCTGTGCGACGGGGCGCTGTTCGTATCCGCCATTCGGCAGGAAAGCGCCCTAACCATGGATGAAAAGGGCGTGGAAGCCGCCAGCTATACCCAGATCGATGTGGCGGGGGCCTCCATGCCCACGGACCAGGCGGAGCTGATCCTGGACCGGCCCTTCCTGTTCGTGATCCGGGCGGAAGGCGCGGCGCCCCTGTTCGTGGGGATCGTGAACACCATGGCCCAATAGCCCGGCGTTGACAGGGCCGCCCAATGCCGCTACAATAGCAGCAGCGGGCGGCTTTTTTTGCATCCGGCCCGCCAGATCTTCATTGCGAAAAGGAGCATTTCCCTATGGATTACCGCTATGATACCCAGCTGCTGATCGAGGGCCAGGGCCTGGACGAGGACGCCATCAACGCCTATTTCACGGAAAACTTCGATGGGGATTGCCTGCTGGCCGTGGGAGATCCCAAGCTCATCAAGATCCATTTCCATACCAACGAGCCTTGGAAGGTGCTGGAATATTGCGCCTCCCTGGGGGAGATCTACGACATCGTGGTGGAGGATATGGACCGGCAGGCCCGGGGCCTACAGGGCTGAAGCAGTGCGAATGTCCCCGCGCCCGGGAAAAAACGCATTGACAAGGCCATGCCTTTGCCACTAAAATAAGGTTGTAAAGGCATGGACGGAGAGGAGTACGCACCGTTGCCTCCCCCAGAGAGAAGCCCCTTTGGCTGCAAGGGCTTTGGCAGGCTGGTGCGGAAGGTCGCTCCCGAGCCGATCGGATGAAGCCAGTAGTCCGGTCCGAAGCCGCCCCGTTACGGCGAAGAAAAGCAGGCGCATTTTTTTGCGCAAGCAAAGGTGGTACCGCGAGCCCGCTCGTCCTTTGATGGATGGGCGGTTTTTTATCGCCAAGCATTTTTATTACATCTTGCAGGAGGTATTCCCCATGAAGGACATGCCCAAGGCCTACGACCACAGCAACGTGGAGCAGGCGCTCTACGACCGCTGGGAAAAGGCCGGCTATTTTCACGCTGCGCCCAATCCGGATAAAACGCCTTATACCATCGTCATCCCCCCGCCCAACATCACCGGCAAGCTCCATATGGGCCACGCCCTGGACGAGACCTTGCAGGACGTGCTTATCCGCTATAAGCGCATGAGCGGTTATGAAGCCCTTTGGCTGCCGGGCACGGACCATGCTTCCATCGCCACCGAGGTGAAGATCGTGGAGCAGATGGCCAAGGAGGGCATCGATAAGCGGGATATCGGCCGGGAAGCCTTCCTGGAGCGGGCCTGGGAGTGGAAGCGGGAATACGGCGGCACCATCGTGCAGCAGCTCAAAAAGCTGGGCGCCTCCTGCGACTGGGAGCGGGAACGCTTCACCATGGACGAGGGCTGCAACAAGGCGGTCATCAAGGTGTTCTGCGAGCTGTACCACAAAGGGCTCATCTACCGGGGGGACCGGATCATCAACTGGTGCCCGGTGTGCAAAACCGCCCTGTCCGACGCGGAGGTGGAATACGAGGAGCAAAACAGCCACCTGTGGCATGTGCGCTACGACGCCCCGGATAAGTCCTACTCCATCACCGTGGCCACCACCCGGCCGGAGACCATCCTGGGGGATACGGCCATTGCCGTGCACCCGGAGGACGAACGGTATCAGGACATCGTGGGCAAGACCGTCTGCATCCCGGTGATCGGCCGGGAGATCCCCATCGTGGCGGACGAGTACGTGGAGATGGAATTCGGCACCGGCGCGGTGAAGATCACCCCCGCCCACGATCCTAACGACTTCGAGGTGGGGGTGCGCTGCAACCTGCCCATCCTTCGGGTCTTTACCGACGACGGCCATATCAACGAGCTGGGCGGCGCCTACGCGGGCCTTACCACCATGGAATGCCGGGAAAAGCTGGTGGCGGATATTCAGGCCGCCGGCAACCTGGTGAAGGTGGAGCCCTACGCCCACAACGTGGGCACCTGCTACCGTTGCCATTCCACGGTGGAGCCCTTGGTTTCCAAGCAGTGGTTCGTGGATATGAAGCCCCTGGCCAAGCCCGCCATGGAGGTGGTGCGGGACGGCCGGATCAAATTCGTGCCCGAGCGGTTTGAAAAAACCTACTTCAACTGGATGGAGAACATCCGGGATTGGTGCATTTCCCGGCAGCTGTGGTGGGGCCACCGGATCCCCGCCTATTACTGCGACGCCTGCGGGGAAACCATCGTGCAGCCCACCGCCCCGGACCGTTGCCCCAAGTGCGGCGGCCCCCTCCACCAGGACGAGGACGTGCTGGATACCTGGTTCAGCTCCGGCATGTGGCCCTTCTCCACCCTGGGTTGGCCGGAGGAAACCCCGGAGCTCCAGTATTTTTACCCCACCAATACCCTGGTGACGGGCTATGACATCATCTTCTTCTGGATCGCCCGGATGATCGTATTCGGCATGGAGGTCATGAAGGAGATCCCCTTTGACACCGTATACGTTCACGGCATCGTCCGGGATGAGCTGGGCCGCAAAATGTCCAAATCCCTGGGCAACGGCATCGATCCCCTGGAGATCATCCGGGACTATGGGGCGGATTCCCTGCGCTTCTCCCTCATCACCGGCAACAGCGCGGGCAACGACATGCGCTTCTACATCAAGAAGGTGGAGGCTGCCCGCAACTTCTGCAACAAGGTATACAACGCCTCCCGTTTCGTGCTCATGAACCTGCCCGACGAGGCGGTGGGGCCCATCGATATGGCCCTTTTGGACAGCGGGGATAAATGGATCCTCCACCGGCTCAACCAGGTGGTGAAGGAGGTTACCCTCAACCTGGACCATTTCGACCTGAACCTGGCCGCCCAGAAGATCTACGACTTCATCTGGACCGAGCTGTGCGATTGGTATATCGAGCTGTCCAAGTCCCGCCTCTATGGGGAGGACGAAGCCCAAAAGGCCAATGTGCGGGCCGTGCTGGTGCGGGTGCTGGGGGATTCCATGAAGCTGCTGCATCCCTTTATGCCCTTCATCACCGAGGAGCTGTACCAGGCCCTGCCCGGCGCTGCGGAGACCATCATGCTGAGCGCCTGGCCCGCCTACGATGAAGCCCTCTGCTTCCCCCAGGAAGCGGACACCATGGAGCGGATCATGGATGTAATCCGAGCCATCCGGAACCTGCGGGCGGAGCTGAACGTGCCCCCGGCCAAGCGGGCCGCCATGACCATCGTCACCGACGCGGCCCGGATCGCCGACTTCCAGGCGGCCGCCGCCTATGTGGTCCGCCTGGCTGGCGCGGAAAGCGTCCAGGTGCAGGGGGACAAGGCCGGCATCCCCGAGGGCTGCGTCAGCGCGGTGAGCGAAAGCGCCGAGGTATACATCCCCCTCAAGGCCCTCATCGACGTGGACAAGGAGCGGGAGCGGCTCCAAAAGGAGATCGCCAAGGCCCAGAACGAAATTTCCCGGGCACAATCCAAGCTGGCCAACGAGAGCTTTGTCGCCAAAGCCCCGGCCCGAGTCATCGACGCGGAGCGGGAAAAGCTATCCGTCTCCCAGGCCATGCTGGAAAAGCTGACCCAACGGCTCAAGGACTTGGGCTAAACATCCCCATTACCCAGGAGGTCCCCCCATGCATTTTAAGCCCTTGCATCACAACCACAACGTGGCGGATATGGCCCGCTCCCTGGCCTTTTACCAGGAGGCCCTGGGCCTGACGGAGCGCCGCCGCATCGAGGCTGCGGACGGCAGCTTTACCATCGTATTCCTTGGCGTCCCCGGCAGCGACATGGAGGTGGAGCTCACCAGCCTCCAGGACCACCCCGGCCCCTACGCCCTGGGGGACAACGAGCAGCACATCGGCTTTCGGGTGGACGATTTTAACGCCGCCCACGCCCTTCACGAACGAATGGGCTGCATCTGCTACGAAAACCCGGCCATGGGCATCTACTTCATCGAAGATCCCGACGGCTACTGGCTGGAGATCATCCCCACCCGGGATTGACCGGCCTTTCACAGAGCGCCTACAGGAAGGGCGGAACATGCGCCCTTCCTCCTGAAACGGGCGTCCGGCTGTGGGAAGGTCGGCTTTATACCGCGTTCCCTATGGGCTGTCGGGTTTCCGCAAGCCGTTTGCTCCCAACGCTGCCAAGCCCTATAGGCGTCCGCCAAAGCCTTTCGCCCTTTCTTCCAAGGGCATTCGACAAGCGAAAGCCGCCCCAAGGCGGCTTTCGCTGATAATTGGGCGGGCTTGCCAGAAAACAAAGCCCGCAGCCGCCTGTCCGGGCGCTGCGGAAGATGGGAGTGGACTAACCATGAACGCATCGGTGCTGCTGCTGCCGTTTTTGCTTATCCGGTTCGGCCTATTTGCCTACATCAGCCGGGACGCCATGGGCCGGGCTGCCCATTTTTCCCCCATGGCGGGCAAGGAGGCCATCGCCTACTATTTTTATCAGGCGGCCACGCTGGGCATATTCCTTTGCCCGTTTTTTCTGCGGATTATAGCCCGCGGCCTTATCTTTTTCGCCGGAATTGCCCTGTTTGGCCTGGGCGCGGCCCTTTTGCTATGGACGATTCTGTGTTTTTCCCATCCCGACCAGGCCGGGCTCAATGCCAAAGGGATTTACCGGCTTTCCCGCAACCCCATGTATGTGGCCTACTTCCTCTATTTCCTGGGCATGGCCTTGCAGACCCGCTCCCTCCTGTTCCTGTGCCTGGTGCTGGCCTTTCAGGTTGCCGCCCATTGGATCATCCTGGCGGAGGAACGGGAGTGCCTGGAACGCTTTGGTGACGCCTACAGGCAATACATGAAACGCACAAGGCGCTATTTCTAGCTTTTTCGCCGCCTGGAAGCGTCCCCGGGGGGCGGCGGCGTTTGGCGGCCCGGGGACCTTCGGCCCCCGGGCCTGCCAAACCAAACGCAGAGGGGCGCGGCCCATGGGTCGCGCCCCTCTGCGTTTGTGCGCGCTATGCGCGCCCGCCGCCCCCCCGGGGACGCTTCTCTATGCCATGGCCCCTTGCAAATAATCGTCGAAGGCCCGGTGGATCAGGGCATAGCCCGCCTCGGATGGATGGATGCCGTCATCGGAAATCAGTTCCCCATAGTTGTGCTTATCCAGAAAGTAGGAGCGCACGTCCACCACCGGGAAACGGCGGCGCAGGGCCAGCTTCATAATGGCGGCAGAATACAGCTCCTGGTAGCGGTAGATCATCTGCTCCCCGCCCCCCAGCCATTGGATGATGTTGGCCCGGTTCAGGCCGTCCCGGCAGATAAAGGATAGATACCGGCTGGCGTCGATGGGCGGCAGGGTCATTAGCAGGGGCTGGATGTTCCGTTGCAGCAGGTTTTCCGCCATGGTCTCCAGGGTTTTGACAAAGGACTCGATGGAGGTTTTGGGCTTATGCTCCCCTGTCGGGTCCGCGGCGATGGCTTTCCAATCGAAATCGCAATCGTTCCCGCCATATTCCACCAGGGCGATCTGGCAGGGGGTCTTCTCCTGCAAATCCTTTTGCAGCATGGCGTAGCCTCGGTCTATGGTGCAGCCAAAGCGGGAGCGGTTGGTAACCGCAAGATCGTACTTTTCGGCTAAGCGGGGCAAAAACCGGGGCAGTACGGAGCGGTATTTGCTGGCGCCCTCCGGGGTCGCCCCCTTCATGATGGAATCTCCGTAAATAATCACTTGGATCATGCCTAGCCTCCAGTGTGTGTAAAACTTGATAATCTAGTTTTCAAAACCAGATGTTATGTTTAATATAGCACGCTTCTCCTGTTGTGTCAATACGGGTTGACCGTTTTGTCATCTAAATGTTATAATTATGCCATATTATTTTGGAGGTTTATATGGAATCCCTGTCCAAGCTATCCCCCCATTGTCCCCGCTGGGATGAATTGCCCCGGCTGGCCCTGTATATGGATCAGGTATGTATTGCCGTGGGAGATGCCCTGGGGCCGTTTTTGCCCTGCCAGGAATATGCCCTAACCGCTACCATGGTCAATAACTATGTAAAGCAGCGGCTCATTACGCCCCCGGAAAAGAAAAAATATAGCCCCCTCCATGTGAGCAGGCTCATTATGATCACCCTGTTCAAGCGGGTGCTGTCCCTGGGGGAGATCGCGGCCCTGTTAGAGGACCTGTTTACCGGCCGGGACCCCCAGGCGGGGTACGACCTATTTTGCCAGGCCCTGGAAGCCACGATTCAGGGGCTGCCCTGTGCTGACGGCTGCCCGCCCCTGCTGGCCGCCGCCCTGCGCTCCCTGGCGGGGAAGCTGGAATTCGAGCGGCTGCTCCCCGCCGTTCCCCAGCCATAGTCCCGCCCGGCGGGTGGGGTTCCGCTGAGGATTGCTTCCTTGGGATACAAAGGGAGCCACATGTTTGGTTTCTGCCTTTTGGCAGGCGGAAGAAAGCGGCCTTTCGGGGCGGTAGCATAGGAAACCACCGCCCCTTTACGCCGCTTTTTTGCTGCCGTTAGAACAGGCCGTTGTATTGGGGCATGGGATAATCCATTTCATAATTTCGGCATAGCTCCAAGAAATCCTTGGCCAGCGGGGAGAGGAATTTATCCTTATGATATACCATATAAAACCGCCGGCAAAACCGCAGCCCCTCCACCTGCACCGGGATCACCAGCCCCCGCTCCAAGGGACCTAGTACCATTCGCTGGGGCAGCACCGCAATGCCGATGCCGCTGATCACCCCGTTTACCAGGGCGGTGGTGCTGGTCGCCTCCCAAATCGGTTCAACGGAGAAGCCCGCCGCCTCCACCGCCCGGTCGAATTCCTCCCGGGTGCCGCTTCCCTTTTCCCGCAGCAGGAACTTCTGCCGGCGGAATTCCGCCTGGGTCAGGCATTGGCCCGGCAAAAAGGGGCCGCTTGCCGGGCAGATCACCGTCAGGTGATCCATCATATAGGGTTCGGCCACCAATGTCTGGCCATGGACCGTCCCCTCCATCAAGGCAAAATCCAGGGTGTTGTCCAGCAATTTTTCTTCCAGCCCTTCCGAAGGGCCGATGGAAGCATGGATCTGGGCCCCTGGATGCAGCTCCACAAAGGTTTTCACATAGCTGGGCAAAAACTGGGCGCCAATGGTGATGCTGGCCCCCACCCGCAAGGGGCCGAATTTCTCCCCGTTGCGCAGCTGCAGCTCCATATCCGCGAACAATTGGGCGATATGCCCCGCGTACCCCTGAAATTGTTGGCCGGCCGCCGTCAGCTTCAGCCGCCTGCCCATGCGGTCGAACAGGCGCACCCCATAATAGGATTCCAGCTCCTGTATAGCCAGGCTCACGGCGGGCTGGGTCATATGCAAGGCCGCTGCCGCCTGGGTGGTATTACAGCGGCAATTGCAGACGGCCAAAAAGATTTTCATATGACGCAGGGTCATGGTTGCATCTCCTTCTTATATCGTTTTGCTTATTATTATAATTAAATAATATTATTTTTCTTATTGATTTGCAAGGCGTATAATGCAGCGTGAGGGAGGGATTGACCTTGGATGCGAAAAAAAAGAAATTTTTAACCCTGTTCTTGTCCACCTTTACCTTGAGCGCCTGCACCTTTGGGGGCGGGTTCGTCATTATTCCCCTGATGCGCAAGAAATTTGTGGACCAGCTCCACTGGATCGAAGAACAGGAGATGCTGGATCTTGCCGCTATCGCCCAATCCGCCCCGGGGGCCATTGCGGTGAACGCCTCTATCCTGGTGGGCTATCATGTGGGGGGCGTACCCGGCGCCTTGCTAACGGTAACGGGCACCGTGTTGCCGCCCCTGCTGATCATATCGGTGATCTCCTTTTTTTATGCCGCTTTTCGGGATAACCCGGTGGTGAGCATGGCCATGAACGGCATGATGGCCGGGGTAGCTGCGGTGATCTGCGACGTGGTGGTCACCATGGGTATCCCGGTCCTGAAGATGAAGCGGGTTTTGCCCATCCTGGTATTGCTCGGCGTCTTTGCCGCCATCCGCCTATTCAACGTCAATATCATCCTTGTGATTCTCTTTTGCGGCGCCCTGGGCGCTTGGGATGCTGCGAAACAGGCCCATAAGGGAAAGGAGCAGAACTGATATGGTATATTTGCAATTGCTTTGGAGCTTCTTTCAGATCGGGCTGTTCAGCATCGGCGGCGGCTATGCCGCCATGCCCCTGATCCAGCACCAGGTGGTGGATCTCCACCCCTGGCTCACCATGACCCAATTTGCGGACATCATGGCCATCGCGGAGATGACTCCCGGCCCTATCGCCATCAATTCCGCCACCTTTGTGGGCATTCAGGTGGCCGGCATCCCCGGGGCCTTAATCGCTACCTTTGGCTGCGTGCTGCCTTCCTGCGCCATCGTGATGCTGCTGGGGTACGTATATTATCGTTACAAAGGCTTGTCCATGGTGCAAGGGGTTTTGGCCGGATTGCGGCCCGCCGTCATCGCCATGATCGCCTCCGCCGGCCTCTCCTTGCTCATCCTCGCCCTCTATGGCAGCCGGGAAATCGCGGGAAGCATTTGGAGCATAAACCCCATTTCCCTGTTGATCTTTGGGGTAGGGGTCTTTTTATTGCGGCACTTTAAGGCCAGCCCGATTTCCATTATGGCGGGCGCCGGCGTCGCCGGTATTCTCCTATACCATTTCTTTTAAAAGCTGGAGGCAATCTGATGGAATACCTGTTAAAATCCGGCATCCTATATGCCCAGAATCAATCCAAACCCCTGGCCCGGATCAAAAGCTGTTTTTGCAGCCCGGAAAAACAAATCCTCTCCAAAGATAACGCCCTCCTGTGCCGGGCCCAGATCCAGCATCGCCAGGGCGCGCCTGAAGGCAACGCCCCCCACTGTAAAGAATACGTCCTGGAGGACCCCCAAGGAGCGCCCTTGGCGGTGGCCCGGCCTCAATATGCCCAGGATGCCGAAACCCAACCCGATGGCTGGTCCCTTTGCCATATGCCCAGGGTGGATCACGCCACGGTAACCGTGCAGGGTTCTGCCTACCGGTTGGTCATGCACAACAGCCAAAACTATTCCCTACTGGCGCCCGATGGCGCCGTGGCGGTTCAGGTGCTCCATCGGGGCGTGACCGGGGGCTGGGACATCCAGGATCAATGCCAGCATACCCCCTGCTTTTTATGCGGCCTGTTCGCCTTTTGCCGGTATATGGAGCGGGAAAACGAGTTTCCGGTGGTTTGACCCCTGGCCAGCCGGGCCATTGGGCGGCGTTGGATTCTTTTGTATCCAAACCCAGAAAAAAATGATACAATGTAACAAATCGTACGGGAGGATACCGCCATGCCCACCCCCAACCAGGCCCCAAAAAAAGAAATCTTTGCCGCTGATACCTCTAAACGCACCCCTATCGGCTGGGTAAAAGCCCTCTTTGTCCTTTTGCTGGGCTTGACGGTGGCCCACCTGGGCGTTACCCTGTTTTTGCTTTCCGAGCTGGGCACGGATACCTTTACCGTGTTCATCCAGGGCCTCTCCCGGGTGTGCGGCCTATCCGTAGGCACGGTGCATGTGATCGTCCTTTGCCTGCTCATGGGCCTCATGCTGCTGACCACCAAGGGCTATGTCAAGCCCGGCACCGTGGTTTGCGCCTTTTGCGGCGGCCCCATCATCGACCTGTTTACCCTGCTGTTCCAGCCCTATATCCATGCCGCTTCTCCCATGGCCCTGCGGGTGGCCAGTATGTTGGCCGGCTGCGTCATCCTATCCGCCGGCATGTCCATGGTGATCAACAGCAACGCCGGCACCGGCCCCAACGACCTGGTGGCGGTCATCCTGTCCGACAAGCTGCCCAGCATCCAGTTCCGCTATGTGCGCATTGGCTGCGATGTGTTTTTCGTAGCCCTTGGCTACCTCCTGGGCGGCACGGTAGGCGCAGGCACCCTGGTGGCCGTGTGCCTCACCGGCCCGCTGGTACAGTTTTTCCTGCCCCGCACCAAAAAGCCCATCCGGGCTTTCCTCAAGGAAGCGCTGTAATCCAGCCTTCTCCCGGCTACGCCCTTCCTTCCCGCAGGGCCCCGGCCTTTGCTGGCCGCGTCGGTCCCCCGGGGGGGGCGGCGGGCGCGCGCAGCGCGCA
>UQOG01000037.1 GCA_900542615.1 uncultured Eubacteriales bacterium | reverse complement strand
GTCTGGGGGCGGAGCCGCCCCCAGCCGGGGTCCAGGGGCGCGGCCGCCCCTGGCCATGCGGAGCCAATGCCACAAACTATCTCCCACCACCCCCTATCGGAATTTACGCCTACTCCCGCCTGCATCCCAAAAGGGAGCTTTTTTTGCGGAGAAAATAATTCCTACTGATTTGCTATGGATTCTTGACAAGGGAAAGCGGGTATGCTAAAGTAGGATCGACAAAACAAAGCGATCCGCTTGGAATTGGAGGTGTGACCATGAAGCTGTCTACCCGGGCCAGGTATGGCCTGAAGGCCATGGTGGATCTGGCGGAACGGTATGGGGGCGGCATGGTGAGCACAAGCGCCCTGGCGGCCCTGCAAGGGATCAGCGACGCCTATTTGGAGCAGCTGATCGCGGCGCTGCGGCGGGCGGGCCTGGTGGTTTCCGTGCGGGGGGCCCAAGGAGGGTATGCCTTATCCCGGCCGCCTGCGGAAATCAACGTGGGGGATGTGCTGCGGGCGTTGGAAGGCAGCACGGCAGTGATGGAGTGCGTGGGCACCAGCCGGGTCTCCTGCGGCAACGCGTGCTCCTGCAGCGCCCGACCTTTGTGGCTCAAGCTCCAACGCCGCATTGACGAGGTGCTGGATACCACCACCCTGGCGGATATGGCGGAGGATTACAAACAGCAGCGCCTGCACATTCAGACGCTGGAAAACCATACGGAAGTACGAGGTTAACAGAATGAGAAAGGTGTATTTGGACAATGCGGCGACCACCGCCCTTTCCCCCCGGGTATTGGAGGCCATGCTGCCATACTTTACCCAGTATTACGGCAATCCCTCCAGCGTACATGCCTTTGGCCGGGAGGCCAAGCAAGGGCTGGATAAGGCCCGGGATCAGGTGGCCAAGGCTCTACATTGTGACCCTTCCGAGGTGATTTTTACCGGCTGCGGCACGGAGAGCGATAATACCGTATTGTTGGGGGTAGCCCAGCGGTATGGGAATAAGGGCAAGCATATCATCACCACCAATGTGGAGCATCACGCCATTTTGCATACCTGTGAATATTTGGAGAAGCAGGGGTATTCGGTGACCTATCTGCCGGTGGATCAGGACGGCCTGGTCACGGCGGAGCAGGTGGCGGCGGCCATCCGGCCGGATACCATCCTGGTATCCATCATGTTCGCCAACAACGAGGTGGGCACCATTATGCCCATCCAGGAGATCGGCACCGTGTGCAAGGAAAAGGGCGTGCTGTTCCATACGGACGCGGTGCAGGCGGTGGGGCATATCCCGGTGGACGTACAGGCCATGCACATCGATATGCTGTCCCTGTCGGCTCATAAGTTCCACGGGCCCAAGGGGGTCGGCGCCCTGTATTGCCGCAAGGGCATCCGGTTGCCGTCCTACATTATGGGCGGGGCCCAGGAAAAGGGGCGCCGGGCCGGCACGGAAAACGTGGCGGGGATCGTAGGACTGGGGGCGGCCATTGAGCTGGCCACGGAACAGCTGGAGGAGAACCGGGCCAAGATGACGGCCCTGCGGGACCGGCTGATGACGGGGATCCAGGCGCGGATCTCCGAGGTAAAGCTGAACGGCCACCCTACCAACCGGCTGCCCAACAACGTAAACTTCAGCTTCAAGTATATTGAAGGGGAGTCCATCCTGCTGATGCTGGATATGAACGGCATTGCCGCCAGCTCAGGCTCCGCCTGCACCAGCGGCTCCCTGGACCCCTCCCATGTGCTGCTGGCCCTGGGCCTGCCCCATGAGATCGCCCACGGTTCCGTGCGGCTCACCCTGGGGGACGAGACCACAGAGGAGGATATCGACTACACCATCGACGTATTGGAAAAGACCGTGGCGCGGCTGCGCGCCATGAGCCCCCTATATAAAGGCGAATAGAGGAGAATACCCATGTATACGGAAAAAGTATTGGATCATTTCAGCAATCCCCGGAATATGGGGGAAGTGGAAGGCGCCAACGGCGTGGGCATGGTGGGCAACGCCAAGTGCGGGGACATCATGCAGATGTTCATCAAGGTGAACGACGACGGCATCATTGAGGACGTGGGCTTTAAGACCTTTGGCTGCGGCGCAGCCATCGCCACCAGCTCCATGGCCACGGAGCTGATCAAGGGCAAAAGCGTGGAAGAAGCCCTGAAACTGTCCAACGCGGCGGTGGTGGAGGCCCTGGAGGGCCTGCCGCCCCAAAAGATCCACTGCTCCGTGCTGGCGGAGGAGGCGGTGCGGGCCGCGGTGGAGGACTACGAAAAGCGCAAGGCTGAAGCCAAGGCCAAAGACCAGGCTTGACGCAACGAAAAAGGCCCCCGAAGGGGCCTTTTTGGCTGTCGAAAAAGTGGCTTGCGCCACTTTTTCGAGGTGTTCATAGCTCCCTTGCGCCTACGGCGCGGCCAGGGAGCTATGCAAGGAAACCCTTGCTACGCAAGGCTTTTTGCGGATTTGACGCGCATGTCGCCAAATCCGATTATAGCCTCTGGGGGCTGCGGCCCCCGAACCCCCCGGGGTTTTTCGACAGGCTGAAAGGCCCCCTCAAGGGGCCTTTTTTCATTGGAAAGAACTTAGGCGCTTTGTTTCCTTTTGGCGGCCAGATGCCGCCAGACCCCGGCGGCGATGGCGGCTATGCCCACCACCATCGCGCCCATTTCCAGCAAGGAACGCCCTGCCCGGGACGTCGCCTGCCCCAGCTCCAACCCGTTGTCATAGGAGATCCCAAAGGCATACCAGGGGGTCCCGTGGGCCATATGGAAGGGCTCGGGGAAAACGTAGCTCTGGACCAGCCGGTACTGGGGAAAGAACAGGTGCTTGTCATATACCCGGCACCAATAGCCGTCCTCCGCCTCCCCGGCGAACACCAGGGAATTTGCCGCCTGGGCCCGTTCGCCCGGCTGGCCGGACAGGTCTTGACTTTGCAGGGCCGCCGCCGGGATGGGATACCATGCCACGGAAACCAGCAGCCCGCAGAGCAACAACCCCAGCAGGACGGCCAGGGAAATTAAAAAATAAGAGAACCTTGCGCGCATGATACCCTCCTTTTTCATAGGAAAAAACGAACCTTCCCGGTTGCGGTCCCCAGGGCGCTGGGATGCAAAAGCGCACGCCCAACGGGGCGCCCTGGGATATGCGCCATATCCCAAGCGGTGGACGTATGGCCTAGCAAAGGGCTTATCCTCAGGAGATGGAAAATCATTCTAGGAATCCCCATTCCATGTACAATATCATAGTATCGTAAACATGGAAATTTTTCAATATACTTTACATAAAATTTGCAGGGAATCTCGCATTTAATTCTCTGTTTACTTTGTAAATCCATTCTAAATAAGGTAAAAAAATAACGATGTAATGCCAATGCTCCCCAACGGCCAGGAACCCAGCCCCTCCAGCTCTCTATTGGGTCATGTGCTGCCAAAGCTGCCCATCGGCATGGCCGTGGACAGGCAGGCCGAAATGGCTCTGGTAGGCCATGAGTGCCCGGCGGGTGTCCTGGTTGAAGTGACCGCAGAGCAGGCAGGGGAAGCCCCGCCGGGTTAGCAGCTCCTGCAACAGAAATACGTGGGGCCCCGCATCCCCCAGGGCCAGGAAGGGGTACCCGCGACCGGGGGTACAGGCGGCGCCGGCGGCCACCTCCCCGTGAACCCAATTGGGGGTCAGATAAGGCGGCTCCACATAGGCGAACATGGGGCTTTTGAGGCAAAAGGCGCGGAGCTGCCGCCGCTGCTCCTCCGCCAATTTCCGGCCCATGTCCAGGGCCAAACCGGCATAGTGGGGGGACTGGCCCTTGCCCGGGGGCAGAAAGCAGCGTTCCACATCCACGGGCCCAAAGGCGTCCCCCAGGGCTTCATAGGCGTTTAGCACCCTGCGGTCCGTCCAGGCGATCCCGTCCCGAACATGCTCAAACGCCCGGCCCTTCAGCCCGGCGGGCAACTCGCCTTCCTCTATGCAGCGGAAATCGCCGATCCTATGCTCATATACAAAAATCATCGCCATATGACAGCATATGGCGATGGAAGTACAGGTGTGTATGGGGTTGGGGAAAATGCGCCTATTGTCCCACGGTCCAGGAGCCCGCCGGGTAGACGATGTTCCCGGCAACGTCCACCAGGTTGCCGGCGGCGTCCACCGTCAGGGTCACGCCGTTCACCACAAAGGACTGGCCTACCAGGCTGTTTAGATCCGGAGTGGGGGTGGGCACCATCTGGCCGGTGGCGTAGTAGTAATAGTTGCCGTCCGCCCCCTGGTAGATGGAGGGGGTCCTGGGGGGCAGGGAGGCGCCGGGGGAAAGCACCTTGGCCTCGTCCGGCTCGTCCGCGGCGTCGAAAATGAACTGATGCAGGGCCAGGGCATTGGCGGGCAGGTCGGTGAGGAATACAAAGGAGCCTTCGTAGCGGCCGTTTTCATAGAGGTCGTCCACCGGCAGCCGGTAGCTGAGCAGGCCCTGGGTATTCATGGAAAGGGCGGAGGTGGCGCATTCCAGGATTCGGGCGTTGGTCATGTTGGTCTCCACCAGGGGCAGGATCTCCTCCAGGAAGGAATACTGCTTGGTGAGGCTGGCGTCCTTGAACTTGGCAAACACCGCGTTGAGCACCTTAAACTGCCGGTTGGTCCGGGAAAAATCGCTGTCGATCTTCCGCACCCGGGCATAGCCCAGGGCTTGCTTGCCGGTGAGCTTCACGTTCCCCGCCTCGGCGAAGATGAACCCATCCCACAGGTCCGCGATTCCTCGCTCCTTGTTCAGGCCGGCAATGCAGTCGTTGGCCGCGCTGATCTCCTCGGCGCTCATGCGGACCGTAACGCCCCCCAGGGCGTCGATCACGTCCTCAAACATGTTGAAGTCCACCAGCACATAGTCCTGCAAGTTCATGTGGAAGGCTTCGTTGATGGTGGCCAGCAGCAGCTCTACCCCGCCCACGGCGGCGGAACGGTTCATTTTGCCATAGCCGTTATCCGGAATATTCACCAGCATGTCCCGCATGAGGCTGGTGAGCTTCAGCCTGCCGTTCTTTTTATCGATGGTGGCGATCATCACCGTATCCGCCCGGCTGTTCCCGCTGCTGCCCCGCCGGTCCACGCCGATGAGCAGCACGTGGATAAACCGGCTGTCCTGGAGGTTGGCATCCATGTAGTCCAGCTGCTCCTGGGTCAGGATGGTTTGGTTATACAGCTCGCTCAGGGGCAGGGGCGTGGGAATGGGGGTGGGCGTAGGCGAAGGGGTCGGCCCGGAGGTCAGGGCAGGGGTAGCCGTGGGGGCAGGGGTGGGGGTATAGGTGACGGCGTTCTCATCCTCAAAGGTGGTGCTGCCGGTCCTGTCCAGCTTATTGAGCAGGTTCAGGCCCAGAAAGGCCACCACCGCGCCCATTAAAAGCACGATGCTCAGCAGGATCAGCAGGACGGTACGCAAAATATGCTTAGGGCGCTTCCCAGGGGTATGCTCCTGGGGATTGCCGGCGTTTGGAAGTTGTTCCATGAGGCGCTCCTGTCTTATTATGATAAATATAGGCGATAAACCGCCCATAGAGTGAGTATACAACCAGCCTGCTGGGCTGTCAACGCGGCTTTTCCTGGATAGGCTTGCACCGGCTGGCAATATGTTGTACTATAAGATGATATGAAGAAAGGGGCGGTGACATAGGAACCCATGGGTCCCTTTTCGGCCCATTTGCCCCGGCATTGGCCGGCTTTGGACGGGGGCTCGCCCTGCCTGCGGCCGCCCGCTTTGCGCCGGAACAAATGGGACGGAAATGGACGCTGCGCCCCTTCCGGGCGATGGGTCCCTATGCTGCCGCCCCGAATGGGAGAGTATGCCATGCAAGAGGCTTACGGCGGGTTTGCCGCCCTATATGACCCCCTGATGCAGGATGTGGATTATGACGGCTGGGCGAAATACCTGGCGTCCTTCCTGCCGCCTGGGGCAATGGTGGCGGATTGCGCCTGCGGCACCGGCGCCATCACCATCCGGCTGGCCCGAATGGGATTTTCCGTGATCGGGGTGGATATTTCCCCGGAAATGCTGGAGCAGGCCGCTTCCAAGGCCCGCAAGGCGGGGCTGCGGATCCCCTTCGTTTGCCAGGATATGGCCGGGCTGCAGCTGCACCGGCCCTGCCAAGGGATCGTATGCGCCTGCGACGGGGTGAACTACCTGGATAACCTGGAGGATGTGGAGGCGTTTTTCTCCGCAGCCCATAGGGCCCTATGCCCGGGCGGCTGGCTGCTCTTTGACGTATCCTCCGCCTACAAATTGGAAACCATCCTGGGAAACAACACCTTTGCCCAGGCGGAAGGGGATTGCGCCTACATCTGGGACAATGCCTTCGATGAAGAAAGCCGCTTGCTGGAGATGCGGCTCACCTTTTTCCAGCGGGAGGCGGATGGCCGGTACCGGCGCTTTGCCGAGCGGCATATCCAGCGGGCCCACTCCCAGGAGGAGCTGGTCCATGCCCTGGAGCGGGCGGGGTTTGCCGCCCAGGTGTTCGACGCCTTTACCCGGCAAGCCCCGGGACCGGAAAGCCAGCGGCTGCAATTTGTGGCCCAAAGGAATCAAACATAGGAGATCGTATGCAGGATAGTATGATACGCGGCCTTCTAGGCCAGGATACCGCCCGGTTTACCGCCATCAGCGGAAAGGAACTCTGTGAAAAGGCCCGGCTTACCCACAGCCTGTCCCGGGTGTGCACGGCTGCCCTGGGCCGCACCCTGTTGGCCACCGTGATGATGGGGGCGGAGCTGAAGGACTCCCGGGACCGGCTGACCACCATCGTCAAGGGGGGCGGCCCGGCGGGGAATATCGTGTGTACCGCGGGCAACGCCGGCGCGGTAAAAGGCTATATCGAAAACCCGGGGATCGAGCTGCCCCTGGGCCCGGACGGGAAGCTGGACGTTTCCACGGCGGTGGGTTGGTTTGGCGAGATGACCGTGGTGCGGGACCTGGGCATGAAGGAACCCTATGTGGGCCGGTGCAACCTGGTATCCGGGGAGATCGCCGAGGATTTCGCCCAGTATTTTGTCATGAGCGAGCAGCAGCCTTCCCTGGTATATCTGGGGGTACGGGTAGACCCCCAGTCGGGGGCGGTGCGGGCCGGCGCCGGCCTGATGATCCAGCCCCTGCCCCAGTGCCCGGAGGAGGACCTGGACGCCCTGCAGGCCCGGGCGGAGGGCATCAAGGCCATGGCGGGTATGCTGGATGACGGCATGGAGCTGGAAGCGGCGCTGGCGCAATTGTTCCAAGGGCTTGCATGGCGGCAGACCGGCAGCCTGGTGCCGGCGTTCCGGTGCGATTGCAACCGGGCGCGGCTGGAGCAGGCGTTGATCTCCCTGGGCCGGGCCGAATTGGAGGATATGATTCAGACCGAGCATGGCGCCCAGCTTACCTGCCATTTTTGCAATACAAAGTACGATTTTAGCGAGGCCGACCTGCGGCGGCTGCTGCAAGAAGCAACGGAGGACGGAAAGAAGAAAGCATGAACCAAACGGGATACAGCAAAGGACCGGGGCGGGTCCTGCCTTTCAAGGGGACGGGGGTACATTATTTCCGGCAAGCCCTGTCCAAGGCGGACAGCAACGATCTACCCGGCGCTTGCGCCAGCTATCAGATGGCCCTGCGGCTGGAGCCGGACAATCCGGAATACATCCTGGGCATGGCGGAGATGCTCACGGGCATGGGTCGGTTTGACGATTCCAATCGGGTTCTGCTGCGGTATTTTCCCGAGGAGAAGGACCGGCCGGCGGAGTGTTATTTTGGCATGGGCTGCAACTTTTACGGCCTGATGGAATACGGAAACGCCAGCAACGCCCTGGAACGGTATTTGGATCTGGAGCCGGAAGGGGCATTTGTGTACGACGCATACGACATGCTGGACGCATTGGAGGCGTATGCGGGGGAAAATATGAGCGAGGTCACGGCGCTGCAAAAGGAAGAGGCGCTGGAAAAGGCCAGGGAGCGGATGGCGGCGGGGGAGCTGGACCAGGCGGAGACCCTGCTGGAAAAGGAATTGCAGGCCCGGCCGGACCATATGGCGGCCCGGTGCGATCTGGCGCTGGTATGGTATTGCCGGCAGGAGAAGAAGCGGGCGGCGGAGGCTTTGGAGCAGGTGCTGCGGGAGGAGCCGGGGCATGTACAGGCCCGCTGTACCCGGGCGCTGCTGCGCCAAAGCACCAAGGATATGGAGGGCGCCATGGAGGATGCCCAGGTGCTGCGCAGCCTGCCCATCGAGGACATGGACGATCTGCATCGGGCCAGCCTCACCCTGATGGAGCTGGGGGATTTTGCGGGGGCGCAGCCCTTTTTGCGCAAGATGGCCCAGCGTGCGCCCTATGATACGGGGATCCTGCACCGGCAGGGGGTATGCGCCTACGCGCTGGAGGCGTATGACCGGGCGGCCCATTATTATGACCTGCTGGCCAAGATCGACCGGACGGATACCATCGCCCGGTATTACCGCAGGCTATGCAAGCGCACAGCCGCCGGCGGGAAAAAGAAGCAGGGGCTGCCACTGCACTATCAGGTGCCAACGGACGAGGTGGTGCAGCGGGTGCGGTCGCTGAATAACTACATCCGCAAATCCAAGGAAGCCCAGCAGGCGGAATGGGGGCCGGAAGGGGAATTGACCGGGCTCGCCCAGTGGTGCCTGACCCTGGGGGAGGACGATATACGCCAGGCGGCGCTGCACTTGATCGCCAGCTTCGGGGATGTATGGAGCGAACGGATCCTGCGGGATTTCGCCCTACAGCGGGAGCCGGACGCGGAGATCAAGCGCAGGGCGTTGGGGCTGCTGAAGCATATGGGGGCGAAGGAGCCCTATCTTACCTACATCGACGGCCAGATGATGGAAAGCCGGGTAAGCCTAATGCCCGGCCTGCCGGAGAACCTGCCGGCCGCCTACCGGGAGGTGCTCAAGACCTGCTTGGACGGGATGCGGGGCGCTCGAAGCGAGACGGCGATCCAGCGGGCGGGAAAGCTATGGCAGGGCTATCTGGAGCGGGAGAAGCACTATTCCCATTTGACCAGCGCCCAGGTTGCAGCCCTGGCGGCGGCGTTGGAATACGCGGCTTGCCAAGCGTCGGAGGAAAAAGCCACCAAGCTGGAGCTATGCCGTAAATATGGGGTATCCATGTTGCGCTTTAATGGGGCGCTGGCAAAATTGAACGGGAAGGAACCAAAGGCATGAGATATATCGCCACCTGCAAGCTGGGCCTGGAACGGGTCGTTTCGGGGGAACTGAAGGGATTGGGCATTCAAGTGGACCAGGTGGAGGATGCCCGGGTGCTGTTTTCCGGCGGGCCGGAGGATATGGCCCGGGCCTGTATGTGGCTGCGCAGCGCGGAGCGGGTGCTGCAGGTGGTGGGCAGCTTTGCGGCGCGCACCTTTGACGAACTCTTCGAGGGGGTCAAAGCCCAGGACTGGAAGGCATACCTGGGGAAAAACACCTTCATCCACGTAAACGGGAAAAGCGCCAAGAGCACCCTGTTCAGCGTATCGGATTGCCAAAGCATCACCAAAAAGGCCATCGTGGAAAACCTGAAGGCTGCGTATGGGGTATCCATCCTGCCGGAGAGCGGGGAACGGGTCATCGTGGAGGTAGGGCTTTTGCGGGACCAAGTGACGCTGGCATTGGACCCCTGCGGGGCAGGGCTGTCCCGCAGGGGCTACCGCACCTATAACGTAACGGCGCCCATCAGCGAGAGCCTGGGGGCGGCTATTTTGCTGCTTTCCAGATATCATGGGGACCAGCCTCTGCTAGACCCCATGTGCGGCAGCGGCACCTTCCCCATAGAGGCTGCCATGATCGCCCAGAATATCGCGCCGGGCCTGCACCGGAGCTTTGCCGGGGAGACCTGGCGGTTTTTACCGCCCGGCCTTTTCGACCGGGCGCGGCAGGAGGCCCAGGATCGCATCGCCCCGCGGCCGCTGGCCATTTTGGGCAGCGACATCGACAGCCGGAGCATTGACCTTTGCAAAAAGCACGCAAAAAAAGCCGGAATCATGGTGCAATGGGCTGTGCGGGATTTTCGGGAATACGGAAAGGACGCTGCCCTCCTGTCCTATGCGCACGGCCAACCGGGGCTTCTGGTATGCAATCCCCCCTATGGCGAGCGGATGGGGGAGCGCAAGGCTGCGGAGGCCATATACCGGCAGCTGAGCGCCTTGGCCAAGGAGATGACAGGTTGGCGGCAAAGCATCATCACCTCCCACCGGGACTTTGAACGGTGCTATGGCAAACAGGCGGACAACCGACGTAAATTATCCAATGGCGGTATGCCCTGCACATTATATCAATTTTTTAGAAATTAACCCTTTACAAATGCAGTGCCATCCGCTATAATAAATACCGTTCCCGGGAAACCGGGCGCGAAATGGGGCATTAGCTCAGTTGGTAGAGCGAATGACCGTAAAACACAGAAAGTCCTTTTTACCAACAACGTGGGGCATTAGCTCAGTTGGTAGAGTGCCACACTGGCAGTGTGGATGTCAGCGGTTCGAGTCCGCTATGCTCCACCAAGGAAAACCAAGCATCCAAAGGGTGCTTGGTTTTTTACATTGGCAAAGCGGACGAGAACCGCGCAGCGGTGAGATACCGGAGACTGGAAAATTGCGAGCGATAGCGAAGAAATTTTGCTAGTCGGAGGGATGCGGAGCGCAGCGCAGAAGTCCGCTATGCTCCACCAAGAAAAGCCGCCAAACTTCTAGGGTTTGGCGGTTTTCTTTTCGCTTAAAACCGCCGAACATCTACCCTGCCAGTGTGTCGCCTGCCCCGATTTCAACCGAAGTATGCTAATTTTTTTCGGGTGTTTTGCCCATGAATTGGGCATAGGATACGTTGAATTTTATATCTAACGTATAGTCGCTGGATACCGTGACCCGCTCAATGAGGGCGGAAGCGATCATCTTTTTAACCGGTAACTCCGCTGTAGCATACAGTGCGCCCCAGCTTTGCAACTGGGTGAACTGGGCCGCCGTTTCCTCGCAGAGAACATCCACCCGCCGTATGTTTTCGGCGGCTTCCTGGTTGCGGGCGGTGGCGGCGGCAACCTTTTCCTCGGCAACCCTGAGCATCTCCGCCAATACGCTTTGCGGCAGCTTGCTTTCGCCTCGGATGATTTTGAAAACCTCGGTTTGCAGCTCCTTCATCTCGGCGGTAGCCGCATCCAGCTCCGCCTTGGCCTGTTGCTGTAAGGCCGTCGCTTCCGCGATCTTTGCCTCGCAGCGCATCTTGACCAGCGGCTCGGCGGGCGTATCGGTGAATTTGGAGAAGATGCTGTAAAGCAGCCGGTCGATCACTTCGTCTATCCTTTTCGCCGTGTAGCCGCTTTGGCCGGTGCATAGGGCGCGGTGCCGTACCTTGTTGTAGCAGGCATAGCGATGAATCCGGCTTACGGTGGTGCTGCCATCGGCATTTTTGTACTTCTTGGGGTTGGTGGTTGCTACCAGTTTGCCGCCGCAATGGAAGCCGGGGTAAGGGGCTCCCGCGCCTTGCGTGCCACCGGCTCCGTCTTTGGCGTGGGCTGGCAGGCGCTCAGAAGCAATGCCCCCAGGGCAACATGCCCGCATACCCGTTTCCAACCTTTGGCCATGTTGCCCACCTCCTATCATCCTTCGTCCCAACTTGCCTTATGGTATCCCCAGCCGCCTTGTCAGCCGGTTCATCGCCATTGCCGCTGCAAAGGCTGCCGGCACAGAACCCATAGACCTCGCCGAACAGCCAAACGGATGCCGGCTGCCTTACGAACCCGACAGGTAGTCGTTCATGCATTGCTTTACCTCCGCAGGGGTGGCTGTTGCGGGAAAGATGATCTCCTCCGTGCCGATATAGGCCGTTGCGGATATCCACGCCAGATACACTTTGCTTACATCTTCATTGGTAAAGGCGAACAGGCGGATATCATAGCCTTTCCCGTTTTCTGCCGTTTCCCGAATTACGGCGTAGTGATAGTATGCAGGATCATCCAAATATAACATATCCTGGAAGGAAAGGGGCTCCGCTATCCCGCTTTCCTTTGCCGCGGCAATGATCTCCTGCAGCAATTCTGCATCGTTGCCGAGCGTTGGCGCGGTGGCGAGCATGGTAGGCTCTGGCGGAATGCCATATTCGATCCATGCGGGGAACAGGGCGTGCCAGGGAGGCGTCTCTTTTCGAAACGGCTTTAGCCAAAGCATAAGGCCCAGCCCCACGGCCGCTATGACGCATAGAAGAATAAGAACCGTCTTTTTTTTCTGCATCTGTATGACACTCCCCTTGATCTCTATATCGAAAACAGGAAGCTGGGCCCGTGGGCTTTGCCCCGCAGCGAAGCGTATGGGCGCAAAGCGGTTTCGGGCCGCTACAGGGCTTTTGATTTCCCCTGCTCCCGAGTGGCCTTTTGCCGGCATGTCCGATCCCATACGCTTCGGCCAAGCATATACGGCTTACTTCATCCGCATCAGCCTTGCGAACTTGTTCACCACGATCACCGCAACGATTATGGCGATGGCCGCGAAGGCCACCAATACGCTGATCCACCATTGGCTGGCGGCCCGCTTGGCTTCCGCCTCCGCTTGCTTTTCCGCCTCGGTCTTTTCCCCCTCGATCACCGGCTGCTTGATCTCGGTGGAGACCTGGGTCTCCTCCGCGTGGTTAACCCCCTGGTCGTCCTGGTACGTGACCGTGTAGGTGCCGGTGGTGGGGCCGTAGCTTTCCGTATAGCCCTCGGTCATGGATAGCATCCCAATGAATACCTTCATTTCCCCATAGCCCGCTTCTCCCGGTGGGATGTCCCCCAGGAATACGCTGCTGGTGGGGAACAGCCCGGCCCCATTCAGGGTCACCGTCACGTTTCGGAGGGTGCTTTTCCCCAGGTTGAACACGTTGGCCGGCAGGGATACCGTCTCCCCTGCGGCGATCTCCTTGGGCAGGGTCACCGGGTCATAGCCCATCACGGCGGGCTGGGTCACCTGGATGAGAAAGGTCCGGGTATTGGTGTAAACGCCCCCGTACAGATCCACATAGTCCAGGGTGATGTAAAAGGGCTGCTGCCCCGCCAGCACATCCTTGGTGGTCTTCATCCGAAAGGTCACCTCTGCCCTATCCTCGCTGGCGATGTTGGCAACATGCAGGGCATTGTTGGTCTCCGCCGGCACGATCCCCGCCGCCTCGCTGCCGTAGCTCAGCCGCACCGACCGGGCCCGGATCGCACCGATGTTGTCTATGGTAACCGCAACGGAAAACTCCTCCTCGCCGCCCACCGTCTCCGGCTCCACCTTGCAGGCGGAAATGAACAGCTCCGGCTTTTCCACCTCCTGCCGGGGGACTTCATTGGGATCGGGCGGGGTCTTGCCGTCGGTTATGGTCACATATACGGGGAAGGTCTGGCTGGCCTGCTTGCCCGTCACGTCCAAATAGTCCGCCCGCAGCTCCACCGGATAGGTGCCGCTGTACCGCTCCATCAGAAGGGGGATCTCCAGGCCAAAGACGTATTTCCCATACCCCGTGACGGTCTGGCTGTAATTCCCGTAAACAAAGGGGCTGTTCTGCAATTCCCCCAGGTTGGCCGTGACGGTCACCCGGTTATCGTAGGTCTGGCCCAACAGGGGCAGCACGATATATACCCGGCCGTCCAGCACAGTAGGCACATACCCTTGGGCATAGGTGAGGGCCATGCCGGGGTACAGGGTATGGCTGTCGATGGTCAGCTGGCCCGCCACCGGCTGGGGCGTGGGGGTAGGGGCCGCCCAGTTGGGGTCCTGGCCGTCGGAGATGGTCACCTGGTCGGTGAAGGACTGGGTATAGGCCGCGCCGCCGGCGTCCGTATAGGCGCAGCGGAATTCCACCGGGTAGGCGCCGTTCTTCCGGTCCGCCTTCAGGGGCAGGTTCAAGGTCACCGGGAAGACCCCCTTATCCGGATCCCAGCTTACGTTGAATTCGTAATTTCCATAGGAAAAGGGGCTGTCCGCCCCGGCATCGAATACCGGGGTGACCCGCAAAGGCGAAAGGCCCGTTTGGCCGGTGGTAAGGGGCAGGACGATATGGGCGGCATTGTTGCTAACCATGGGCACATAGCCGCTGCCGTAGGTCTGGCCCTCGATGGCGTAGTCCGTATCAATAGACAGGGCGCTGCCCTCCGCCGCCAGGGCAACATGGGCGAAGCCCAGCAACAGGGCGAAACATACAACAAACCCAACGATCCTTTTCTTCATCCTTCATACCCCCTTATGGCAGTCATGACCCCGGCGTCCATTTCGCATACCGTGTCGCACAGGGCGTCGATATCCCCCTGGTTATGGCTGGCCAGCAGGATGGTCTTGCCCGCCGCCTGTAGGCCCTTGATCAGCTCCCGCATCTCTTTTACCCCGTGCTTGTCCAGCCCGTTCAAGGGCTCGTCTAAGATCAGCAAAGAGGGATCTTCCATAATCGCTTGGGCAATGCCAAGACGCTGCCGCATCCCCAGGCTGTATTTTCCCACGGGCTTTTTCAGTATCGGATCAAGCCCGACGCGGCGTATGGCATCGGCTATTTCCGAAAGCCCTATTTTTTTGTTCAGGGCCGCCAATATCTCCAGGTTCTTCATCCCGCTATACTGGGGCAAAAACCCCGGCGTCTCGATGATCAGCCCCAGATCCGGAGGAAAGTCCACATCTTTGCCGACCTGCCGGCCGTTCACAAACACCGTCCCTTCGGTGGGGAGGAGGAACCCGCAGATGCACTTCATGAGCACGGTTTTGCCGCTGCCGTTGTTGCCCACGATGCCGTGGATCTTCCCCCGTTCAAAGTCCCGGGTCACACCATGAAGCACCCGTTCCTGTCCAAAATCCTTTGATATGTTTTGAACGCTAATGGCGATCTCCATGTATCAGCCCTCCGTTCCGGTAAAGTTAAAATTATAGTTCCGCACGCCCCGTAGGGAGAGGAAGAAGTTGAGGCCGATGAGCAGCAGGAAGATACCGTAGGTCTGCCACAGCCTTGGCAGCAGGTCATAGCCGAAGTTGTGCATATGGTAGGTAGCGTGGTTCAAGGGGGACAGCCAGCCCACCGCCACATTGGCCTTATACATCAGCTCGTCCGGGAGCTGGAAGATGGCCTGGATGGTTTGGGGGTTGAGCAAGAACCCATACAGGGAAAACCCCACTGCCCCGGCCACGCCGCCCAGCTGGCCCTTATGGAGGTTGCAGGTCAGCATGACGAAGGCGAGCAGCAGGGCGTACAGGAGCATGAGCAGGAAGATGGCGGCCATGCACTGGTAGGGCCGGCTCATCTCCAGGGTTTTGACCAGGGCGGGCAGGGCAACGGCCTGGCCTGCCCCGGAATAGCCCAGGATGGCCGCGGTCTCCGACCACATGTTCCCCACGAAGGATTGGCGCATACAAACAAGGGCTGTGGAAATTAGCACGAACAGCAGGTAAAGGAAGGTGGACAGGGCCACATAGATGGCCTGGCCCAGGAGCCAGGTAGCCCGGT
>UQOG01000036.1 GCA_900542615.1 uncultured Eubacteriales bacterium | reverse complement strand
GATTGTCCTTGATGGTGCCGGAGAACAGCACGTTCTTCTGCAGCACCATGGCCACCTGGTCCCGCAGGGCGTCCATATCGTAGTCCCGGACGTCCGCGCCGCCCACCAGGACGCGGCCCTCAGTGGCGTCGTACAGACGGGGGATCAGCTGGACCAGGGTGGTCTTGGAGGTGCCGGTGCCGCCCAGGATACCTACGGTCTCACCGGACTTCACCGTGAGGTTCACGTTCTTCAGGCACTCCTTGCTGGGGTCCTTGGCGTAGGAGAAGCTGACGTTCTCAAACACCACGGAGCCGTCCTTGACCTCTTCGATGGGCTGGGAGCCGTTCTTCAGATCGCTCTCCTCGTTCAGGATCTCTGTGATCCGCTCTGCGGAGGCCCGGGCCATGATGATCATAGTCAGTACCATGGAGAGCATCATCAGGCTCATCAGCATCATCATGATGTAGCTGAACATACTGGTCAGCTGGCCGGTGGTCATGCTGCCGCCCACGATCAGGTTGGCGCCGATCCAGGACACGGAGATCATGCAGGCATACACACAGATCTGCATCAGAGGCATATTGAAGGCCAGGATGCGCTCCGCCTTGGAGAAGTCCATGTAGATCTCCTGGGAGACCTTGCCGAACTTCTCTACTTCATGGTCCTCCCGAACAAAGGACTTCACCACCCGGATGCCCAGCAGGTTCTCCTGCACCACGTTGTTCAGGTGGTCATAGCGCTTGAAGACCCGTTCAAAAATGGGGTGGGCCCTGGTCATGATGAGCGCCAGGCCGATGCCCAGGATCGGGATGACCACCAGGAAGATCAGTGCCAGCTTGGGGTTGATGCGCAGGGTGAGTACCCAGGCGCAGATCAACATGATGGGGGACCGGACCGCGATACGGATGACCATCATAAAAGCCATCTGGACGTTGGTCACGTCTGTGGTCAGGCGGGTGATGATGCCGCTGGTGGAGAACTTGTCAATGTTGGCAAAGGAGAACTTCTGGACATTCCGATACATCTCCCGCCGCAGATTCCGCGCGAAGCCCGTAGAGGCCTTGGCGCCGAAACGGCCGGACAGTCCGCCGCAGATCAGCGCCAGAACAGCCATTCCCACCACGGTGAGGCCGTAGGCGGCAATATGGTGCATGCTGCCGGCCTTGACCCCCTCGTCCAGCAGCTTGCCGGTCATCAGGGGGATCAACACGTCAAACGCCACTTCGCCGATGACGAAGATGGGCGTCAGGATGGCGGCTGGCCAGAACTCCTGAATACAGCTGGCCAGGCTCCTTTTTTTCTTCATAGAATACCTCCTTGTGTCTTTGCTGTGCCGGGGGAAGCGATTGAGCCGCTTCCCGGCGGGGCCCGGTTGGTCAAATGAGATTTTGCTTCAGCTTTTCCGCGATGGCCAGGAACTGGTCAATCTCCTCCTGAGAGATGCCTCTGGTCAGCGTCGCCTCTGTGGCGGCGATCCGCCGCTCTGCCTCCTGATTCAGCGCCTGCGCCCGGAGTGTGGGCGTGATCCGCTTCATCCGGGCGTCCCTGACCCCCATAGAGCGCTGGACGAGGCCCTCGTCCTCCAGCCGCTTCAGCAGCCGGGAGGCGGTGGAGCTGCGGATGCAGAGGGCGCGCTCCAGATCCTTTTGATAGATTTCCCGGCCCTGGCTGTGGCAGAGATAACCGATCAAAACGCCCTCGATCTCCGTCAGCATGCTCTGGGGATGGTCGGCAGGCCCCCAAAGCCGTCTGCGCAGGAGATTGGACAGTGCCTTGATCTCATACCCGACGTACCGCTCATGCTGCATGGAAACACCTCCTCCAACTGAACAGGATTATATTTTAGTTAGCAAACTAGCAAATGTCAAGAAGCAATCTGCCAAAATTTCTACGGGTCTTCCTTTAAAATTCGGCAGGCACCGAAAGAGAAGGAGGCGCCCCACACCGAAGGGCGGGGCGCCTCTGAAAAAACGGGTTGGAGGCTGCTGTTCAGCGGCCGCCCCGGGGGCGGTCCGGCAGGAAACAGAGGCAACCGGCCTGACGGCTGGCGTTCAGGTCGATGAGCCGCTGGTTCTTGCTGCCCCGGAACTTTAGCTCCAGGGAGCGCTGGGCCTCCAGATAGGGGCCGTCCACCAGCACGTCCGCCTCCCGGAGCAGGCCCTGTACGGCCGGGTCCTCCATGGCCCGCAGCGCCTCCAGGGTGTAGCCCGTATAGGCCCATACCTGCTTCCCCAGGGCATGGGCCCCTTGGGCCAGCGCCAGGCAGGCCGCCGCCTGCTCAAAGGGTTCCCCCCCGGAAAGGGTCAAGCCCCCGCAAAGGGGATTTTGCCGCATCCTGGCCAGGA
This sequence comes from uncultured Eubacteriales bacterium, assembly GCA_900542615.1. GTDB lineage: Bacteria > Bacillota > Clostridia > Christensenellales > CAG-138 > Pelethousia. The sequence goes on along the minus strand of UQOG01000036.1, from coordinate 13,129 downwards.
TGTCCTCCGTATCCATTTCCTGGCCGGCGTTGGGGTCGTGGGAGCCCGGATTGTGGCAGCCCGGGCAATGGTGGGAACAGCCCTGGACGAATACCGCCGTCCGCAGCCCCGGCCCATCCACAATGGAATCCTGCACCAAACCGAATACCCGTATCCGCATGGGGCGCCTCCTATAGGGAATGCTTCACCCGCTGGGCTTCTTCCGCCCGCTTGGCGTCGTTCCATTTATCCATGGTGCCCACCAGATACCCGGTGATCCGCCGGATCCGCTGGAAGTGGGGGCCTTCATGCTCCGCCCTGCCGCACCGGGGGCAGGTATCCCCGATGATGCCGTTATAGCCGCATACCCCGTCCCGGTCCACCGGGTGGTTGATGGAGCCATAGCCGATGCCCGCCTCCTTCATGCACCGCACGATGCGCTCGAAGGCCTCCAGGTTCTGGGCCGTATCCCCGTCCAATTCCACATAGCTGATGTGTCCCGCGTTGGTCAGGGCATGGTAGGGGGCCTCCAGGCGGATCTTATCGAAGGCGCCGATGGGGAAATACACCGGCACATGGAAACTGTTGGTATAGTATTCCCGGTCGGTGATGCCGGGGAGGGACCCGAACCGCTTGCGGTCCAGCTTCACAAACCGGCCGGATAACCCTTCCGCCGGGGTGGCCAGCAGGGTAACGTTCAGCTTGCGGGCCTGGGAGACGTCATCCAGCCGCTGGCGCATGTGGGAGATGATCTCCAGGCCCAGGTTCTGGGCCCGCTGGCTTTCCCCGTGGTGCTGGCCGATGAGGGCCTTGAGGCATTCCGCCAGGCCGATGAAGCCCACGGACAGGGTGCCGTGCTTGAGCACCTCCCCCACCTCGTCGTTCCAGCCCAGGTTCTCGCTGCCCAGCCAGCAGCCCTCCCCCATGAGGAAAGGATAATTGCATACCTTCTTCTTGCACTGGATGGCGAAGCGCTCCAAAAGCTGCTCCACGCACAGGTCGATCTTCCGGTCCAGCTCGTCGAAGAACCATTCGATGTTGCCGTTGGCCAATATGGCGATCCGGGGCAGGTTGATGGTGGTAAAGCTCAGGTTGCCCCGCCGGGGCGCGATCTGGTTCTCCGGGTCGTACACGTTCCCCATGACCCGGGTGCGGCAGCCCATATAGCCCACCTCGGTCTCATAGCGGCCGGGCTTGTAATAGGCCAGGTTAAAGGGGGCGTCCAGGAAGGAAAAATTGGGGAAAAGCCGCTTGGCGCTGCACCGGCAGGCCAGGCGGAACAGGTCGTAGTTGGGGTCCCCGGGGTTATAGTTGACCCCCTCCTTGACCCGGAAGATCTGGATGGGGAAGATGGGGGTCTCCCCATGGCCCAGGCCCGCCTCGGTGGCAAGGAGCACGTTTTTCATCACCATGCGGCCTTCGGCGCTCACGTCCATGCCGTAGTTGATGCTGGAAAAGGGCGTCTGGGCCCCCGCCCGGGAATGCATGGTGTTCAGGTTATGGATCAGGGCCACCATGGCTTTATAGGTCTCCCGGTCGGTATCCTCCAGGGCCTTGTCCCTGGCAAAGGCCTGGGCCCTGGGGAAGGCTTCCCCGTCCACACCCGCTTCCAAATAAGCCGTCGCCTCCGCTTTCAGGTAGCCGTTGCCGTCGTCCAGGCAGGGGGAAAGGCCCAGGGCTTCCGCCGCCTTTTGGCCCGCCTCCACCGCCGCCTTGTCCAGCCCCAGCAGCTCCAGGCTCCTGGCCAGGTGCCGGGTATAGTTCTGCCGGTAGGTTTTGGCCACGCCGGGGGCCAGGCCGTAATCGAAATTCACGATGCTCTGGCCCCCATGCTGGTCGTTCTGGTTGGACTGGATGGCAATGCAGGCCAAGGCCGCATAGCTGGAAATGTGCTTGGGCTCCCGCAAAACCCCGTGGCCGGTGGAAAACCCGCCGGTAAACAGCTGCAATAGGTCGATCTGGCAGCAGGTGGTGGTCAGGGTATAAAAATCCAAATCGTGGATATGGATATCCCCCTCCCGGTGGGCCCGGGCGTGCTCCGGGTGCAGGACGAACATCTCATAAAACTGCTTGGCCCCCTCGCTGCCGTATTTGAGCATGGAGCCCATGGCGGTATTGCCGTCGATGTTGGCGTTTTCCCGCTTGATATCGCTGTCGCTGGCATCGGTATAGGTGATGTCCTCGTAGATCTTCATCAGCCGGGTATTGGCCTGGCGGATCCGGGTGCGCTCCGCACGGTATAGAATATAGGCCTTGGCTGTGCGCACATGGCCGTTATCGATCAACACCTGCTCCACGCAGTCCTGGATCTGCTCCACCTCCGGCTGGGTCAGCCCCGCCTCCTGCAGCCGGGTGGCTACCTGGGCGGCCAATGCCGCCGGATCCTCCCGGTGTATTCCCGTGGCCGCAAAGGCCTTTTCAATGGCGGCTGTGATCTTCCCCAGGTCGAACGCCACGATCCGGCCGTCCCGTTTTTTAATGCTGTCGATCATGTCCCTGCTCCTTTGTCGATTCCCGCGCCCCGGGCTTTCCCCCAGGTGGCACAACATATAGTATGCGTTTGCCTATCTAGTATACATATTTGGTAGCCCCTATGCAAGCCCCAAAGCGCCCGCCGCCGCAATTCGACATCTTTTCATCCAAGCTCCCGGCCGCAGCCCCGGGTCCGGCCGCCCCATATTGCAAAAAGCATCCCCCATACAAAAGGACGGCATGGCCGCCGCCATGCCGTCCCCGTTGGATGCTGTAGGGGCTATGGGACCGCCGGGCCCCATAGCGGGGAACCATCTATATAGATCAATATTCCGGCTCGATCAGGCCGTAGTTGCCATCTTTGCGCTGGTACAGGACGTTTACATGGCCCTCTTCCGCATTCTCAAACACATAGAAGGAATGGCCCAGCAGCTCCATCTGCAAAATGGCCTCCTCCACGCTCATGGGCTTGATGGCAAACCGCTTCACCCGGACTACCTTGCGATCTTCTTCCTCCGCGTCCTCCAGGGGGGCGTACACAGGCTCCGCCCGGAAGGCGCCCTGCCGCAGATTCTTTTCCAACTTGGTGCGGTGCCGGACGATCTGGTGCTCCAGCTTGGCCAGCACGCTGTCCACGGAGGCATACATATCGCCGGAAGCTACTTCGCCGCGAATGATGCCGCTTGCATAGGGGATCGTAACCTCAACGATGTGGCGGTTGCGCTCGACCGCCAGGGTAACATGTGCCTCGGTGTCCTCGGGGAAATACTTGTCGAGCTTGGATACCTTTTTGGTTACGAGATCCGAGAGGTATTCCGATACCTCAATGTTCTTGCCCGTGATGGTAATACGCATATTCTCATTCCCCTTTCCCGCGCCGGCGCCGGGCCGGGACCCGGACGGACGACGCACTTTCTTCTATAGTCTTAGTATAACATAAAGGGGAATGGATAAAACAGGCTTTTCTGTGAAATGTTACGGGCAATCTTTTCGATGTCGGTCCGTAACGGCGCTAGGCCATAAACAACCCCAGGAAGGCATAGGCCAGGAAGCTGGCCACATAGGCCACGGCGATCTGCCACAGCACGGCAAAGGCGGTCCAGCCCCGGCTGTTCAGCTCCCGCCGCATGGTGGATACGGCGGCCACGCAAGGGGTATAGAGCAGCACGAACACCAGGAAGGCGTAAGCGGCCCGGGGGGTAAAGGTATTGGACAACGCCGCCGCGATGGCGGTATCCTGGGCGGATAGGGAAAAACCATAGAACATGGCCAGGCTGGAGACCACCGCCTCCTTGGCCACGAGGCCCGTTAAAAGGGCCACAGCCGCCTGCCAGGTGCCAAAGCCCTGGGGCTTGAACAATGGGGCCAAAAGGCCGCCTAGGGCGCCTAGGATGCTTTTTGAGGCGTCTGTAACCAAGGTGAGCTGGAAGCTGTAGTTCTGCAAAAACCACAGGATCACGCTCATGGCGAAGATGATGGTGCCGGCCTTTTGCAAAAAGTGGGAGACCCGTTCCCAAACATGGGTAAAGGTGTTCCGTGCGGTGGGGATGCGATAGGGAGGCAGCTCGATGACAAAGGGAGCGTCCTGGCCCTGGAAGAGTTTTTTCTTAAACAGCAGCCCGGAGAGAATGCCCAGCAGGATACCCAGGCCATACAGGGAGAAGATCACCAGCCCTCTGCCCTTGGCAAAGAACGCCCCGGCGATCAGTCCATAGACCGGCAGCTTGGCGGAACAGCTCATAAAGGGCAGCAGCAGGATGGTCATCCGCTTGTCCTTTTCATTGTCCATGGTACGGGCGCCCATGGCGGCGGGCACGGTGCAACCAAAGCCCATTAAAAGAGGGATGAAACTTTTGCCGGAAAGGCCGAAACGGCGCATGGGCTTATCCATGATAAAGGCGATCCGGCTCATATAGCCGCTATCCTCCAGCATGGACAGGCAGAAAAACAGGATGGCGATCTGGGGCAGGAAGGTGAGCACGCCCCCCACCCCGGTGAGGATGCCGTCGCATACCAGGCCGGTGAGCCAGGTAAATGCGCCGGCGCTCTCCAAGGCTTGCCGCACAAAGGGGATCAGCAGGGAACCGATGGATTCGCTGACCAGGTCCGAAAGCCAGGCGCCCACCGTGGAAAATGTCAGGGCGAAGATCAACAGCATGATTCCCAGGAATATGGGCATGGCCCATATTTTATGGGTAAGGATGGCGTCGATCCGGTTGGCGGCGGAAAGCTCCTCCGGCCGTCTGGCCCGCTTGAGGGCGGCGGCGCATACCCGCTCCACATACCGGTAACGGCTGTCCGCCACCATGGTCTCGTTGTCCCCCAGGGGGCTGGCGGCGGCGTATTCCGCCACCACCGCATCCACCTGCTTGGATATCGCCTCAGGCAGGTGTAGGCTTTCCCGCAGTAGGCCATCCCCTTCCAGGATCTTGATCTGGGCCCAGTGAAGGGGCAAGCCCGCCTTTTTTACATAGGGTTCCACCAATTGGCCGATCCGGTGATGGGCCATATGGGTCAGGTCGTCGTACAGATCGTCCGGCTCGATGTTAAAGCCCTCGTGGAACTGGGTATGGATGGCATGGATGAGCCGCTGGGCCTGGGCCAACAGCTGGTCGATCCCCAGTCCGGTCCGGGCAGAGATGGGGATCACCGGCACCCCCAGCTCCAGGGAGAGCCGCTCCACGTCGATCCGATCCCCCTGCTTTTCCACTTCATCCATCATGTTCAGGGCGATGATCATGGGCCGTTCCAGCTCCATGAGCTGTACGGTCAAGTATAGGTTCCGTTCCAGGTTGGTGCCGTCTACAATGTTGATGATGGCGTCGGGCTTTTCCTCCACGATGAACCGCCGGGCCACCAGTTCCTCCATGGAATGGGGGGAGAGGGAATAGATCCCCGGCAGGTCCACCAGGGTAATGTCATGGCCATGGGTGCAGATGGCGTCCTGGCCTACCTGGCCCTGGTTGGGCTGCTTGACCCGGCCTTCCTTTTTTTCTACCGTTACCCCCGGCCAATTGCCAACATATTCCCGGCCGCCGGTCATGGCGTTGAACAGGGTGGTTTTGCCGCAATTGGGATTGCCCACCAGGGCCAGCTTCACCGGCTGGCCATCTCCATCATCCGTTGGCTCTTGCCCTGGTTTGCTCCCAGAAGGGTCCGCATATCCCTCGCCATGGCCGCTGGTAAAGGATACTGTCAGCCGGGCAGCCCGTTCGTGGCTGGCCTGGTCCGTATCCGAAGCATGGCCCAACTGGCTGCGGGAACGCTGCTCATGGGCCTTCAGGGCTTCCTGTTGCTTGTGCCTGAGGGTTTGCGCTTCGTCCTCGTCCATAAGGGTGATCTGCAAAGCGTCTTCCCGCCGCAAGGACAGGGAATAACCCCGCAGGGTGATCTCGATGGGGTCCCCCATGGGCGCCGTCTTTATGATGGTGATCCGGGTGCCCGGGGTGATCCCCATATCCACGATCCGCCGGCGCATCCGAGGGTCGCCTGCGTTTACACTATATACATAGCCGCTTTCCCCAGGGCTTAATGCCCCCAGGGTCCTGCGCGTCGTTGCTCCATCCATACGCTATTTACCCTTTCATCAGCCATACCAATTCAGGATAAGTATAGATTTCCTGCCGCGGCCTTGTCAAGAGGCTGCCTACATCCATTGCGTCCAGGTTTGGAAAGCTGTATAATGGCTAGGAAATCCTGGCCCCAGGCAGCGGGCCCGGGCCGGGGTCTCCACTTATTTTGCGCAAGGAGCTTCTCCTTTTTTTTGCGCCATGCTAGGAGGGAAACCATGAAGGAAATTCTTGCCCAGGCCCAGGCGGCTATTGCGGAGCTTTTGTCCGCTGCGGTCACCCTAAAGCCCGGGGATATGATGGTGGTGGGTTGTTCCACCAGCGAGATCTGCGGCCAAATGATCGGCACCGGTTCCTCCCAAGAGGCTGCCAAGGCAGTGATGGATGCCTTGTTGCCGACGGTTAAAGCCCATGGCCTTTTCTTGTGCGTCCAATGCTGCGAGCACCTCAACCGCAGCCTGGTGATGGAACGGGCCTGTATGGAAGCCTACGACCTACAGCAGGTCTGGGTCCGGCCCCAGCTCCATGCTGGGGGCGCCATGGCCCTGGAAGCCATGGCCCGCTTCCAAGACCCGGTAATGGTGGAGGACCTACGGGCGAAAGCCGCCGCCGGACTGGATATCGGCGGTACCCTCATCGGGATGCACCTCAAGCCCGTGGCGGTCCCCGTCCACGCCAAAACCCGCCACATCGGCCAGGCGACCTTGGTGATGGCTTGGACCCGTCCGAAATATGTTGGCGGCCCCAGGGCCCAATATGACCCCATCCCCCAGCATTAGGCAGAAAAAATAAATGTTTTCAGGCTAGTCCGGTAAAATATTTGTTGTGTTTTTTCGCCACATAGATTATAATAGCCCTTAGGTTGTTCGGATTTTTCGGGCTGTGGTTGCAAGTCGATGCCAGTCGCAGGCGAAACGATCCACGTAAGCGGGCCAAAGCGCCCGTGAGCATGGTGCGGCTTAGATGTAAGTCCGTCCGCATCCCCTTTGGGGCTGCGAGAGAAGTAGTAGTGGGCGGCACATTGCCTAGTAGCGAACCTTCCAGACGGCGGGTGTGGGGTCAAAGACCAGGTCAGCCGAAAAATACGAATGATCGGAAAATATTTTTTACAAGGGGATTTGTACACAATGTTCCAAGACAAGACTTTGGTATGCAAGGATTGCGGCGCGGAGTTCGTTTTCTCTGCCGGCGAGCAGGAGTTCTACGCTGAAAAGGGTTTCCAGAACGAGCCCATCCGCTGCAAGGCATGCAGGAACGCCCGGAAATCCCAGCGCAATGGCGAGCGTGAAATGTACGATGCCGTTTGCGCCGAGTGCGGTGCGCCCACCAAGATCCCGTTCGTTCCCAAGAATGACCGGCCCATCTACTGCAGCGCTTGCTTCCAGAATCACCGTTAACCCTCTCGACGCTCTACGAGCAAAGGCTTCCTAATCCCCTATTTCCCCGCACTGCGGACGAATTTGGTGCATTAGTAAAAGCAACAAAGGCCTCGGTTCCGAGGCCTTTTTGGCTGTCGAAAAAGTGGCTTGCGCCACTTTTTCGAGGTTTTCATAGCTCCCTTGCGCCTACGGCGCGGCCAGGGAGCTATGCAGAGAAACCCTTGCTACGCAAGGCTTTTTGCGGATTTGCCGTACACGCCGCCAAATCCGATTATAGCCTCCGGGGGCTGCGGCCCCCGAACCCCCAAGGGTTTTTCGACAGGCTGAAACGGGCAGCCTGATAGGCTGCCCGTTTTTCTTTGCAAGGGGGGGACAGGTGCGTCCCGCCCTGCCGGGGGATCATCGGCTGGAAACGCCGTAGGTTTCCACCACCTCTTTTAAAACGGCAAAGCTGCCATCCTCCACCCGATAGGCGCGGTTGGAGGCTAAATCATACAGGGTGCTGCTGTCCGAGAGCAGGTGCAAGTCCACCAGCTGGTCCTCCGCCTGCAGGGTGATGGAAAGACTATCCGCCCCTGTACGGTAAAGGACGCACACCTCCATGGGGAGCCGAAGCCGACGCCTACAGGATAGCTGCCCTAGGGCTTCCGCCAGGGCCTGCACAGCAGGATGCCCAGGCGCTGCCGTCAGGTTCACTCCAGGGTGAATATAGGCGACGCTGCCGTCCGGCTGTTTCTGGGGGAGGGAGCACAGCAGGGTGGCGTTTACCTGATAGCTGGCGGCATCCTGGCGCAGCAGGCTGCTTATGGGCCGGGGCCGCCCCCAAAAGAGCAGGCCTCCTATGACCGCCAGCCCGACCCCCAGGCACAGCCAGCGGCGAGTAGATGGAGCGAGATGCATAGCGCCTCCAGGATAGGGGTGGAAGGAAACGGCAAGGGCATCGCCTATGGCCTTTTGGTGGGTCCAGGGCTGCAGCTCCAGCCAGCTCGAAGGGGATTTGGCGGAGTATCCGCAAAAAGCCTTGCACAGCAAGGGCTTCCCTGGGCGCCTCCCTGGCGGGGAACTGCGGGGCCAGGGGCGTCTGGGTACAAGCCTTAACGGATTAGCCCTGGTGGGCGGCGGGCCAGGCGGGCAGGAGGGTGGCGTAATAGTATTCGTCGATGCAGTCTCCCACCCGGTCCATGACCAAGGCGGCCGGGTCGTTGGCCAGCTTGCCGCTGCGTACCCGGGGGTACTGCATGGGCATGTATTGGCTGATCAAAGGCAGGGGAATGGGGTTCTGGGACAGGTTTGCCATCAGCCGGGAGATGGCCGCATCTACAGCAGGCTGGGGCAGGTAGTACCGGGCCCGGTCAGAGAAGCTGAAGGCCCGGGCAAAGCGGGTGGCGTTGCCATCTCCGTGGTAATGCTTTTGCCAGTTGCCGGGCAGGGCCAGCATGGTATGCTCCAGCACGGCGCGAAAATCGCTCAGGTGTACGCCGGCGCCCGCCAGCATTTCCCGCTCCATGGCCTCCAGGGCAAAGAACCCTTCCCGCAGGGCAAAGGTCAGGGCAGGGCCCACCTTTAGGATGGCAATGCCGTCCCGGCACATGCTCCGCAGGCTGTCCGGGGTCTGGTAGTCGGTGGAATGGCCTTCAAATACCAGGGGCAGCGCCTTAAGGCAGGCGATCAGGTCCGCGGCCTTGGCGCTGTCGTAGATGAACACATCCCCATCGCCGAATTCTACGCCAGGCTGCACCACCAAGCCGATCACCCGCTGCCAGGCATCCGCGAGGCCCTCCTCCAGGAAGGCCTGATGGAAGGTCTCATAGGTGGCCATGCAGTCTGCAGGCTTGGTCACCGAAATGGAATCCTCCGCTTCCTGGGCGCCGCCGGGGATGGGCACCTCGCTACCAATTACGTATACCGGGGCAATGGCGTCGGGATGGGCCTGTAGGCGCTTGGCATAGGCGGCTTCCGCAGCCTTGCACAGCCGGGCGCCCCGGCGGGCGATGGTGGCATCGCTTAACCGGGCGGTTTTACTATCGGAGGCCAGGCGCATACTGGTGTCCAAATGGATCTTGGTGAACCCGGCCAGGGCAAACTGGGAAACCAGCTCTTCCGCCCGGTCCATGGCTTCCGCCTCATTCAGGTCCGTCCAGGTCAGGGGCCCCAGATGGTCGCCCCCCAGGATCACCTGGTTGGGCTCCAGGGGATATTCCTTGGCCAGGTCTTGGACAAAGCGGTAAAAATCCGCTGGGGTCATATTCATGTAACCGCCATATTGATTGACCTGGTTGGCGGTAGCCTCGATGAGCAAAGGGGTATGATAGGCGCTGGCCCGCTGTAGGGCCGCCCGCAAAACATAGGTGTTGGCGCTACAGCAGGAATAAATGCCGGCAGGGACGCCTTGCTTCTGTTGTTGCAGGATGGTTTGCAGAGGATGCATGGTACAAATCTCCTTCTATAAAAAATGATATTGGAAATCAAGGGTTGTGGGCGGAAAAGACAGCGGCGTCCACCTCGGCCCGCAGGGGGATGGAGGGGGCGGCGCCGGGCCGGGATACCGAAATGGCAGCGGCCCGGGAGGCAAGCTCCAGGGCGGCGGCCACCGGGGAACCCTGGTCGATGGCCGCCAGGAAATAGCCGGTAAAGGTATCCCCGGCGGCGGTGGTATCCACCGCCTTGACCCGATAGGCAGGCTGGAAGATGGGTTCACATTGGCCGTCCGCATACATGGCCCCGGCTTTGCCCAGGGTCAGCACCAGCTTACAGCCAGGATAGCGGCTATGCAACGCCTGGCAAATGGGTTGGGGGTCCTTCTCCCCAGTGAGCAGATGGCCTTCCACCTCGTTGAGGATCAACCAATCCACAAAGGGGTAGATGGCAGGGTCCAGGGCCACGCCGGTGCAGGGGGATGGATTGAACACGACTTGAAGCCCCGCTTTATGGCATTGTTCCAGGCCATAGGCCAGGCTGCTGGTTTCGTTTTGGAACAGGGCGAATTCTCCCGGCCGGGCCTTGGACAGGGCCTGGTCGATGAAATCCGGGGTCAGGCAGCCGTTGGCCCCCGGGTAGATGATGATGCAATTCTGGCCGGTATGGCTGTCCACCTGGATGATGGCATGGCCGGTGGGGGTATCCGGCTCCACCCCCACGTGGGAAACATCCGCCCCCGCGTCCAGCAGCAGCTGGGTCAGCATGGCTCCATCCGGGCCAACCTTGCCGGCGTGGTAGACCTTTGCACCGGCCCGGGCCAGGGCGATGGACTGATTCAGCCCCTTGCCTCCCGCGAAGACCTGCCGGCCCAAAGCGGCCATGGTCTCGCCGCCCTGGACGAAATGGTCCACAGAATAAACATAATCCAGATTCAGCGAACCGAAGGAATGGACAGGCATAATGATTTCCTTTCTCATTTTTTCATAGGAGTGAACTTACTTATTTTAATAATACGCCATTTATATTGTAGCATGTACCCGGGGCAATTGCAAGGGGATGGGCGCCGAAACCCTGCAAAGGGAAAAATCGCGCAGAATCTGGTATAATGGAGATAAGAAAAACCGAGAGGGGGAATGGCCATGGAGCGGCTGATCTTTCATGTGGATGTAAACAGCGCCTATCTATCCTGGGAAGCGGCCCGGCGGGTAGCCCGGGGCGAAGCAGACCTTCGGCTGATCCCTTCGGCCATTGGAGGGGACCGGGATAAACGCACCGGCGTCATTCTGGCCAAGTCCATCCCCGCCAAGGCGTTTCATGTCACCACCGGGGAGCCGGTGGCCGCCGCCTTGCAGAAGTGTCCCCAGCTGGTGCTGGCCAAGCCGGATTTCCATTTGTATAAAGCCTGTTCCCGGGCATTTATGGAGATCTGTAGCCGGTATGCGCCGGTGGTGGAAAAGTTTTCCATCGACGAATGCTTTTTGGATATGACCGGCACGGACCGCATGTATCCCGATCCGCTGGCCGTTGCCTATGCGATACGGGACGCCATCCGGACGGAGCTGGGTTTTACGGTAAACATCGGGGTCAGCCGCAACAAGCTTTTGGCCAAAATGGCCAGCGACTTTGAAAAGCCGGATCGGGTGCATACCCTTTTCCCGGAGGAGATTCCGGAAAAGTTTTGGCCCTTGCCGGTGGGGGAATTGTTTTCCGTGGGGAGCGCCACCGCGGGGAAGCTGAATGCCATGGGCATCCATACCATCGGGGACCTGGCCCATACCCCTTTGCCCCGCCTACAGGCCATCCTGGGGAAAAAAGCCGGGCGGCATCTCCACGCCTATGCCAACGGCCTGGACGATACTCCCGTGTTGGCCGTGCCCGAGGAGGCGAAGGGGTATAGCATCTCCACCACCTTGGAGCAGGATGTGCGCAGCTTTGGGGCGGGGGAGCGGATTCTGCTGGCCCTGGCGGACAACGTGAGCGCCCGGATGCGCCGGGACGGCATGAAGGCTTGCTGCGTGGCGGTGACCATCCGGGCCAACGATTTCAAGGACCGGTCCCATCAGCGGAAATTGCAGGAGCCCACGGATATTACCGGGGAAATATACGCCCTGGCCAAGGGACTGTTTCGGGAGCTGTGGGATGGGCATACCCCCTTGCGGCTGCTGGGCATCAGCCTGACCCAGGTGACCCGGGAGGCCTATGCCCAGCAATCCATGTTCCCCCAGCCGGATAAGGAACGGGCCAGAAAGCTGGATCGGACCATTGACGCCATCCGCCAGCGGTTTGGCCCGGATACCATCCAACGGGGGGGCATCCTGGGCGCCGGCGGACAGGTGGGGAAAAAGTACCGGGAATAGGCGGGCGGCCCGCAAGGGGGCTGGTTTGCGTTGCGCCCGGCCGTGCCCGCTGCGGTTTTCGGCCGGCCGTGCGATAGAAAAACGTAGACGCTCGCTTTTTTGTGCGCGTCTACGTTTCTTTTACAGGCGCAGGGCCGGATCTGCCGTCCCCGTTTCGGCGAAGGGATGCAGGGCTACAGGCTGCGGCGCAGCTTGAGAATGGTCATGGTAATGCTGCCTTCCCTGCCGGTAGCGGAGCCGGAAAAGGTCAGGGTAAACTCCGTGGCAGAAGGCGCCCGCAGGATGAAAAAGGCGGAGCCGCAGGCGCTGGAGCCGTCCGCACTGGTGGCGAAGTAGATTCCGGTTTCCAGGTGGGAGGCGCCGTTATAATAGGGCGTCACCTGCATGTAGTTGGGCGAGCTGAATATCAGGGAAACTTCATAGGCGATCAAATAATATCCGGGCGCCAGGCGAATGTGCTCCAGATCCGTGAGCACGATGTTGCCCGTGGTGTCAATGGTGGCGGGGAACATGCTGATTAGACTCCCAGGCGTCAGCTGCATCTGGTAGTTGTTAAAGGCAGCAAAGGAATCATTGGGAACCGTTCCGGTTGCCCCGGTCGCCCCGGTCGCCCCGGTTGCCCCGGTTGCCCCGGTTGCCCCGGTTATCCCCGGCTCCCCCTGAATGCCTTGCACCCCCTGCACCCCCTGGGGGCCTGTGGGGCCGGCTGGGCCGGTGGGGCCGGTGGGGCCGGTGGGGCCGGTAGGGCCGGGGTCCCCCTGGATGCCTTGGATGCCCTGCACGCCCTGGGGCCCGGTTTCGCCGGCGGGGCCGGCAGGGCCGGTAGGGCCGGTCGCACCCGTTGGGCCGGCGGGGCCAGGCTCCCCTTGAATGCCCTGCACCCCCTGTACGCCTTGGGGCCCTGCTTCGCCGGCAGGGCCGGTGGGGCCGGTGGGGCCGGTGGGGCCGGCAGGGC
>UQOG01000035.1 GCA_900542615.1 uncultured Eubacteriales bacterium | reverse complement strand
TATCAGTACAGCTTTTTCCAAGCCCACCCCCAGGTGGCGCTGTCCCTGTCCGTGCGGGCGGGCGGACAGATCGAGTCCCTGCTGGAGCAGGGACCGCAGCGCGCAGAGCCGATCGCCCAGGCCCTGCAGGTTCCGCAGGACGAGGTCCTGCCGGTCCTGGAGGCCATGGTCGAGGAAGGGCGCCTGGTCAAGACCCGCAAGGAGCGCTATGCCCGCCCGGAAACCCTGGGCATGATCCGCGGCCGGCTGCAGGGCAACGCGCGCGGGTTCGGCTTTGTCGTGCCCGAGAGCGGCGAGGAGGACCTCTTCATCCCGCCCGACCGCATGGGCGGCGCGCTGCACGGGGACACGGTCTTTGCGCGCATGACCAACGCCGAGCGGCGGGAGGGCGAGATCGCGCGCGTCCTCACCCACGCCAACGACGTCGTCGTGGGCACGTTTGAGCAGGAGGGGGACGCGACCTACGTCGTGCCGGACGAAAAGCGCATCTCCATGGACGTCTACGTCTCCCGGTCGGACCGCGCCGGCGCCCGGCCGGACGACAAGGTCGTCGTCCGCATCACGCAGTGGCCGAGCCGCGGGCGCAACCCGCGCGGCCGCGTGATCGAAAACCTCGGCAACAAGGACGACATCGGCACGGACATCAAGTCCCTCATCCGCCAGCACCGCCTGGACGAGGAGTTCCCCCAGAACGTCCTCGGCGCGGCGGCGCTCCTGCCGGACGCCGTGCAGGAGGAGGACCTGGCCGGCCGGCGCGACCTGCGCCGGCTGAACACCTTCACCATCGACGGCCGGACCGCCAAGGACTTTGACGACGCGCTGGACAAGGCCGACCGCCTGGTGGCCGACGGTGGCTACGGCCACACTGCCTCCATCTACCTCAATGCGGTGACTCAGCGGGAGAAGCTGGACCGCTTCGCCCAGCGGATGAAGACCTGCCGCATCCTGGTGAACACCCCCTCCTCCCAGGGAGGCATCGGCGACCTGTACAACTTCAAGCTGGCCCCCTCCCTGACCCTGGGCTGCGGCTCTTGGGGCGGAAACAGCGTTTCCGACAACGTGGGCGTCAAGCACCTTTTGAACATCAAAACCGTCGCTGCAAGGAGGGAAAATATGCTTTGGTTCCGGGTTCCGGGAAAGGTCTATATCAAGAAGGGCTGCCTGCCTGTGGCCCTGGACGAACTCAAGACGGTTATGGGCAAGCGCCGTGCCTTCCTGGTAACGGACTCCTTCCTCTATAAGAATGGCTTTGCCAAGCCCATCACCGACAAGCTGGATGAGATGGGCATCGCCCACGCCTGCTTCTTCAACGTGGAGCCGGATCCCACCCTGGCCTGCGCCAAGGAGGGCGCCCAGCAGATGCGGGCCTTTGAGCCGGATGTGATCATCGCCCTGGGCGGCGGCTCCGCCATGGACGCGGCCAAGATCATGTGGGTCATGTACGAGCATCCCGAAGCGGACTTCATGGATATGGCCATGCGCTTTGTGGATATCCGCAAGCGGGTCTACACCTTCCCCAAGATGGGCGAAAAGGCCTACTTTGTGGCCATCCCCACCTCCGCGGGCACCGGTTCCGAGGTGACCCCCTTCGCGGTGATCACCGACGAGCAGTCCGGCGTGAAATACCCCCTGGCCGACTATGAGCTGATGCCCAATATGGCCATCGTGGACGCGGACCTGCACATGAGCGCCCCCAAGGGCCTTACCGCCGCCTCCGGCATCGATGCGGTGACCCACGATCTGGAAGCCTATGCCGCCATGCTGGCCACGGATTATACCGACGGCCTGGCCCTGCGCTCCCTCAAGACCATTTTCGAATACCTGCCCCGTGCCTATGACAACGGCCAGAACGACCCGGAGGCCCGGGAAAAGATGGCCAACGCCGCCACCATGGCAGGCATGGCCTTTGCCAACGCCTTCCTGGGGGTGTGCCACTCCCTGGCCCATAAGCTGGGCGCCTTCCATCACCTGCCCCACGGCGTGGCCAACGCCCTGATGATCGAGGAAGTCATCCGCTTCAACGCGGTGGAAGCGCCGCCGAAGATGGGCACCTTCTCCCAGTACGCCTATCCCCACACCCTCGCCCGCTATTGCGAGATCGCGGACTTCCTGGGCCTGGGGGGCAGCACCCAGGAGGAGAAGCTGGAGAACCTGATAAAGGCCATCAACGACCTGAAGGCCCGGGTGGGCATCAAAAAGACCATCCGGGATTACGGCATCGACGAGGCGGACTTCCTGGCCAGGCTGGATGAGATGGTGGAGCAAGCCTTCGACGATCAATGCACCGGCGCCAACCCCCGTTATCCCCTCATGAAGGAGATGCGGCAGATGTACCTGAACGCCTATTACGGCACCCATGAACCCGTTTAAGCAAGGAGGCGGAATATGAATCTGGAACGTGTAATTGCGGTACGCAACAACAAGACCGTCTATCGGGATGGCGACAAGGCGATCAAGGTGTTTGACGCCAACTTCTCCAAGTCGGATATCCTCAACGAGGCCCTGAACCAGGCCCGGGTGGAAGAAGCCGGCGTCCGGGTCCCCAAGGTATTGGAGGTGTCCGTGATCGACGGCAAATGGGCCATCGTATCCGAATACATCCCCGGCAAGACCCTGGCCCAGCTGATGGAGGAAAACCCCCAGGATAAGGACGCATATTTGGAGCAGTTTGTGGATCTGCAAATGGAGGTCCATACCCATCGGGCGCCCTTGCTCAACAAGCTCTACGATAAGATGAAGCGCAAGATCGACGAGACGGGCCTGGACGCCACCACCCGGTATGAGCTGCACACCCGGCTGGACTCCACCCCCCATCACAATAAGGTCTGCCACGGGGATTTCAACCCCTCCAACATCATCATGTCGGAGAACGGCCCCTATATTCTGGATTGGTCCCACGCCACCCAGGGCAACGCCTCCGCAGACGTGGCCCGGACGTACCTGCTGTTCTGGCTGAACGGGGATATCGACGGGGCGAAGAAGTACCTGAACCTCTTCTGCAAGAAGAGCGATACCGCCCGGCAATATGTGGAGCGTTGGCTCCCCATCGTAGCCGCGTCCCAGTCCGTGAAGGGCAAGCCCCAGGAGCGGGAATTCCTGCTTTCCTGGGTGGATGTGGCGGAATATCAATAACAGGGAGGAAGCATCATGAAGGTCACGATTTGCATCGGCAGTTCCTGCCATATCAAGGGTTCCCGCCAGGTGGTGGAAGAGCTGCAGCACCTGATCGCCCAGCATCAGCTGCAGGATAAGGTGGAGCTGGCAGGGGCGTTTTGCATGAAAAACTGCCAGAACGGCGTATCCGTCACCGTGGATGGGACGCTCTATTCCGTTTCCCCGGAAACGGTGGACGCCTTCTTCCAGGAGCACGTGCTGGCAAAGGCGTAAAACCGCCAATATATACAAAAGAGGGAAGCCCGTGGGCTTCCCTCTTTTCGCTGTCGGTGGTTGCTGTTGGCCGTTTATTCGTACCAAATCCCGTCCCCGTCCACATAGCGGGCTTGCAGCGTATAGTCGCCATAGGGGGCAGGGTTTGCGATGATCGCTCCATCCCCCGTGTCAAACCGCAGCGTTTGGGTTTCCCCATTGGCCGTATAGGTCAATAGGGCGTATTCCGTCGGGACATCCGGAAACCAGCACAGGTCATACAGGCTGCCGTTTATGGTGGCTCCGGCCAGCATCGGGTGGTTTCGGCTGCGGTTGGTTGCGGTATAAAACCGGTATTTCCCCGCCCCTTCCGGTGCAAATACAGCGATGGTAGCCATGCCGTCGCCGCTTACCCCGCCGCTGACGATGTAGTCCGCAACCTGGCTCTCCGTTACGATGCGCCAGTCCGTCCCTTTTGCAAGGGAGGCCTCCAGGATCTGCTCCCGGCTCTGTCGGGTATCCCCCCGGGGCGCGCCCCAGCCGGACCCGGCCGCCCATATGATCCCTATAACCACCAGCGCCGCTCCGGCCAATCGGATTTGTTTTCTTCGGCTTCCTATCTCTCGCAATGCCGGCTCCTTCCTTTTTTAGCGGTAGAAGGCGTTGCCGCCGATGAATTCCCGCAGGATCGAGGTGGGCGGGATCTCGTCCTCCACCTCCGCCACCTGGAAGTAGTTCAGGAATTTGATGATGCTGTGCACATCGGCATAGTAGGGGCTATCCTCCGTCACCTGGAGCAGCAAGGGGTAGATGTGCTTTTTGAGCACCGCCGGCTCATAGACTAAGGCGGTGTTCAGCAAAGCGTCCGCCTGCTCCTGATAGGGGAAGATCCAGGTGCGCTCCCCCCGCTGCACGCTGGCCCACATGGACATGGTATGCTCCACGGAAGCTCCCCGGGTCTCATAATCCCGCACCAGCCGCCGCAGCAGGCGGATATCCGTGGTGCGGATCCGGTTGTGGTCGTCCAGGTTCAGGGTGGTCAGGGCGCTGATGTACACACGGAATACCGCCTCCGCTGGAATGGAGGGGCTGATCATCCGCTGGTTTAAGCCGTGGATGCCCTCGATGATCATGGGCTCCCCTGCCGCCACCTGGATTTCCCGCCCCTGGGGGGCGCGGCGGCCGGTCTTGAAATCGAAGATGGGGGTTTCCACCCGTTTGCCGTCGATCAGCGCCTCCAGGTCCTGGTTAAACCGGCCTACATCCAGGGTTTCGATGCTCTCCAGATCCAATTCTCCATTTTCATCCGGCTGGATCTTATCCCGGTCGATATAATAGTTATCCAGGGAGATCAGCACCGGGTTCTTTCCCAATACCCGCAGGTGGGTATACAGCCGGTTGGCGGAGGTGGTCTTGCCGGAAGAGGACGGCCCCGCCACCATCACCGCCCGGGCGCCCTGCTGTACGATGTCGTCTGCAATGGCCGCGTAGCGCTTCTCGTGAAGGGCTTCGTTGATGCGGATCAGCTCCCGGATGGAGCCGTTTTCCACCATCTCGTTCAGGTCCGCCACATTGCCGCAATGGAGCAGCCGGCCCCATTGGTCGCTCTGGGCGAACACGGCGGCGAATTTCGGGCTGCGGTGATACACCCCCGGCTTGTTTGGGTCCCCATCGTCCGGCATACACAGGATCAGCCCCGGGGATTCCAGCTGGATGCTGAACACCTGGGCATAGCCTGTGGAGGGGGCCATTTCCCCGTAGAAATAGTCCAGATAATCCCCCTGGCGGTAGCAGTCGAAGTAGTTGAATTTGCGCCAGCGAAGCAGCCGCACCTTATCCTCCTGGCCTTCCTGCTGATAAAAATCGATGGCTTCTTGAATATCCAACCGTTCCCGCAGCAGCGGCAGGTCCTGCCGGACGATGGACCGGCAGCAGGCGTCCAGCTGGTTGATGTCCTCCTGGGAGAGGGCCGGCTCCTTTTCCACGGTGATATACAGGCCCGGGCCCAGGGAATAGTTCACCTGCACCTTGGCCTTTGGCCAAAGCTGCCGGAAGGCCATAAACAGCACATATTGCAGCGTGCGCTCATACACCCGCCTGCCCAGGTCATCTCCATAGCGCAGGAGCTTGATCCGGCCCTGGGCCCGGCGCACCGCCTGCCTGGGCTCTATCCCCGCCGGGATCTCATGGATGGGGTCTACATTGAGGGTATATATATCGCCGCCGATCTGGGCCGCAAGGGGACGCCGGGCCATATCCAGGGAATCCAGCCCGGCCCGCCGCACCAGGGTCAACAAGGTTTCCCCGCACCGGGCATCTACGGCTTTCCCGTCTAAAAAAAGCTGCATATCGTCTCTCCTTTCCCTTCCGCCAAGCGCCGCTTCCCATGGCGCCGGGCGGAGCCGTTTTTTCCAGTATACCACACGGCCCGGCATCTAGCAAAGCGGGGCCCCCATTTGCCCTGGGCCGCCGCGTTGAAAGGACGCCGGGTTGTGTGATATACTATGCAGCAAGGACGGCCCCTAATCCTATGGGGGCGCCCATTCTTTTGCGAAGGGATCCTGGATTTGCCGTATGGACATTCTGTATGCGCTGGAAGAGCTGCGGACACCCGTTTGGAACGTTGTTTTTTCCGCCATCACCTACCTTGGCGATCAAACCGTATGCATCGCCGCGGTCTTGCTGCTGCTATGGTGCTTCGATAAGCAAAAGGGCTATTGCCTATTTCTCATTGCCGCCACCGGCACGGCGATCAACCAGCTGCTCAAAGCCATCTTCCTCATCCCCCGCCCCTGGGTGAAGGATCCCGATTTCACCATTGTGGAATCCGCCCGGGCGGCTGCCACCGGCTACTCCTTCCCCAGCGGCCATACCCAAAACGTCACGGCGGAATTTTCCGCCATCGCCCTTTGGGCAAAGCGCAGGTGGGTCAGCTGGCTATGCGCCGCCATCATCCTGCTCACCGGCTTTTCCCGGATGTACCTGGGGGTGCATACCCCTCTGGACGTGGGGGTCTCCCTGGGGGTGGGGCTCCTGACCAGCGTTATATGCATTCGGCTCTTTGACAGGCTGCGGCCTGGGACCATCCGGTGGATCATCCTGGCCGCCATGGCCCTGATGGTGGGGTATCTGCTGCTGGCACCCAAAGGCCCGGCCAACGTGGCGGAATTCGACCTGCATGGCCTGGAGAGCGCCTATTCCCTGTCCGGGGCGGCCGTTGGCCTTTGCATTGCCTGGCGGGTGGATGAACGATATCTCCATTACGACACCCGGGCCCCCCTGCCGGGCCAGCTCTGCAAGGTGGCTTTGGGCCTGGCGGTGATCCTGGCCATCAAGTCCGGGCTCAAAGGGCCCATCAACCAACTTTTCCAAGGCAATCCCCTGGGGGACGGGGTGCGGTATTGCCTGGTCGCCCTATTCGGCGGCCTGGTCTGGCCCCTCACCTTCCCCCTGTGGAAAAAGCTGGACCGCAAGCCTGCAACGCCCGACAAATAGGAGGTTTCCCATGGCTGATACCCCGTATCCCCCCATGCGCAGAAAGGACAGGGCCATGACCGACCCCGCCCAATTGCGCCGGCTTCTGGAGCAATGCCAGGTCATGCGCCTGGCCATGACCGGCCCCCAGGGTCCCTATGTGGTGCCCCTGAACTTTGGCTATGTCCTAGGGCCGGACGGCCGGTTGCAGCTGTTTTTCCACTGCGCCGCCCAGGGCCGGAAAATCCGGCTGCTGGAAGCGGATCCCCGGGTGTGCTTTGAGATGGACTGCCAGCATCAGCTGCTTGCGGGAGCTATCCCCTGCGAATATTCCTATGGCTATGCCAGCATCATCGGCTTCGGCCTGGCAAAGGAGCTGCATACGCCCGAGGAACGGGAGGCCGGCCTCTCCCGGATCATGGACCGGTTCGCCAAGGGCCCCTATGCCTTTGACCCGGGGATCCTATCCCAGACCCGGGTTTTTATGATCGAAGCGGAACATTGGACCGGAAAACGGCATTAAGCCGCAGATGGGGAGAATGCAAATATGGCGTATTTCCACTATGCAGGCAAGCGGGTTTTCTATACGGAATCCGGCAGCGGTATGCCCTGTGTGTTCCTGCACGGCAACACCGCCTCTTCCAAGATGTTCCAGTTTGTCTTGCCTCTTTATGCGCAAACTATGGGGATCGTGCTGCTGGATTTTCTGGGGAACGGAAAATCCGAACGCGTTTGCCGCTTTCCAGATGAACTGTGGATCGACCAAGGGATGCAAGTGGTTTCCCTGTGCAAGGCGTTGGGCTATGCAAAGGTAAACCTGATCGGCACCAGCGGCGGGGCCTATGCCGCCATCAACGCCGCCCTTGCATCGCCGGAACTGTTTAACAAGGTGGTGGCGGACAGCTTTGATGGAAGCAAGCTGGCGCCGGGCTTTGCCAAAGCCCTTTTGCAGGAGCGGCAGTTTGCCAAAGCAGATCCGCAGGCGCGCGGTTTTTACGAATGGTGCCAGGGCAAAGACTGGGAACGGGTTGTGGATCTGGACACGGAGGCGCTGGTGAATTATGAAACAAATGGCGCGCGTCTTTTCCTCCGGCCCATTCAGGACATCCAAGTGCCCCTATTGATCACCATCAGCCAAGGGGACGCCATGCTGGCAAACGACATGGCGCAAGAATGCCGGGATTTGCACAGCAAGAATCCGAACATCCAGTATCGGCTTTTCGATTGGGGAGAACATCCGCTCATTCTTTCCCGGGCTGAGGAAATGGCCGATGCGATCAAAGCCTTTTTCCTGAAATAGGCTTTCCCTTTCCCCAGGGGTTCTCCTTTTCAGCCGCCCTGCGTTTATCGCGCCAGGGTATTTACCATGATATATTCCGATTCGGTTTCACGCAGGGTTTGAAAGCCCAGCCGCCGGTACAAAGCCACGGCTGGGTTTTCCTTTTGTACGGAAAGGGAGGCACGCCGGTATCCGGCCTGGGCAAGTTGGTCCAGCAAGGCCCTGAGCAGCGCCCCGCCGATCCCCTGCCCCCGGTAGGGCGCTTCCACCGCCACCGCCAGGGAAGGGGTATCGTCATCCACATGGCCGTAGTCCTCCACGATCCTGGCCCAGGCGGCCCCCACCAGCCTGCCCGCCGCCTCTGCGGCCACGGCCCTATCCCCCGTCCCCCGGCCGAAGCCCTGGATATATACCTGCATGTCCGGCAGCGCCAGCACCTCCCGGGGCGGCGGCTGCTGCCCCGGGGGCACAAAGATGGCCATATACAAAAAATCCGCCAGCAGGGGGTATTCCGCCGGCTGCAGCCGCCGGATCCGGCATGGGTACATGCTCTCATCCTTCCTTTCCGGATTTTTTGGCCGGCCCATATCCCAAGCGCCGGCCTTGTGTAAGCCCCTGCTTTGCCGCCTGCGGCTTTTCGCAGGGGGACGCCCCAACGCCTTCCAACATACAAAATAGGGATGCTTGCGCATCCCTTTTTGTATGGGCGGGATTATTCGTCCTCGTCCTCTTCCTTCTTGGCGTTCTCGATGATCTTCTTGGCTTCCATGGCGGGCACGTCCTCATAGCGGACGAACTGGCTGGTAAAGTAGCCCCGCGCCTGGGTCATGGAGCGCAGATCCGTGGCGTACTTGAACATCTCGGACAGGGGGGCTTCCGCTACTACCTCGGTGCCGTCCTCGCAGGGGTTCATACCCAGCACCCGGCCCCGGCGGCTGGACAGATCGCCCATGATGGCGCCGGTGTACTCGTTGGGCACGGTGATGTTGTACTGATAGATGGGCTCGATCAAGGCGGGCTGGGCTTTGGCGCAGGCTTCCTTATAGGCCAGGCGTGCCGCGCTCTTAAAGGCCACTTCCTTGGAGTCCACGGGATGGTACTTGCCGAAGAACAGGGTGGCCTTGACGCCGATCATGGGATAGCCGGCCAATACGCCCTTCTTCATGGCTTCCCGGGTACCCTTTTCCACGGCGGGAATGTATTCCTTGGGCACCACGCCGCCCACGATGGCATTGACGAACTCGAAATCCTCGCCGTTGGTCAGGGGCTCAAAGCGCATATTGACCACGCCGAACTGGCCGCTGCCGCCGGTTTGCTTCTTATGCTTACCTTCGGCCTCCGCGCTGCCGCGGATGGTCTCCCGGTAGGGGATCCGGGGATCGGAGATCTGGGCTTCCACGCCGGTCTTATTCTTCAGCTTGGAGCAGAGCACATCCAGATGCACCTCGCCCAGGCCGCAGATCAGCACGTCGCCGGTCTCCACGTTCTTTTCGATGGCCATGGTGGGGTCTTCCTCCAGGAGCTTGTTGAGCCCGGCAAAGACCTTATCCTCCTCGCCTTGCTTCTTGGCGGATACCGCCAGGCTGATGCAGGGCTTGGGGAACTCGATGGCGGCAAACTGCACGGGATCCGAAGGATCGCACAGGGTATCCCCCGTGGCGGTATACTGGAGCTTGGACAGGGCGCCGATATCGCCGGCGATCAGCTTATCCATGGGGGTGACCTTCTTGCCCCGCATGAGGCCGGGAGCGGTACCCTTCTCGTTCTTTTCCTGGTTGGGGTTATACAGGGCGGTGTCCACGCTGAGGGAACCCCGGTAAACCTTGATGATAGAATATTTCCCAAACTGATCGATCACGGTCTTGATGACCTGGCCGGCGAACTTGCCGTCCTGCCCCACCTTTACCGCCTCGCCGTTCTTGGGGTTGACGGCCGCAGGGGCAGCCACCTGGTCGGCGGCGGGCATATAGTGGATGAGGTTGTCCATCAGGGTGGTCACGCCGATGTTGGGCGCGGCCGCGCAGCAGCACACCGGGGTGACGACGCCGTCCAGCACGCCTTGGCTCAAGCCTTGCAGGATCTCTTCCCGGGAAAGCTCGCCCTCTTCAAAGAACTTCTCCATGAGGGCTTCATCGCTTTCAGCGGCGGCTTCGGTCAGCTGCTCGTACAGCTCCTGGGCCCGGCCGGCCAGGCTATCGGGGATGGGCATTTCCTTTTCGCCCTTGCCGTCGAACCGGCGGGCGGTCATGTGGACGATATCCACATAGCCTACAAAGGCGCCCTTTTCCATAATGGGCAGCTGGATGGGTACCACGCTGGGCCCGAACTTCTCGTTGACTTCGGCCATCACCTTATCGAAGTTGGCATTTTCCCGGTCCATCTGGTTGATGACCATCATGCGGGCCTTGCCGGACTTCTTGCACATGGCCATGGCCTTTTCCGCGCCCACCACCGGGCCGGAAACCGCGCCCACCACGATCAGCGCCGCGTCCGCCAGCGCCATGGCGGCGGTCACTTCGCCGTAAAAATCGAAAAAGCCAGGGGCATCGATGATGTTGACCTTGACATCCTTCCACTCGAAGGGAGCCAGCGCGGCGTTGATGGAAATGGTGCGCTTAACCTCTTCGGGGTCGTAGTCGGTGGTGGTATTGCCGTTTTCTACCTTACCGATACGCTCGATCAGACCGGCATTGTAAAGCATTGCCTCGGTGAGGGTGGTCTTCCCTTCGCCGCCGTGGCCGAAAATGCCGATATTGCGGATGTTTGCTGCGGTATAGTTCTTCATGGTTGTCCCCCTGTCGGTAGTAGTATAATAAAACGCAGTGTTTAATAGGTGAATGCGTCACCAAATAATATTGTACCAGCGCATTTGTCCGTTGTAAACCATTTTTCTAGCGGCGTCCCTACTTTTCTTGGCAGATTCTCCCTGTCCCTGCCCTTTTCGGCCCCTTCCCCCCTGTGCGCGGAGGCGTCCGGCGCCATTGCCTTGTGCATGTTTTACGAAATGTCCGCCCTTGCCGCCCCCCATTGGGCCCCACCGCCTTCAAGCGCCGGGCCGCGGGCATGGCGTGTCCGGCGCCGGCGACCTTCCAATGGCCGCTTTAACAGTTTTTTTACACAATGCTGCTTGCGAAACAGGGGCCGATATATTACCATTATTTTATATGTGATATGTATGCTTTGACCAAGTGTGTCTATTGATTCGAAATTATTTTACTTTCTTATGAATGATTCGTATAGGAGGAGGCGCGATGGCGAATGCACGATAATGCCCGATTAAAGGAAAAGATCCACGAATCCCTATCTTCCGTGGTGCCCATCACCCTGATCGTCCTGACCCTGAGCTTTACCCTGGCCCCGCTGCCCTTGAACATCATGTCCCTGTTCATCGGCGGGGCGGTGCTGCTGATCCTGGGGATGGGGCTATTCTCCCTGGGGGTGGACATCGCCATGTCCCCCATGGGGGAGGCGGTGGGCGTCAGCATGACCCGCACCCGGAAGGTGGGGTTGGTGCTGGCCATCTCCTTTTTGATCGGGCTGATCATCACCATCGCGGAGCCGGACCTGCAGGTGCTGGCGGAGCAGGTGCGCGATATCCCCAACCTGGTGCTGGTGCTCACCGTGGGGGTGGGGGTAGGCGTGTTCCTGATGGTGGCCATGCTGCGGATCCTGTTCAACGTGCCCCTAAGGTTTATGCTGTTGGGCTTTTATGGGCTGGTGTTCCTGCTCTCCGCCTTTACCCCGGCCCGGTTCATCCCCCTGGCCTTCGATGCGGGCGGCGTCACCACCGGCCCCATCACCGTGCCCTTTATCCTGGCCCTGGGCGTGGGCGTCGCCTCCATCCGAAGCGACAAAAACAGCCATGACGATTCCTTCGGCCTGGTGGCTCTGTGCTCCATCGGCCCCATCCTGTCCGTCATGCTGCTGGGGGTCATCTTCCGCCCGGATTCCGCCGGGGTCCAATCCTACGAGCTGGTTTCCATCTCCAGCACCGGGGAGTTGGCTTTGCAGTTCCTCCACGCCTTCCCCCATTATGGCCGGGAGGTGGCCTTGGCGGTAGGCCCCATCGCCCTGGTGTTCTTCCTGTATAATTTTCTGGCCCGCCGCTTCCGCCGCAGGAAGCTGGTGAGCATCCTTATGGGCTTTGCCTATACCTATGTAGGGCTGGTGGTGTTCCTTTGCGGGGTCAACGTGGGGTTTTTGCCCGCGGGCAACTACATGGGGGTGGCCCTGGGGGCTTCCCCATACAAATGGCTGCTGATCCCCTTGAGCATGTTGATCGGCTACTATATCGTCATGGCGGAACCTGCCGTCCACGTGCTAAACAAACAAGTAGAGGAGATCACCAACGGCGCCGTCCCCCAAACCGCCATGAACCGGAGCCTGTCCATCGGCGTCGCCGTATCCGCCGGCCTGGCCATGACCCGGGTGCTGACCGGCATCTCCATTTTCTATATGCTGATTCCCGGTTACCTGGCGGCCATTCTGCTGAGCTTTTTCGTGCCCCGGATCTTTACAGGCATCGCCTTTGACTCCGGCGGCGTGGCTTCCGGTCCCATGACCGCCACGTTTTTGCTGCCCTTCGCCATGGGAGCCTGCCAAAGCCTGGGCGGAAACATCCTAACCGACGCCTTTGGGGTGGTGGCCATGGTGGCCATGACCCCGCTGATCACCATACAGGGCCTGGGGCTCATCTATAAACGCCGGATGGCCGCAGTGACCGCTGCCCGTCAGTTCGTGAATACGCTGCCGGACGACATCATCGATTTCCAACAGGAGGCTGCGTGATATGGACCCTACCGTGAAAGCCCTGATCACCATTGTAGACCGGGGGAAGGGCGAGAGCGTCTCCGCCTTTTTGAACCGCAAGTACAACCAGGCCAGCTTTTTGGCCATGGGGGTCGGCACGGCTGGCAGCGAAATCATGGCCATGCTGGGCCTAGATAACGTGGATAAGGACGTGGTGCTCTCCCTGGTCAGCGCCGCGGACCTACCGGATATGCTGGGGGATATTGCCGGGCGCCGGCTCATCCGCACCGCCGGCAAGGGCATCGCCTTCACCCTGCCCCTCAGCGGCATCGGCGCCTTGTTTGAGGCCGCCCTGACCCAACGCATGGAAAAAGACCCGGAAAAGGAGGACGCACCCATGGAACAGGAAATGCCCCTTGCCACACCCAACCCCGAAGCGGCCCCCAAGGCTGCCCCGGCCCCCAAGCAGGCGCCTTACCGCTCCGAGGGACTCAGCCTGGTGTTGGCCATTGCCAACCCGGGATATACGGATGCCATCATGGAGCGGGCAAAGGCCGCAGGCGCCACCGGCGGCACGGTCATCTATGCCCGGGGGGTAGGCCACGATGGAGCCAGCCGCTTCCTGGGCATCACCCTTCAGGCGGACAAGGAGATCGTAGCCATTCTGACCCCGGCGGACCAGCGGCTTCCCATTATGCAGGCGGTCAACCAGGGCTTCGGCCTGCGGGCAGAGGCCAAGGCCATCGTCTTCTCCCTGCCGGTGGAAGATTTTGTGCAGGTGAGCTGAGCTTATGGAAGTCAAGTCGCCCATTCCCGAATTATCCGGTTCCATCTATGCCCGGGTCTTAGATGCCCTGCAACAGCAAGGTGACCCCCAGTATAAGCGGTTTCACCTGGGGCTTGTTCCCGGCCTGCCGCCGGATTCCCTGATCGGCGTGCGGATGCCCCTTTTGCGCAAGGAGGCGCGCCGCATCCTACAGGAGGCCCCGGCGGAATTTTTGATCGCCGCCTTTGCGGCGGCGGATGCTCCCTACGAGATCCGTATGCTCCAGGGGCTGGTGATCGCCAAGCTCCCCTGCCCCCTTCCTCGGCGGCTGGATTGGTGCCTAGCCTTCTTGTCCCAGGTGGACAATTGGGCGGTCTGCGACAGCTTTTGTTCGGCCATGACCTGCGCCAAAAAGGAACCGGCGCAGGTTCTGGCTTTCCTGCGTCCCCTTCTATCCTCCCCCCATACATATCACGTCCGCTTTGCCTGCGTGATGCTGCTTCATTATTATATGGATGACGCCCATATCCAGGAGACCCTCGCCCTATACGATGGGGTGCGCCATCCGGATTACTACGTAAAGATGGCGGTAGCCTGGGGCGTCAGCCAGGGATTGACGGTGCAATGGGACGCCACGATGGACTATCTCGCCGGCCCGGGATGCCATTTGGACGAGGAAACCTATCGTAAGGCCCTGCAAAAGGGCCTGGACAGCTACCGGATCCCCCCGGCGCGAAAGCAGATCCTGCGGGCCATGCGCTCGTCGCTGCCGGGCGGCTGTAAGCCTGCGCCCGCTTCCCGATAACCCGCTGGAAAAACGCCTGGCCACGGGAAGGTCCGGGCGCTTTTTTTCGTTGTTTTCCCTCTGTCTTAAACGGACAAGGGTAGCCAAAGGGGATGCAGGATGGTATAATTTTTTTAGCAATCATTTCTTAATAATGAGAACCTAAGCCAGCGCGAAAAATCAATGAGGAGGGAACATATGGTTACGGTTACCCTGGGCTCCACCGGGATTACGGTGAATAAAAACGGCTTTGGCGCCTTGCCCATCCAGCGGATCAGCAAGGAGGACGCGGTATACCTGCTGCGCAAGGCCCGGCAGCGGGGCGTAGATTTTTTCGATACCGCCCGGGCTTATTCCGACAGCGAGGAAAAGCTGGGAGCCGCCTTCGGCGGCAATTGGGAGGGCATCTATGTGGCCAGCAAGACCGCCGCGCAAACCCCGGAAGACCTGTGGAAGGATCTGGAAACGTCCTTGCAGAACTTGCAAGCCGATCACATCGACATCTATCAGCTTCATAACCCCGCCTTTTGCCCCAAGCCCGGGGACGGGAGCGGCCTGTATGAAGCCCTGCTGGAGGCCAAGGCCAAGGGGCTGATCCGGCATATCGGCATCACCAACCACCGGTTAAAGGTGGCCCAGGAGGCCATTGAAAGCGGGCTGTACGAGACCCTGCAATTTCCCTTTAGCTATCTGACCTCCGACAAGGAGCTTGCCCTGGTGGCGGGCTGCAAGGCGGCAAATATGGGCTTTATCGCCATGAAGGCCCTAGCCGGCGGCCTGATCCGCAACGCCCCCGCCGCCTATGCCTGGCAGGCCCAATACGACAACGTGCTGCCCATTTGGGGCGTACAGCGGGAGTGGGAGCTGGATGCCTTCCTGGCCTTTATCGACGCCCCGGCCGCCATGACCGAGGAGCTTCAGGGGATCATCCAAAAAGATCGGGCCGAGCTTGCCGGCGATTTTTGCCGGGGCTGCGGCTACTGTATGCCCTGTCCGGCCGGGATCCTCATCAGCGACTGCGCCCGAATGGCCCTCATGCGCCGGCGCGCCCCCAGCAAGGATTGGTATACCCCCGCCTGGCAGGCGAACATGGAGGCCATCACCAACTGCCTCCACTGCGGCCAGTGCAGCGCCAAATGCCCCTATGGCCTGGACACCCCCCAGCTTTTGATCCGGAACTTGGAAGACTACCGTATGGGGCTGAAAAACGGCGAAAACCGCTGACGGCGTTCCCTGCGCTCCGCAGTTCTTGGCAGCAAAAATAAGCGGAAATTTTCCAAAAAAGGGCTTTACAAAATCAATAATAAGTATTATTATTAAATCAAGGAATAAC
>UQOG01000034.1 GCA_900542615.1 uncultured Eubacteriales bacterium | reverse complement strand
AAACTGGCCAGGTGGCTGTGCCAGGAGAGCCTTGACTCTCTCTATATTCTCCTCCCTTGGCCGCTACATGACCCAAACCCGGCGTATGCCTGATGCATAGCCGGGTTTCTCGACAGACTGAGGGGCGGGGAAGCTTGCTTCCCCGCCCCAAACTTATGGCGCGCCGGCGGCGCGCCGCTTTTCCGGCAGCCTGCGGCGTGTAAATGGGCTTACCCGCTCCAATCCTGTTTGTTTGGCCTCGGTAGCGTTGCTTCTTCCAGCCTGTCTGTTTCCCTCCTTCCCCCTGCTGCATATGAATAAGGTAAGGGCAAGGCTTGCGGCAGTCTGCCGCTCCGCCCGATTCTATTGCAAATACAGGAGGTAACACACATGGGTGTGACCAATGCAAATAAGCAAGTCAACGTACAGCAAATCGATTGCAACGGAACCTTACAGGTGACCCTGGCCCTGGCGGCAGCGCCGGATATCACGGAAAACCCCACGGATATGGTGCTGCTGCTGGATCGCTCCGGCAGCATGGCGGGCATCCCTTTGGAAAACCTGAAGCTGGGGGCCAAGGCCTTCATCGACATCATCGACGAGGCTACGGATGGGGCCAAGGACGGCCACATCGGCGGGGGAAGCCGGATCGGCATCGTGAGCTTTTCCGATACGGCCACAACGGACGCCCCCTTGAGCACCTCGGTGGATCTGCTCAAGGCCCAGGTGGACGCCCTGGTCCAAGGCAGGTCTACCAACCACGGGGACGCCTTTGCCAAGGGGGTGCAGCTGTTTGATCCGGCCTCCTCCAACGCCCGGGTGCTCATCCTATTCACCGACGGCAAAACCACCGCCGGCCCGCCTCCCGCCCCCATTGCGGCGGCGGCCAAGGCGGCGGGGATCATCATCTACTGCATCGGGCTATTGGGCTCCACCGGGCTCAATGAAAGCGCCCTGGACGACTGGGCCAGCGACCCGGACGCCTCCTACGTGGCCATCGCCCCGGATGCGGCGGACCTGGAGGCCCTGTTTGCCAATCTGGCCCTGAACATCGCCAAAACCGGGGCCACCAACATCGTCATCCAGGAGGAGCTGGACCCGGCCTTTTCCATCCTCCACGTGGACGCCCCGGACCAGGGCACAGCCACCATGCAGGATAACACCACCCTAACATGGACCATCCCCGCCCTGGGGGTAAGCGGCTCCGAGGGGGCGACCCTGCAATTCCTGATTCAGCATGTGGGGCCGGAGGCCGGGCTTTTGCAGGTGAACCGCTCCATATCCTACCAGGATACCGAAGGCAACCAGGTCTCCTTCCCGGACCCCTATGTGACCGTGGACTGCGGCATCACCGTACAGCCGGAGCCCTGTCCCCAGCCGGTGGATGTGACCATCAAGGGCTGCCAGGATTCCGCGGTAGTGGATCTGGGGGACGTATATCTGGAATCCCAGGGCCGCATCCTCCAGCTGGACGTTACCGTCAAGGACGTGTGCCCCGGCCAACGGGTGGCCCTGGGGGTTATCCTCACGGAGGCGGACCCCAGCGGCGTGGAATACCAGCGTGGCTTTAAGGCCATCACCATCCCCGCCCACCAGGCCCCTGCCTGCCGGGATGTGCTGGTGCGCTGCATCCGCTTCGTGCTGCCCGAAAGCCTGAACGTATCCGGCGGCAACGGCCGGGCCATTTGCGGCCCCCGGAATTTGAAGGTGCGCTTCATCGCCCATACCATCGATACGGATTACCGCTGCTGCCCGCCTGTTTCCATCTTCTGATCCCTTTGGGGATACCCAAATCCTTGCGGCGGCAGCCTTTACGGCTGCCGCCCCAGGCTGTCGAAAAAGTGGCTTGCGCCACTTTTTCGAGGTTTTCATAGCTCCCTTGCGCCTACGGCGCGGCCAGGGAGCTATGCAGGGAAACCCTTGCTACGCAAGGCTTTTTGCGGATTTGCCGTACATGCCGCCAAATCCGATTAAAGCCTCTGGGGGCTGCGGCCCCCGAACCCCGGGGGTTTCTCGACAGACTGCGGCGGCAGCCTTCACGGCTGCCGCCCTTTTTTGCTGCCCGAAGGGAATGATACGAAACCGTTCCCCCGGTTGCAGTCCATATTTTTTTATTATAGCTTCAAAAAAATACAGCCTATATATTGACACGCCGCTCGGTTTCCTCGTATAGTTTAGAAGCGAAGTTTGGCCATATACGGGGAGGCGCGGGCAGGTTTCAAGGGCGCAGGCCGCCCCGGCCCATGGGACCAAACCTCGTCTAATTCTTTCCTACAGGGTGGATGTGAATATGGACCAGCACAAACCCAGCAAGAATCCCTTCCTTTACGGCGGCGCCCTGGTGGCCGCCCTGATCGGCTCCGGCTTTGCCAGCGGCCAGGAGATTATGCAGTTTTTCGCCGTATACGGTTCCGCCGGCATCCTGGCGGGCTGCGGCCTGACCTTTGCCGCCATGTTCCTGTTTGCCTGGGCGGTGCTTGCAGGCAGCCGGGACCTGGGAGAGGGGGATGTAAACGACGCCTTCTGCCATCTGTGCGGCAGGGGGATCGGCCGGGTTCTG
Organism: uncultured Eubacteriales bacterium; assembly: GCA_900542615.1. Classification (GTDB taxonomy): domain Bacteria; phylum Bacillota; class Clostridia; order Christensenellales; family CAG-138; genus Pelethousia. Next base: position 13,539 of record UQOG01000034.1, on the reverse strand, counting down.
GGCTGGCTGCTGCCGGTTTTCCTATATATGATCTTCATCGTGATGCTCTCCGGCGCGGGCTCCCTGCTCACGGAATCCTTTGGGCTCCATCCCCTGGTGGGACGATTGGCCATCGCCCTTCTGTCCCTGTGCGCGGTGCTGCTGGGCATGGGCAAGCTGGTATCCATCCTGGGCCGGATCGGGCCGGTGGTGATCTGTTTTATTCTGGTGATCGGCGTGGTCAGCCTGCTGCAAAACGCCCGGCAGCTGCCCCAGGCGGATCAGCTCCTCCATACCCTGCCCCTGGCCAAGGCTACCCCCTGGTGGTGGCTGAGCGGCATCACCTATGCCGCCTTCTGCTCCTTGGCCATGTTCCCGTTTCTGGCGGGCATGGGTAAAAATATGCAGGGCAAGCTCCCCTGGCAAAGCGCCGGCATCGGCTGCCTGTTTTTCACCGCCAGCGCCGCCGTGGTAAGCCTGGCCATCCTGGCATCTTTGCAGGACGTGTATACCCGGGGGATCCCCACGGTGTTCCTGGCGGAGCAGATCTATCCCAAGCTGGGCCTGGTCTTTACCCTGGTGATGTTCCTGGGCATCTTTACCTCCGCCGCCCCCATGCTGTGGACCGCCTGCCACCGGCTTTGCAAAAACGAAAAAAGCCCCCGCTTCCGCCTGGTGGCGGCGGGGCTGGTGGCCTTTGCCTGCCTGGGCGGTATGCTGCCCTTCGGCAAGCTGGTGAACCTGCTGTATCCCTACATGGGCTATCTATCCCTGATCCCCTTTTGCGCGGTGCTGTTCCGCCGGCTGCGGGAAAAGGCTCCCCACAAAAAACCCGGCAACCGGCCCAACGCGGGGATCTCCGGCGCTTCCGCCGGCTAAGGATGCAACCTTGGGGCCGGTTGCATAATCAACCAGCCTTTGCCGGGGAAAAATTGTATTGATATGCCATTGACAATCATGGGCTTCTTATTATATTATTATCTATAAATTTTAATAAAGCTAACCTTAATTCCTCCTTGTTTGCCGGCTTTGCCACCCGGCCAGGCGCCGGGGCGTCCCTCCTGGGGCAACGGGTTGAAAAGGGGCGGACAAGGGGTATATTTTTATCACAATTTACTTCAAAAGGAGACGGATGGAATGGATCGATTCCTGGGACAAAAGACGGTATTCATCGGCGGCGGCCGCATGGGGGAAGCTATTTTCAGCGGCCTACTCAGCAACGGCATCCTCAAAGCGGACGACCTGACGGTGCTGGACGTATATGCGCCCCGGCGGGAGGAGTTGGCAGAGAAATACGGGCTCCACGCCTGGGACAACACCCCGGAAAACCTGCAAAAGGCCCTGGCTGCGGCGGAGGTGCTGGTGCTTGCCATTACGCCGCAAATGGCGGATCCCGTGCTGCGCCAGGTGGCGTCCCTGCTGAATAAGGCCCAGCACACCGTGATCTCCATCATCGGCGGGGTCACGCTGGATTACCTGGAGTCCTATATCGCCGAGGCGCCGGTGGTACGGGTCATGCCCAACACCCCGGCCCGGGTCCACGCGGGGGCAGCCGGGGTCGCCCTGGGTAAAAACGCCACCCAAGCCAGCGGCCAGATCGCCCTGGATATCTTCAACGCGGTGGGCATCGCCTACCTGCTGCCGGAGTCCCTCATCGACCCCCTCACCAGCGTCAGCGGCTGCGGTCCCGCCTATGCATATCTATTCATCGAGGCCATGGCGGACGGGGGCGTGGAAATGGGGTTGAGCCGGGATATGGCTTTGAAGCTGGCCGCCCAGACCCTCATCGGCGCCGGCAAGATGGTCATGGAGACCGGCGAGCATCCCGGCGCCCTCAAGGACAACGTATGCTCCCCTGGCGGGGCCACCATTGCAGGCGTCCACGCCCTGGAGCAAAAGGGCTTCCGGGGCGCCGTGGCGGACGCGGTAGTGGCCGGCGTCACCCGGATGCGGGAAGTGGCGGAAAAAGCCTAACGGTAAATTAGAAAGGAAGGTTTCCCATGTATTCCTTGGTGCTCAAAAACGCCACCGTGATCGATGGCACAGGGAAGCCCGCCTACCAGGCGGATCTGGGGATCGCTGGGGACAAGATCGCCGCCATCGGGGAGATCCAGCAGGCGGAAAACGCCGTGGACGTGTCCGGCATGGTGGTGACCCCGGGGTTCATCGACCCCCATTCCCACGCGGATTGTTCCATTTTCCTATATCCGGATTGCGAGAGTTATGTCCGCCAGGGCATCACCACCTTTGTGGGCGGCCAGTGCGGGGATTCCAATGCGCCCATCCGCCGCTATTGGATGCGCAAATATTGGGAATACGATATGTGGGACGCCATCGACCCCTACATCTATGGCCAGACCACCATCCAGCCTGTGGAAAAGGCCATTGCCGGCATCGAAAAAAAGGCGGGCATCCGGATCGATTGGCGGTCCTTTGGGGAATATCTGGACCGGGTGGAACGCCAGGGCATGGGCTGCAACATGATTACCCTGCTGGGCCACAGCCAGGTGCGGGCGGACGTGATGGGCCTGGATCAGCGCAGGGCCCCCACCCCCCGGGAGATGGATGAGATGAAGGCCTGCGTGGACGAGGCCATGGCCTGCGGGGCCTGGGGCCTTTCCACGGGCCGGGATTATCCCCCCAGCGCCTACGCGGACCCGGCGGAGATCATCGAGCTGATGCGCCACGCCGGCCGCCAGGGGGGCATGTATTTCACCCACTGGAAGCGCACGGGCGTGCGGGTAGGTACGCCGGAAAAGCCCAATAAGCTGGCGGGCATCGTAGAGGCCCTGGAGATCGGCATGGCGGCCGGGGTCAAGACCCAGGTCTCCCATATCTCCACCGGCTTTGATATCTATCCCCCCAACGAGGATATGGACCGATACGCCGCCAAGGTGACGTTGGATGTCTTCGACGGGTATCTGCAAAAGGGCGCCCAGGCTGCCTTTGACGTGATCCCCGGCCGCAGCGGCGGCATTGCCATGATCCCCTTCCTGGCCTCCAAGCTCATGCCTTGGGTGCGCCAGGCAGGCTCCCTCAGCGGCTTCATCCGCAACCTGGGGGCCCGGGATTTCCGTACCGAGCTTATCGAAAAGCTGGAAGGGGGCGCCTGGTACGCCCTCAACCCCAAGGTGAACCCCTGCTGGGACGAGGCCATTTCCATCGGCCCCAGCCAGAACCCCAAATACGCCGGCAAGACCCTCCGGGAGATCGGCCGGCTGCTGGGGACGTCCTCCATGGAGGCCGTCATGGCCCTGCTGCTGGAGGAGCCCCGCATTCCCATCGAGGAAAACAAAAAGTCCGACGGGGAGATCCGGGGCCTGCTGGCCCATCCCAAGGGTTCCCCCTGCACGGATACCTATGCCTTTGATTTGGAAGGCACCTACGGCCGGGATATGGAGCTGCCCGAGCTGCTGCCCCATCCCCATACCTATTGCGCCTTCCCCAAATACATCCTCCAATTCCCCGCCCCTACCCTGGAGGAGACCATCCGCAAGATGACCGGCGCCGTGGCCCAGTTCCTGGAGATCCCCGGCCGGGGCGAGATCCGGGTGGGCAATTTCGCCGACCTGGTGGTATTGGATCTGAAGCGCCTCAAGACCAACGAAAACTATGTGGAGCCCCGGGTCTATCCCGAAGGCATCCCCATGGTGGTGGTCAACGGGGCGGTGGAAGTGGATCAACAGGGCTTTACCGGACGGCGTGCCGGCCGGATTTTACGCCATCAATAAAGGGAGGTTTAAAACCATCATGTTGTCGGATATGTATGTGATCGACGGATGCGCCTTTGCGGAAGAAGATTTCACCGGCGTGACCCAAAAGGTCAAGGATTCCCCTTTGACCGCCTTTTTCCTCACCACCCCCGGGGAGGGCGAGGGCCTGTTGGCGCTGGCCCATAACATCGGCGGCATCTACAATATGGCGGACGACCCGGCTTCCGGGCTGATGGTGGTACGCACCATCGCGGAGTTGGAGCAGGCCAAGGCCCAGGGCAAGATCGGCGTGATCCTGGGCTTCCAAAACCCCCATTGCATCGAAAATTCCCTGGAAAAGCTCCGGGCTGTGTATGAGCTGGGCATCCGGGTGGTGCAGATGACCTACAACAAGGCCAATTACATCGGCTGCGGCTGCCTGGAAAGCAAGGATTCCGGCCTTACGGATTTCGGCCGCCAGGCCCTCAAGGCCATGAACCGGCTGGGCATGGTGGCGGACGGCTCCCACTGCGGCCCCCAAACCACCCTGGACATCATCCGCTACAGCGAAAAGCCCGTGGTGATCTCCCACGCCGGCGCGGCTGCCGTTACCCCCAACGTGCGCAACAAGAGCGATGAAGCCCTCAAGCTCCTCAAGGAGAACGGCGGCGTCATCGGCCTGTCCCCCTGGGGCCCCCTGTGCTGGAAGCCCGAGACCGGCAAGCGGCCCACCATGGACGATTACCTGGACCATGTGGACTATGTGGTGAACCTGATCGGCATCGATTACGTGGGCTTCGGCGGCGACAGCACCCTGGACGATAACGAGGACCGTTCCGGCATCGTGGAGCAGGCCACCCTGTACGCCCCCGTGGTGGAGGAGTACAACCAGAAGGTGGGCGTGGACCCCGACGTGCGCCATGCCATCGGCGTGCGGGGCTCCTGGGAGATCAACAACGTGATCGAGGCCATGCGGGGCCGGGGCTATTCCGACGAGGATATCAAAAAGCTCACCGGCGGCAACTTCCTGCGGGTGCTCAAGGCCAACTGGAAATAAGCGAACCCTTAGAAAGGACAAGGCAAGCCTATGTTAGACCAGCTTTGCGGGCATACCCTCAAGCCCATGGACCATCAGATCATCACCGTGCCGGTCACCAAGGACCTGGGGGTGGATGTGAACATGACCGCCCATGTGCTCACCGGCCGGGAACCCGGCCCTACCCTGTTGATCACCTCCATGCTCCACGGGGAGGAATGGTTTTCCGTGCTGATCATCCGGGCCCTGTTTAAGGCCCTGGACCTTGGCAAGCTCAAGGGGACCGTCATCGCCATTCCGGTGGCCAACGAGTCCGCCTTCAATACCAACACCCGGTGCGTCATGGATAATTCCGACGAGCCGGACGCCAACCGTTCCTTTGACGGCCGGTACAACTGCCTTACCAACCTGATCTGCCGCTGCGTGGAGGAAAACTTCCTCTCCAAGGCGGATTACCTGATCGACTACCATGTGGGGACCTGGGGCAACCGGATGGCGGACATCGGCTATGGTTCGGATTACCCGGACGCGGAGCTGGTGCGGATCAGCCGGGGTATGGCCAAGGCCTATTGCTTCCCGGTGCTCCACGCCATGCGGCTCAACCAGGGCACCCACAGCGCCCGCAACGCCATGGGTTGCGCCGGGCTGAAATACGGGGTGCCGGCCATCGTGCCGGAGATCGGCGGCCTGGGCTTTGGCCAGGCCCAAGAGGACGCCTGGATCCAGGATAATATCCGGGGCCTGTTGGGCAACCTCAGCTTCCTGGGTATGCTGGAAGGGGAGATCCCCTACTGCGAACAATACCTGGAGGTGGGGGAATATTTCCGGGTATCCCCGAAAAACGGCGGCTACGTGGAGCTGGCTCTCCCCAGCGCCGGCGCCCTGACCCCGGTGAAGCGGGATCAGCTGCTGGCCCGGGTCATCGACCCCAAGACCTTCGAGGTGCTGGAGGAGCTGCGCAGCCCCTGCGACGGGATGATCTTCTACGGCTGCCGCAACTACATGGTGCGGCCCGGCGGCTGGGTGTTCGGCGTAGCCAATATGGAACACAATTGCAGCAAATGGGTGGGTGCTGATTGATCGGCATCTGCACATTCATAAATCCCATTTTCAATTTGTAAAGGAGATGAAAAACACATGAAGAAACTGTTGACCCTTATCCTTTGCCTGGCCATGGTGCTGACCGTCTTTGTCGGCTGCTCCAGCACCCCCGCCACCGAGGAAGGCGCCAGCGCCAGCGGTGAAGCGGCCCAGGGCGAAGCGGCGGATAGCGAATACAAGGATACCCTTGTATTCGCCATGAACACCGACGTCCAGTCCATGGACCCCCAGATCCAGAACGACACCACCTCCGAGCAGGTGGTAAAGATGCTCTACAACACCCTGCTCAAGTTTGAGGATGACGGCACCGTGGTAGGCGATCTGGCGGAAAGCTGGTCCGTATCCGAGGACAAGCTCACCTGGACCTTCAACCTGAAGCAGGGCGTGAAATTCCACAACGGCAAGGAGCTGACCTCCGCAGACGTGAAGGCCACCTTTGACCGGGCCCTCAACGCGGAAGCCGGCGGCCTGCGCACCACCGAGATCATCAAGATGTTCACCTCTGTGGAAGCGCCGGATCCCTACACCGTAACCATCACCACCGATGCCCCTTACGGCCCCATGGAATCCCTGATGTGCAACATGTCCCTGGGCATTATGGATGCGGACTATATCGAGCAATATGGCCTGGATCTGGGCACCAGCGCCGAAGGTGAAAACGGCACCGGCCCCTTCAAGGTGGTCAGCTGGGAGCGGGACCAGGAGATCGTGGTAGAGCGGTTTGACGACTACTTCGGCACCCCTGCCAAGCTTCAGACTGTGGTCTACACCATAATCCCCGAAGCGGCTTCCCGGGTCATCGCTCTGGAGACCGGCGAAGTGGACGTGATCGACAAGCCGACCGATGAAGACCTGGCCCGGCTGGAAGCGGATACCGAAAACTTCACCGTGCTCCGCAAGCCCACCATCAGCCAGCGGCTGTTCCGCTTCGGCTGCAACGATCCCATCATCAGCAACACCAAGGTGCGCCAGGCCATCGTATACGCCATCGACCGGCAGGCCATCATCGACGCCCTGTTCACCGGCTCCGGCTATCCCTCCACCGCCCCTCTGGCCCCTGTGACCTTCGGCTACAGCGACCTGGGCGAGATCGAGCAGGATCTGGAGCTGGCCAAGTCCCTGCTGGCGGAAGCCGGCTATCCGGACGGCTTTGACACCAAGATCGTCACCACCGAGCGGTATCAGAACGGCATCGAGCTGGCGGAGATCATCTCCCAGCAGCTGGCTGAGATCGGCATCAACGCGGAGATCGAAGTTTGGGAGTGGAGCGCCCTGAGCGCCAGCTGGAACGGCATCACCGCCGACGAGTTTGACCAGCCCATCTTCATCATGGGCGCCGGCCCCTCCATGCGGGATGCGGACGGCGGCCTGCGGGGCCTGTACACCACCAGCGAAACCGGCCTGAACGACCGGAACTACGGCTTCTATTCCAACGCGGAAGTGGACGCCCTCATCGAGCAGGGCATGCAGGAGACCGACCAGCAGAAGCGGGTGGAGATCTACAAGGAAGCCATGGAGATCCTGTATCGGGAAGACCCGGTGGCCTTCTGGCTCTTCGATATGTACGGCTTGGCCATCACCTCCTCCAAGGTGGAAGGCGTGACCCTGAGCCCCATTTCCACCATCACCTTTGAAAACGCAACCGTTAAGAAATAAGCTTTCCCCCCGGGGTAGGGCCTGCCCGGCCCTATCCCGGGACAATCCATTCTGAGGAGGCAAGCCTATGCTTAAATACACGATCCGCAGGCTTTTGCAGACCATTCCCCTGTTGATTGCCATTTCCTTCGCCGCGTTCATCATGATGCACCTGGTCCCCGGCGATCCCGTCCGCAACATGATGGGCATCGAGGCCTCCAAGGAGGCGGTAGAGGCGGAGCGGGAACGTCTGGGCCTGAACGATCCCTTGCTGGTACAGTATGGCCGCTTCCTGGGCGGCGTGCTGAAAGGGGATCTTGGTACTTCCATCTTCACCAAGCAATCCGTCACCGACGAGATTCTTAAAAAATATCCCGCTACCATCAAGCTGGCCCTGGGCGGCACCATATTCGCCTCTGTGGTGGGCATTTTGGCGGGCATCGTTTCCGCTGTGAAACGAAATAAACTTACCGATAACATAATCATGGTCTTATCCCTGATTTCCGTGTCCACGCCTTCGTTTTTCCTGGCTCTTGTGTTGATGCTGTTTTTCTCCCTGCAGCTGGGATGGTTGCCTAGTATGGGGCTGCGCACGCCCCTGCATTACGTGCTGCCCATCATTACCCTGGGTATGCAGTCCGTGGGTACCATCGCCAGGACCACCCGTTCCTCCATGCTGGAGGTGCTGGGGCAGGATTATATCCGCACATCCAGATCGAGAGGTATACCCGAACGGGTAATCATATATTCCCATGCCTTTAAGAACGCCATCATCCCCGTGCTGACCATTGTGGGCCTGCGCTTTGGCGGCCTGCTGGCCGGCTCCATGCTGGTGGAAACCGTTTTCTCCATCCCGGGCATCGGCCGCTATCTGGTGGACGCGGTGCTGGAGCGGGATTATCCCGTGGTGCAAAGCACGGTGTTGGTGCTGGCCTGTACCTTTGTGCTGGTCAACCTGGTCGTAGACCTGCTCTACGCGGTGGCTGACCCGAAGATCCGTTACGAATAGGAGGGAGCATACCTGTGACAGCCGATATTTTTAAGCGTTTTATCCGCAGAAAGGCCTCCCTCATCGGCGGCATTATCCTGCTTTTGTTCCTGCTCATGGCCCTCATCGGCCCCTTCCTGTGCACCCAGGACCCCAACGCCCAGGACATTGCCAACAAATATGCCCCTCCCAGCTGGGAGCACCTGTTGGGCACGGATAACCTGGGCCGGGATACCCTGACCCGTATGGTCTACGGCGCCCGGGTCTCCCTGTTGGTGAGCTTTGTGGGCACCATCATCGGCTCCGCCATCGGCGTGGCCCTGGGGGTGCTGGCCGGTTATTACGGCGGTTGGCTGGATTCCCTGATCTCCCGGTTTGTGGACTTCCTGCTGGCCTTCCCCGGCCTGCTGTTGGCCATTGTGGTGGTGGCCATATTGGGCAGCGGCTTGGAAAATACCATGGCGGCCATCGCCTTCTATTCCATCCCCTATATTGCCCGAATGGTCCGTGGTGTGGTGCTTACCCTGAAGGGCTCGGAATATGTCCAGGCCTGTAAGGTCATGGGGGTAAGCGACGCCCGGATCATCATGACCCACATCATCCCCAATTCCATGTCCCAGATCATCGTCAACGTGACCTTGAACCTGGGCACCGCCATCCTGACCGCTTCTTCCCTGTCCTTCTTAGGCCTGGGCGTGACCCCGCCCAACCCGGAATGGGGCGCCATGCTCTCCACCGCCCGGGACGCCATCCGTAGCTATCCCTGGGCGGCGGTGATCCCCGGCGTGGCCATTACCCTGGTGGTGCTCAGCTTCAGCCTGGTGGGCGACGGCCTGCGGGACGCCCTGGATCCCCGGCTGAAAAACGGTTAAGGAGGTTTCCCATGCAAGAAGAAAAAGTATTGGAAGTCAAAAACCTCAAAACGTATTTCTACACCGATGAAGGGGTCATCCCTGCGGTGGACGGGGTGGATTTCAACCTGGCGCGGGGGGAGACCCTGGCCATCGTGGGGGAATCCGGCTGCGGCAAAAGCGTAACGTCCCTGTCCATCCTCCGGCTCATCGCCAATCCCCCGGGCCGGATCATCGACGGGGAGATCCTCTACAACGGCAAAAACCTCCTTTCCCTTACGGAAAAGGAGATGCGCTCCGTCCGGGGCAACGATATCAGCATGATCTTCCAGGAGCCTATGACCTCCTTGAACCCGGTATTCCCCGTGGGCAAGCAGATCATGGAATCCCTTACCTTCCACCAGCATATGACCAAGGAGCAGGCCCGGGAGCGGGCCATCGAGATGCTGCGGCTGGTAGAGATCCCCAACCCGGAGAAGTGCATCCACAACTATCCCCATCAGCTCTCCGGCGGTATGCGCCAGCGGGTGATGATCGCCATGGCCCTGGCCTGCAACCCCAAGATCCTCATCGCGGACGAGCCCACCACCGCCCTGGATGTGACCATCCAGGCCCAGATCCTCAAGCTCATGGCGGGCTTGCAGGAAAAGACCCAGACCTCCATCATCCTTATCACCCACGATCTGGGCATTGTCGCCCAGATCGCCCGGAACGTGATGGTGATGTACGCGGGGGAAGAGGTGGAATACGCGGACGTGCGCACCATCTTCAAGGACCCCCGGCATCCCTATACCATCGGCCTGCTCAAGTCCATCCCCAGCATCAACGAGGAGCGGGATACCCTGTATACCATCAAGGGCATGGTGCCCAGCCCCAGGGATCTGCCGGAAGGCTGCCGCTTTGCCCCCCGGTGCGAGCACGCCTGCGAGCGCTGCCTGAAGGAGCGGCCCCCCATCTTCGACGTAGGCAACGGCCACCGGGTGCGCTGCTGGAATTGCCAGGGAGGTGAAACCCATGCGTAAGGTACTTCTATCCGTAAAGGATGTAAAGCAATACTATCCCGTCAAGCTCAACAGCAAGTCCCTCTTCCCCAAGAAGGGCTATGTGAAAGCGGTGGACGGCATCAGCTTCGACGTATACGAGGGGGAGACCTTCGGCCTGGTGGGGGAATCCGGCTGCGGCAAATCCACCACCGGCAAGATGATCGTCAAGCTCCTCTCCCCCACGGCGGGCTCCATCGAATACGATGGCCAGGACCTGTTCCAGGTGCCCAAAAACCAGGAAAAGGCCCTGAAAAAGGAGATCCAGATCATCTTCCAGGATCCCTATTCCTCCCTGGACCCCAAGTTCACCGTGGGCCGCATCGTGGCGGAACCCCTGGTGGCCCATGGGGTGCCCAAGGCGGAGCGCATCCAGAAGGTGCGCCAGCTGCTCAAGGACGTGGGCATCCGGGAGGAGTTCATCAACCGCTATCCCCACGAGTTTTCCGGCGGCCAGCGCCAGCGTATCGGCGTGGCCCGGGCCCTGGCCCTCAATCCCCGGCTGATCGTGTGCGACGAGCCGGTTTCCGCCCTGGATGTATCCATCCAGGCCCAGATCCTCAACCTGATGGCGGAGTTGCAGGACAAGTATCAGCTCACCTATGTGTTCATTTCCCACAACCTGAGCGTGGTGAAGCACGTATGCGACCGGATCGCCGTGATGTATTTGGGGAATATCGTGGAGCTGGCGGATAAGCGGGCGCTGTTCGCCAATCCCGCCCATCCCTACACCCAGGCCCTGTTGGACGCCATCCCCATCCCGGACCCGGACGTGACCAGCATGTCCGGCACCCTGGGCGGGGACGTGCCCAGCCCCCTGAACCCGCCGGCCGGCTGCTGCTTCCACACCCGGTGCAAATACGCCACCCCCGCCTGCGCCAGCAGCAAGCCCGCCCTTACGGAGATCGCCCCCGGGCACTTTACCGCCTGCCATCTGTGCAAGGGCCAGGCGCCCCAGGATTGATCCCAGGGGTTCAAATACGGTTTTCAAGGACGCGATCTTCGCGTCCTTGCCCTTCGCATCCCAAGGATGCGGGCAATATTATGCTTTTTGAAAAGGAGCGAAATCAACCATGAGAGATTCCCTGTTGAGCCTGTTCCCCGCCGCCGAATACGAGGCAAGACTGAAAAAGATCGTGGAGCAGATGCACAAAAACGGCGTAGGCGCCCTGATCCTCACCAGCGATGAGAACACCTACTACTTCTCCGGCTTCCGCAGCATCGTATGGTGCAGCAAGGTGTCCACCCCCGGCGTATTGGTGATCACCGACGACGGCAGTACCGCCATCGCCACCACCAAAGGCGGCGCGGAAACCGTGCGGGTCACCTCCAGCGTGGAGGATATCCGCCGCTTTGGCACCGCCGAGTACCCCACCTACGCCCAGGCCATCGTGTCCCTGCTGGCGGAAAAGGGCAAGCTCAACGGCCGGGTCGGCATGGAATTCGGCACCGGCCATAAGATCCATCTCAACTATGACATGACCCAGCAGCTCTTCGCCGCCCTTAAGGACGCCACGTTGGTGGATGCGGCGGATATGCTCTGGGCTGTGCGCTCCATTAAATCCCCCCTGGAGATCCAGGCCATCCGCAAGGCCTGCGACATCAACTGCAAGGGCATCGAACGGGGCTTTGACCGGCTCCGGGCCGGCTACACCGAGCTGGAGCTCAACTCCATGATCATGGAGGAATACTACCGCCTGGGCGCAGAATCCTCCCTGACCCTGGGCATCCGGGCCGGCGCGGAACGGTATTCCCAGGGCAATTGCCCCCCCTCCCGGCGGCCCATCCAGCCCGGGGAGATCATCCTGGTGGACGGCGGCCCCAGCTATGACGGCTATGTGTCCGACATCATCCGGGAAGCGGTCATCGACAAGCCCACCGACTACCAGCAGGAGATGTTCGACGTGGCCCGGGAAGCCTGCTACCGGGGCATCGACGCCATGAAGCCCGGCACGCCCATCGACCAGGTGGTGAAGGTGGTGGACGACTTTATGGACAACAGCAAGTTCGCGGAGATCAACGTATACAAGCACTGGTGCGGCCACAGCATCGGCGTGGGCGTTCACGAATACCCCATGCTGGATTCCGATACCCACATCCTGCTTAAGCCGGGTATGGTGTTCTCCATCGAACCCTACATCTTCCAGGATAACGTGGGCAGCCTGGGCATCGAGGAGAACGTCCTCATCACCGAGACCGGCGCCGAGATCCTGACCCCCTCGGACAGCCATCTGCGCAGGCTGTAAGCCTTGCGGGCTGTCCGTTCTGAATCGGATTCTCCTCGTTTCCTTTGCAGCGTGCAACGGCAGGGGCCGGCGGTTATTTCGCCGCCGGCCCCGTTTTACCGGGCATATTCATATCCTTCCGTTTATCGTCTCCCTTCCCCCTCCGGAAAATATGAATTTTTCGTCGAAAATTTGCACATGCACAGTTTTTATAATATAATATTTGAACAGCCAAGCGTTTCTTAGAAACATGCCACTGTCTTTTTCGCTTGCGCACACTATGACCCATACTGGAGAAGTTGAACCATGCTAGGAAATGTCATTCGAACACGCAGAAAAAAAATGAACCTTACCCTTGAGGAGCTTTCCAAACAGGTCGGAATCACCTCCGGCGGTCTTTCCCAGATCGAACGGGGCTTGGTGGATCCTTCCCTTTCGGTGTTACGGCGCATATCCCGCGCCCTGAACCTGCCTATGAACGTGATGTTTTCCGAAAATAACGAAAGCTACGTCACGCGGATGGGCCAGCGGAAAAAGGCCATGTTCTCGGATTCTTCCATCGATTATGAGTTTCTCAGCCCCGTGGTGCATACCAGCGGCATCACCCCCAAGGTGGAGGTGGTCATGGTGACCCTGCGGCCCCAGTCCTATGGCGGCGACGCCCTGTCCGCCCACGAGTCCGATGAATGCTTTGTGGTGGTGCAGGGGGAAATCGAGGTCCAAATGGAAAACGAAACCGTCCTGCTGCACCAGGCGGATAGCCTTTACCTCACGGAAGGCGTCCAGCACAGGCTTCATAACCCCACCGATACCGATGCGATCGGCTTATCCATCATGTCCGGTATGACCTTCTGACCCGCTTTGCACCGGTTATTTGGCATTATTTTTCATCATCCCCATCGTGAACATCCGCGCCGGCAGGCTTTCCCTGCCGGCGCTTTGGCTGTCGAAAAAGTGGCTTGCGCCACTTTTTCGAGGTGTTCATAGCTCCC
>UQOG01000033.1 GCA_900542615.1 uncultured Eubacteriales bacterium | reverse complement strand
CCCGGCCCGGGGGCAAAGCCCCGGGCTGGTTTTGCGGGCACAGCCCGCAAAACACCGCCGCCCCCCCCGGGCCTCCACCTACGCCGGTGCGGGCGCGTACCCCAAAAGGGAAGGCGGGTTAGACCGCAGCGGCCCAAAACGCAAAAAAGTGGCCAACTGCCACTTTTTTGCAATGCGCTATCTTCAGATGAGCTCCAGAACAGCCATTTCCGCACCGTCGCCCCGGCGGGGACCCATCTTGAGGATCCGGGTATAGCCGCCGTTCCGGCCGTCATACTTGGGGGCCAGCTCCTGGAAGAGCTTCTCCACCACAGGGCTGCCGGCGCTCTTGGTACGGGCGGCGTATTCCCGCTTGGTCTCCTTATTCTCCCGGGGAGCGGGCACGTCATACAGGTAAGCCATGATCTGCCGGCGGGCATGAAGCTTGCTGGGCAGGTCATTTACCTTTTCTACCTTGACGATCTGTTGCTTATCGTTACGGGTCTCCTTTTCCACGGTGACCGTATTCTTATATTCGCTGACGGCGAGGGTGATCAGCTTTTCCGCGATGGGCCGTACCTCTTTGGCGCGGGCCACGGTGGTGACGATCTTGCCGTTATACAGCAGCGCGGTGGTGAGGTTGCGCAGCATGGCATCGCGCTGATCGCTCGCCTTCCCCAGCTTACGGTTTGGCATGTTGGTTCCTCCTTATGTATTCGCTAGTCTTCGCTGTGACGCAGGCTCAGGCCCAGGCCCAGCAGCTTCTGCTGCACTTCCTCCAGGGATTTACGGCCCAGGTTGCGCACCTTCATCATCTCTTCCTCATTGCGCTGGACCAGTTCATCCACGGTATTGATGCCGGCCCGCTTGAGGCAGTTGTAAGAGCGGACGGAAAGATCCAGCTCCTCGATGGTCATCTCCAGGATCTTCTCCTTTTTGTCCTCTTCCTTTTCCACCATGATCTCCACGCCCTGGACATGCTCGGTCAGGTTGATAAACAGCGCCAGGTGCTCGGTGAGGATCTTAGCGGCCAGGGACACGGCTTCATCGGGTTTGATGGTGCCGTCGGTCCAGACTTCCAGGTTCAGCTTATCGTAATCGGTGATCTGCCCGATACGGGTATCCTCAACGGTGAAGTTCACCTTGCGGATGGGGGTGAAGATGGAGTCCACAGCGATCTGGCCGATGGGCATATCGGGGCGTTTATTCCGGTCCGCCGGGACGTAGCCCCGGCCGCTTTCCAGGATAATCTCCATGTAAAGCCGGGCGCCCTCATCCAGGGTAGCCAGATGCAGCTGTGGGTTCACCACCTCGATGTCGCTGTCCACGATCATATCCCCTGCGGTAACTTCGCAGGCGCCCGCAGCATCAACGATCACCTTTTTGGGGCCGGTCCCATGCATTTTGATGCACAGGTCTTTCAGGTTCAGGACGATCTCGGTCACATCCTCCCGCACCCCGGGGATGGTGGAAAACTCATGCAGAACGCCGTCGATCTTGACGGAGGATACCGCTACGCCGGGCAGAGAGGAAAGCAAAACCCTGCGCAACGAATTCCCCAGGGTGATGCCAAAGCCTCTCTCCAGGGGTTCGACTACGAATTTCCCATAGTCTTCGTTGAGTTCCACGCGTTCTATCTTGGGTCTCTCGATCTCTATCATGCACAAATCCCCTCTCTTGATAGTCTCGGTCGATTCGGGCGTTTACCGCGCACGGGCATTACCTGGAGTAGAACTCGACGATGAGGTGCTCCTCAACGGTCAAGTCGATGTCGTCACGCTGCGGCATAGCCACGATCTTGCCGGTCAAGCCATCGGCGTTGAGCTCCAGCCACTTGGGAATGGGCTTGGAAGCGCCCTGCTCCCTGAGATCCTTCAGGTTCTGCATATCCCGGCTGCGTTCCTTCACGGTGATCACCTGGCCAGGCTTTACCAGGAAGCTGGCGATGTCCACCTTTTTGCCGTCCACCAGGATGTGGCCGTGGTTGACCATCTGGCGGGCCATGGGGCGGCTTTCAGCCAGGCCCAGCCGGTACACCACGTTATCCAGCCGGCGCTCCAGCAGGGAGAGCATATTCTCGCCGGTGGCGCCCCGCATATTGGCGGCCATTTCATAGTATTTCCTAAATTGGGATTCCAATACACCATAGGCACGGCGCAGCTTCTGTTTTTCCCGGAGCTGGATGCCGTATTCGCTCTGCTTACGCTGGCGGCCCTGGCCGTGCTGGCCGGGGATGGTGTGGCGCTTGACCACGGCGCACTTGGCGCTATAGCAACGCTCGCCCTTGAGGAACAGCTTTTCGCCTTCCCGGCGGCACTGCCTGCAAACGGAATCGGTATATCTTGCCATTTTCCTTTGCCTCCTTAGACTCTTCTACGCTTGGGCGGACGGCAGCCATTGTGAGGGATGGGCGTCACGTCCTTGATCATGTTGACCTCCAGGCCGGCGCTCTGAAGCGCACGGATGGCGGCTTCCCGGCCGCTGCCCGGGCCCTTTACATACACTTCCACCGTGCGGAGGCCATGCTCCATAGCGGCCTTGGCTGCGGCTTCAGAGGCCATCTGGGCGGCAAAGGGCGTGCTCTTCCGGCTGCCCCGGAAACCCAGCCCGCCTGCGGAAGCCCAGGAAATCGCGTTGCCCTGGAGATCCGTGATGGTGACCATGGTATTGTTGAAGGAGGAACGGATATGCGCTGCGCCACGCTCGATGTTCTTCTTTTCGCGACGCTTACGGGTGGTCTTTTTGACCTTGCCTTTGGTTGCTGCCATGATGCCTTTCCCTCCTTACTTTTTCCTGCCGCCCACGGTGCGCTTGGGTCCCTTGCGGGTGCGGGCGTTTTGCTTGGTGCTCTGGCCACGGACAGGCAGGCCCTTGCGGTGCCGAACCCCGCGGTAGCAGCCGATCTCGATGAGGCGCTTGATGTTCATGGAAACTTCACGCCGCAAATCGCCTTCTACCTTTACGTTGTGGTCAATATACTCTCTCAGCTTGCTTACGTCGTCTTCCGTCAGATCCCGCACGCGAATGTCAGGATCTACGCCGGTGGCGCTCAGGATATCGGAAGCGGTCTTGCGGCCGATGCCGTAAATGTATGTCAGGCCGATCTCGACTCGCTTGTCTCTGGGCAGATCCACGCCGGATATACGTGCCATTCTCGTTACCTCCGTTAAAATTTGGGTTGATCTATGCTGGCCCACCCGGATTTCTTCAGGCGTTAGCTGAAGCAGCCGCTCCGGGCGGGAGGGTATTTGTTAGGGGCTTAGCCTTGCTTTTGCTTATGCTTGGGATTCTCGCAGATGACCATCACGCGGCCCTTGCGCTTGATGATCTTGCACTTCTCGCAAATGGGTTTTACAGAAGGCCTGACTTTCATCGTAATTTCCTCCTTGTCAGTTCTTAGTGCGCCACGTGATGCGGCCGCGGGTCAAGTCATAGGGGGACAGCTCCACCGTCACCTTGTCCCCAGGCAGGATGCGAATGAAATTCATCCGCAATTTGCCCGAAATGTGGGCTAAAATCTTGTGTCCATTGATCAGCTCCACCTCGAACATGGCGTTGGGGAAGGAGTCGGTCACAACACCTTCAACTTCGATTACGTCCGTCTTAGACAAGCTATCCCTCCTCAAAAATCCGTATCATGGTTTTCTTCCAGTTGGCGCAGGGCCTTGCGGAGATGGGCGTCTGCGGCGTTATCGCCAAACAGGGCTGGATCGATCCGGTAAGCCGTTGCGCGTATATGCCTACGCTTTTTCCGCTTTGGGGTTTGTGCCTTTCGCCGCTTGCCGTCGGCCAGCAGGAGATACTCCGCCCCCTCTGTTCCAACGACCACCAAAGGGGTCCCCTTATCCCGGCCTGCGGTGGAAACCACCACCCGGCCGATGTCCTCAGCATGGGACATGCTCTACCTCCTGGCTGAAGGTGAGGAGCAGGGGTTCGTCCTCGGTGATGGCGATGGTATTTTCGTAGTGGGCGCTGGGCTTTCCATCCCGGGTCACCACGGTCCATCCATCGCTCTTTTGCAGCACTTCCCGGCCGCCCAGGTTGATCATGGGCTCCACCGCAATGGTCATGCCGGGGGTCAGCCGCACCCCCCTGCCGAACCCGCCCCCTACGAAGTTGGGCACATCCGGCGGTTCGTGCATATCCCGGCCGATGCCGTGGCCGATCAGCTCCCGTACCACCCCGTAGCCATGGGCTTCCGCGTGGGCCTGCACGGCCCTGGAAATGTCGCTGATGCGATATCCGGGCCGGGCAAACTTGAGCCCTTCAAAGAAGCATTCCCGGGTGACCCGGACCAGCTCCTCCACCGCGGGGTCCACCTGCCCGATCAGGAAGGTACGGGCAGCGTCTCCGTGAAACCCATCCAGCTTGGCGCCTACGTCCACGCCTACGATGTCTCCCTCCTTGAGCCGGTAATGGCCCGGGATCCCATGGACCACCTGTTCGTTCACCGAGGTGCAGATGCTCTTTGGGTATCCGTTATAATGGAGGAAGGAAGGGGTGGCGCCCTGGCTGCGGATGTATTCCTCCGCAGCCCGGTCCAGCTCCAGGGTGCTTACCCCGGGTTTCGCCAGCCGGCCCATCAGGGCCAGCGTCCCCTCTACCACCCGTCCTGCGGCCTGCATCTTTTGGATGTCCGCCGCGTTCTTGATGGTCATCATGCCAGCTTCTCCAGCAGGGCGGCGATCTCCGCCGACACCACATCCATGGGCTGGCTGCCGTTTACGGTTTGCAGCAGGCCCTTTTCCGCATAATACTGGATCAGGGGCTGGGTTTTCTGGTTATAGGCCAGGATCCGGTTCCGTACGGTTTCCGGCTTATCATCGTCCCGGATGTACAGGGTGGCGCCGCACTTTTCACAGGTGGGCTTGTTGTACAGGGACACATGATAGCCCGCCCCGCAATCGGGGCACATCCGCCGGCCGCTGATCCGCTCCACCAGCACCGATTCAGGCACGTCGATGTTCACCGCCATGTGGATGGTGGTCAGACCGGATAAGGCGTCCGCCTGGGAGATGGTGCGGGGGAAGCCGTCCAGCAGGAACCCCTTTTCGCAATCCGGGGCCTGCAGCCGCTTTTCCACCATGGCGATGATGATGTCGTCGCTCACCAGCCCGCCGGCTTCCACCACAGCCTTGGCCTGTTTCCCAAGCTCCGTGCCTTCCCGCATCTCCTTGCGGAGCATATCCCCCGTGGAGATGTGGGCGATGCCGAAGCGTTCGCATACCTTTTCGGCCTGGGTGCCTTTCCCGGCGCCCGGAGGCCCTAGAAAAACCAGATGCATAGCTTACTCCTTATCCCAGGAAGCCCTTGTAGTGCCGCATGAGCATCAGGGACTCCAGCTGCTCGGTGGTCTCCAGGGCCACGCTCACCATAATCAGCACGCTGGTGGGGCCGAAGGCGTTGAGCATGGTATTGCTCAAGCCAAACAGGTACAGCAGCACTGCCGGGATGATGGCCAGGCACATGAGGAAGAAGGCGCCGAACAGGGTCAGGCGGTTGCTGATTTTCATCAGGTAATCGCCCGTGGGCTTGCCGGGCCGGATGCCCGGGATAAATCCGCCGTTCTGCTGCAAATTCTTGCTGATCTCCACCGGGTTGAAGGAGATGGTGCTGTAGAAGTAGGCAAAGCCTACGATCAGCAGGGCGTAAACCACATAGTAGATGGGGGTGCCGGCAGCCAGCCACTTTTGATAGAAGGTATAGAACCCGCTATTGGGCCAGAACTGCAGGATCATGCTGGGCACCTGCATCAGGGTAATGGCGAAGATCAAAGGCATAACGCCGTTGGCGTTGGCCTTCATGGGGATGTGGGTGGCCTGGCCGCCGTACATCTTCCGGCCCACCACCCGCTTGGCGTACTGGACGGGGATCCGACGGACCGCCCGGTCCACCAGCACCACGCCGGTGATGATCACCAGGGCAAACACCAGCATAACCGGGATGATCCACCAGGCATAATAGCCTTGGACAAACACGCCGCTGAACATATCCACCACAACCCGGGGAACCTGGGAGCAGATGGACGCGAAGATGATCATGGAAACGCCGTTGCCCACGCCTTTTTCCGTGATGCGTTCGCCCATCCATACCAGGAAGGCGGTACCCGCGGTGCACACGATGCCGATGGTGGCGTATACATACCAGGCGGTGCTGGTAACCACGCCGGAGCCCATGCCCACCACGATGCCGATGCTCTGCACCAGGGCCAGGCCGATGCCCGTATACCGGGTGATCTTTTCGATCTTCTGCCGGCCGTCCTCCTCCTTGGCCATGCGCTCCAGGCTGGGGATGGCGATGGTCAACAGCTGGATGACGATGGAGCCCGTGATGTAGGGGGAGATACCCATGGCAAAGATGGTAAACTGGCTGAAGCTACCGCCCGAGAGCAGGTTCAGGAACCCCAGGATATCATACTTGCCCGCCATTTCCGCAATGCTGCTGGCGTCCACAAAGGGCACTGGAATAAAGGAACCCAACCGGTAGATCACGATCAACAGAAGGGTGAACAGCATCCGGGTGCGGATGTCCTTGATGTTCCAGGCGTTGAGGATGGTCTTAAACATTAGACCACCTCAACAGTTCCGCCCGCCGCCTCAATGGCTTTCTGGGCCGCCTCGGTAAACTTCGCGGCTTTCACGTCCAGTTTCTTGGTCAGCTCGCCGCGGCCCAGGATCTTGAGCCCGTCTTTTTGGATCTTGCTGATGATGCCGGCCTCCTTGAGGGATTCGGCGGTAACCACCGTGCCGTCAGCCAGCTTGTTAAGCGTTTCCACGTTGACGGTGGTGTATTCCTTGGCAAAGATGTTGGTGAAGCCCCGCTTGGGGATCCGCCGTGCCAGAGGCATCTGGCCGCCTTCAAAGCCGTTCTTCTTGCTGCCGCTGCGGGCCTTTTGGCCCTTATGGCCATAGCCGGCGGTCTTGCCCAAGCCGGAACCGGTGCCCCGGCCTACCCGCTTCTTGGCGGCGGTGGAGCCTGCCGCTGGCTTTAACTCATGTAGTTTCATCGTGCACCTCCGTTACACTTCTTCGACCTTGACCAGGTGCTTTACCTTGAAGATCATGCCGCGGATGCAGGGATTGTCAGGCTGCACCACGGTATGGTTGGTTTTCCTGAGGCCCAGGGCCTTGACGGTCGCCTGCTGGTCTTTCAGGGCGCCGATGGTGCTCTTTACCAGCGTTATTTTCAAGTTCGCCATAGTTTGCCTCCCTTAGCCCAGAATTTCTTCTACGGTCTTGCCCCTGAGCTTGGCGATCTCCTCGGCGGTGCGCAGCTGCCGCAGGCCGTCCATGGTGGCCTTTACGCAGTTGGCCGGGTTGTTGGAGCCAAAGCTCTTGGTGCGGATATCCTTGATCCCCACCATCTCCAGCACCGCACGGGCAGGGCCGCCCGCGATAACGCCGGTACCTTCCTGGGCGGGGAGCATACGCACATGGCCCTTGCCAAACTTGCCCTCCACCGCATGGGGGATGCTGGTGCCCACCAGGGGGATCTCGATCATGTGGCGCTTGGCGTCTTCCACGCCCTTGCGCACGGCCTCGGGGATTTCCGCGGCCTTGCCCATGCCCACGCCCACGTGGCCGTTCTCATCGCCTACCACCATCAGGGCGGAGAAGCGGAAGTTCCGGCCGCCTTTTACAACCTTGGCAACACGGTTGATGGACACGAGCCTTTCTTTCAGATCCAATGTAGATGCATCAATACGCTTCTGCATGTTAACCTCCTTAGAATTTCAGCCCGGCCGCCCGAGCGCCTTCGGCCAATTCCGCGACGCGGCCCGTATACAGATAGCCGCCCCGGTCGAACACGACCTCCTGGACGCCCTTTTCCAGCGCCCGCTTGCCCACCAGCTCGCCCACCAGCTTGGCGGCTTCCTTCTTGGTCTTTTCCGCCAGCTGGGCCTTGATCTCCGCGTCCAGGGTGGAGGCGGAAGCCAGGGTCTGGGAGGTTGTATCGTCGATGACCTGCGCGTAGATGTTATTCAGGCTGCGGTATACATTCAGCCGGGGCCGTTCGCCGGTGCCCACGATGTGGCGGCGCGTACGGTTGTGCCTGGCCTTGCGCACAGCGTTTTTATCGATCTTTGAAATCATACTGCTACTCCTTCTCTACGCTTTATTTGCCGGTCTTGCCTTCTTTACGGCGTACGAACTCGTTTTCGTACTTGATGCCCTTGCCCTTATAGGGTTCCGGCGGCCGTACCTTGCGGATATCCGCGGCCATCTGCCCCACCTGCTGCTTGCTGATGCCCAGCACGCTGATCCGGTTGGGGTTGGGGACCTCAAAGGTGATGCCGGCGGGGGCCTCAAACTCCACGGGATGGGAGTAGCCCACGTTCAATACCAGCTTGGTACCCTGCAGCTGGGCACGGTAGCCCACGCCCACGATGTCCAGGTTCTTCTGATAGCCGCTGGTCACGCCCACCACCATGTTGTGGATCAGGGAGCGGGACAGGCCGTGAAGGGCCTTATGCTCCTTGTCGTCGCTGGGGCGCTTCACCAGCAGGACGCCCTCTTCCATGGAAATTTCCATGTCCGGGGAGATCTTTTCGCTAAGCTGGCCCTTGGGGCCTTTAACATTCACGGTGTTATCGTCGCCGACCGTGATTGTCACTCCGCCAGGGATGTTGATCGGAAGTTTTCCGATTCGTGACATGTGTTACACCTCCAAATGTAGATTTCTTGTTTATGAAAGACCGATTGGGGGACGGCAAGCCGTTCCCCATATCAGTGCTTACCAGATGTATGCCAGCACTTCGCCGCCCACGCCCTGCTTGCGGGCTTCCCGGTCGGTCATAATGCCCCGGGAGGTGGACAGGATGGCAATGCCCAGGCCGTTGAGCACCTTGGGCAGGTTATCCTTGCGGGCGTAGACCCGAAGGCCCGGCTTGGAGATCCGCTTCAGGCCGGTGATGACCTTCTGGCGGTTGGGGCCGTATTTGAGGGTGATGTGGATGTTCTTGGCCACGCCTTCCTCCCGGATCTCGAAGCCCTTGATGTAGCCCTCCTCCAGCAGGATCTCGGCGATGGCCTTTTTAACCGTGGAAAGGGGTACGTCCACCTCATCGTGACGGGCGATGAGTGCATTGCGGATACGCGTGAGCATATCAGCGATGGGATCGGTAATCAGCATAATTCGTTCTCCTTTCTACGGTATTACCAGCTTGCCTTACGCACGCCGGGGATCTCGCCCTTGTAGGCCATCTCGCGGAAGCAGATGCGGCAAATGCCGTACTTGCGCAGCACGCTGTGGGGCCGGCCGCAGATCCGGCACCGGGTATAGGCCCGGGTCGAGAACTTGGCGGGGCGGGACTGCTTGATTTTCATGCTCGTTTTTGCCACGGTATCTTCCTCCTTATCAAGCCTGGATGAAGGGCATACCCATGAGGCTGAGCAGCTCCTTCGCTTCTTCGTCGGTCTTGGCGGTGGTCACGAATACGATGTCCATGCCCCGTACCTTATCGACGTCGTCATAGTTGATCTCGGGGAAGATCAGCTGCTCCTTCACGCCCATGGCGTAGTTGCCGCGGCCGTCGAAGCTGGTATCGGAGATGCCGCGGAAGTCGCGCACCCGGGGCAGCACGATGTTCATGAGCTTATCGGCAAAGTAGTACATCCGGTCTCCCCGCAGGGTGACCTTGGCGCCGATGTTCATGCCCTCCCGGACCTTGAAGTTTGCAACGGACTTCTTGGCCTTGGTGACGATGGGCTTCTGGCCCGCGATGAGGGAAAGCTCGTTCACCGCGTTTTCCAGACCCTTGGCGTTATCCTTTTCGGAGCCCAGGCCCATGTTCAGCACGATCTTTTCCAGCTTGGGGATCTCCATGGGGTTCTTATATCCAAACTTTTCCCGAAGGGCAGGCACTACTTCGTCGGTATACTTGACCTTGAGGCGGGGCGCTTCGGTAAAGGGCTTGGCTTCCTCTTGCTTTTTCTTCTTGGCGGGCGCCGAAGAAGCGTTATCTTTCTTGGCCATTCTCTTTTCCTCCTGCCTTAGTCGATGTTCTTGCCGCACTTCTTGCAAACGCGGACCTTCTTATCGCCCACAACAGCGTGGCCCACCCGGGTCGCCTTGTTGCACTTGGGGCATACCAGCATCACGTTGGAAACGTTGATGGTGCCTTCCTTGTTGATGCGGCCGCCCTGCTCGCCCTGCTTGCGGGGCTTGGTGTGGCAAACGATCATGTTGGCGTTCTGCACGATAACCCGCTCCTTCTTGGGGAAGGAGGCCAGGATCTTGCCCTGCTTGCCCTTATCCTTGCCGGCGATGATGACGA
The DNA here is from genome assembly GCA_900542615.1 of uncultured Eubacteriales bacterium. Taxonomy (GTDB): domain Bacteria; phylum Bacillota; class Clostridia; order Christensenellales; family CAG-138; genus Pelethousia. The sequence continues at coordinate 5,923 of UQOG01000033.1, read as the reverse complement.
CGGTGTCGTCCTTTTTCACATTCAGCTTGTTCATTCTTGGCGTCCTCCCTTAGAGCACTTCCGGCGCGAGGGATATGATCTTCATATAATCCTTCTCGCGGAGCTCCCGCGCCACCGGCCCGAAAATACGGGTGCCGCGGGGCTGCTTCTGGTCGTTGATGATGACCGCAGCATTGTCGTCGAAGCGGATGTGGCTGCCGTCGGGACGATGGGTGCCGGATACCGTCCGGACCACCACGGCCCGTACCACGTCCTTTTTCTTCACGGCGCCGCCGGGAGATGCCGACTTGACGGAGGCGACGATCACGTCGCCGATATTGGCGCTCTTGCGATGGGAGCCGCCCAGCACGCGGATGCACATGATCTCCTTCGCGCCGCTGTTGTCCGCTACCTTCAAACGGGTTTGAGGTTGAATCATATCGGTCTCCTTTCCGGCTTACTTGGCCTTTTCGATGATCTCGGCCACCCGCCAGCGCTTATCCTTGCTGAGGGGCCGGGTCTCCATGATGCGCACGGTGTCGCCGATGCCGCAGGCGTTCTCTTCGTCATGGGCCTTGAACTTGCGGGTGCGGTTTACCATCTTGCCGTAGAGGGGATGGCGCACCTTGGTCTTGATGGCGACCACCACGGTCTTATCCATTTTGTCGCTCACCACCACGCCGGTGCGGGTTTTACGATAGCCTCTGTTTTCCACGATGATATCCTCCTTTCACCCTTACTCGGCCGCCTTGAGCTCGCGCTCGCGGATGAGGGTCTTGACCCTGGCCACGTCCTTCTTGCACTCACGCATCCGCTGGGGATTGGTGAGCTGGCCGGTAGCCAGCTGGAAGCGGAGGTTGAACAGCTCCTCCTTGAGCTCCTTTTCCTTTGCGGCGAGCTCTTGGATGGACAGATTCTTCAATTCGCTAGCCTTCATTGCTCTCGCCTCCTACCTCGGTCTCTTTCTTTGCGATCTTGCACTTGATGGGCAGCTTGTTGGCTGCAAGGCGCAGGGCCTCCCGGGCGATGGCCTCGTCCACCCCTGCGATCTCGAACATGACCCGGCCGGGCTTTACCACGGCCACCCAGTATTCAGGCGCGCCTTTACCGGAGCCCATACGGGTGCCGGCGGGCTTCTGGGTCACGGGCTTGTCGGGGAAGATCTTGATCCAGACCTTACCGCCACGCTTGATGTAACGGGTCATGGCCACACGGGCGGCCTCGATCTGGTTGCTGGTGATCCAGCCAGGCTCCTGGGCCACAAGGCCGAACTGGCCGTATGCGATGAAGTTGCCGCGATGGGCTTCGCCCTTCATGCGGCCACGGTGCACTCTCCTGCGCTTGACTCTTTTAGGCATCAACATGGTTATTTGCCTCCTTACGCTTTCTTTTGCTTGCTCAGCACTTCGCCCTTGTAGATCCACACCTTGCAGCCGATCCGGCCGTAGGTGGTGTGGGCCTCTGCAAAGCCGTACTCGATGTCGGCGCGCATGGTCTGCAGGGGAATGGAGCCGTCGTGGTAGCCTTCGCTGCGGGCGATCTCCGCGCCGCCCAGACGGCCGGAGCACGCCAGCTTGATGCCCTTGGCGCCCGCCTTCATGGAGCGCTGCATGGCCTGCTTCATGGCACGCCGGAAGCTGATGCGCTTCTCCAGCTGGGCTGCGATGTTTTCCGCCACCAGCTGGGCGTTGGCGTCCGGATTGCGGATCTCCATGATGTTTACGTTCACAGGCTTGCCGATCAGCTTGGCCACATCCGCCCGGATGGCTTCCACCCCGACGCCGCCCTTGCCGATGAGCATACCGGGACGGGCGGTGTGGATGCTGACGGTGACCTTATTGGCAGCCCGCTCGATGTCGATCTTGGCAACGCCGGCGGCATAATGGACCTTCTTGAGATGATCGCGGATCTTCCTGTCCTCTACGAGATAGTCGGAGAAGTCCTTCTTGGAAGCATACCAACGGGTATTCCAATCGCGGATGACGCCCACGCGGAAACCATTCGGATTAACTTTTTGTCCCATACTTTTCCTCCTTACTTGGCCTGATCCAGGATCACGGTAATGTGGCTGGTGCGCTTGCGGATGCGGGTAGCCCGGCCTTGAGCCCGGGGGCGGAACCGCTTAAGGGTGGGGCCCTGGTTAGCGTAGACCTCGGCTACATACAGGGTGTCCGCGCTCAGGCCCAGGTTGTTCTCCGCATTGGCCACGGCGCTGTTGAGCACCTTGAGGACCGGCTCGGAAGCGGCCTTGGGGGTGAACATCAGGATGCCCTGGGCTTCCTTGACGCTCTTGCCGCGGATCAGGTCGATGACGGCCTTCACCTTGCGGGAGGAGATCCGGACGTAACGGGCGATGGCCCGGGGACGCTTATCGGCGTTTTCGCGGCGCGCCGCGCTCTTTTCTCTAGACCTAGTTGCCATTTTTCTTCCTCCTCCTTACCTGCCGCCGGTGCTCTTCTCGGAACCCCGGTGGCCCCGGAAGGTACGGGTGGGGGCGAACTCGCCCAGCTTATGACCGACCATTTCCTCGGTCACGTATACGGGAACGTGCTTACGGCCATCGTGCACGGCGATGGTGTGGCCCACCATATCCGGGAAGATGGTGGATGCCCGGGACCAGGTTTTCACCACGGTCTTCTTGCCGCTCTCGTTCATATCCTCAATGCGCTTGAGCAAACGCGCTTCTACAAACGGGCCTTTCTTGACTGACCTGCTCATGCTGTTCTCCTTTCCCTATCACTTACCGTCCCTGCGGCGGACGATGAACTTGTCGTTGACGTTCTTGGTCTTGCGGGTCTTATAACCCAGGGCAGGCTTGCCCCAAGGGGTTACAGGGCCGGGACGGCCCACAGGGCTCTTGCCCTCGCCGCCGCCGTGGGGGTGGTCGCAGGGGTTCATGACGGAACCGCGCACGGTGGGACGGAAGCCCAGATGCCGGGTGCGGCCGGCCTTGCCCAGCATGATGTTGGCATGGTCCACATTGCCCACCTGGCCGATGGTGGCCTTGGCGTCCATGGGGATCCGGCGCACTTCGCCGCTGGGGAGGCGAACCTGGGCGTACTTGCCTTCCTTTGCCATGAGCTGGGCAGCGTTGCCGGCGGACCGGACCAGCTGCGCGCCCTTGCCGGGCTTGAGCTCGATGCAGTGGATCATGGCGCCCACGGGGATGTTCTTGATCTGGAGGGCGTTGCCCACCTTGATGTCCGCGCCTTCGCCGGAGAGGAGGCTGTCGCCTACCTGCAGGCCCAGGGGCGCGATGATGTAGCGCTTTTCGCCATCGGCATAGTGGAGCAGGGCGATGTTGGCGCTGCGGTTGGGATCGTACTCGATGGTGGCGACTTTGGCGGGGATGCCGTCCTTATTCCGCTTGAAGTCGATGACCCGGTACTTCCGCTTGGCGCCGCCGCCCCGATGGCGGACGGTGATGCGGCCCGCGTTGTTGCGGCCGCCGGTGGACTTCAGGTCCTCTAGCAAGGAACGCTCCGGCTTGGTGCAGGTGATCTCCTCAAAGGCGGAAACCGTCATGCCCCGCTGGCCGGGAGTGGTGGGTTTAATCTTTCTGATTGCCATGGTGTGCCTCCTTACTGCGCGATGCTGTCGAAGAACTCAATGCCCTTGGAATCCTTCTTCAGCTTCACATAAGCCTTCTTTACGGAGGGGCGGCGGCCCTGGTGCATACCCTGCCGCTTGATCTTGCCCAGTACGTTGATGGTGTGGACGTTTTCGACCTTGACGCCGAAAACCTGCTCCACCGCCTGGCGGATCTCCGTCTTGGAAGCCTTCTTGTCCACGATGAAGGTGTAAACCTTATCGGCCAGATGGTCGTAGCTCTTCTCTGTGAGCACGGGCTTGATGATGATATCGTGCGGGTTCTGCATTATGCGTACACCTCCTCGATCTTGGCCAGCGAATCCTTGGTGAGGATCAGCGTATCGTACTTGAGGATCTCGTAAACGTTCAGGGTGCCCACCAGGGTGGTCTTCACGTTGGGGATGTTGCCGGTGGCCCGCTCCACGGTCTCGTCCTTTTCAGGGAGGACCACCAGGGCCTTGCTCACCTTAACGGCATCCAGCACCTTGATCATTTCCTTGGTCTTGGGGGCGGCCAGGGTCAGGGCGTCGAACACCACGAGGCTGCCGTCGTTTACCTTGGAGGAAAGGGCGCTCTTCATGGCCAGGCGCTTGACCTTCTTGTTGACGCTCACCCGATAATCCCGGGGCTTGGGGGCGAACACCACGCCGCCGTGCCGCCACTGGGGAGAGCGGGTGGAACCCTGCCGGGCACGGCCGGTGCCCTTTTGCCGCCAGGGCTTGATGCCGCCGCCGCTGACTTCCGCGCGGGTCAGGGCGCTCTGGGTGCCTTGGCGCTGGTTGGCTAGATACGCACGCACCACCGTATGGAGGGCGGCCTGGTTGACTTCCTGGGCGAAGATCTCATCGCTGAGCTTCACCGTGCCGATCTCTTGGCCGGCAATATTGTACAATGCTACGCTAGGCATACTTGCTTCCTCCTTTATTTGACGGTCTCACGAACCATGACCAGGCCGCCCTTGGCGCCGGGGATCGCGCCCCGCACCAGCAGCAGGTTCCGCTCGGCGTCCACCCGAACCACCTCCAGATTTTGGACGGTGATCCGCTCGTGGCCCATATGGCCGGGCAGGTGCTTGGTCTTGAATACCTCGCCGGGATAGGTGCAGGCGCCCATGGAGCCGGCTACCCGGTAGGAGTGGGAACCGTGGGTCTTGCGGCCCCGGGACTGGTTCCAGCGCTTGATGGTGCCCTGGAAGCCCTTGCCCTTGCTGGTGCCGGTCACGTCTACCTTATCCCCCTGCTGGAACGCATCCACCGTGATGACCTGGCCCACTTCGTAAGCGGCGGTATCATCCAGCTTGAATTCCCGGGTGTAGCGGTAAGCGCCCTGGCCAGCTTTCTTGAAGTGGCCCAGCATGGGCTTGGTGCAGAGCTTTTCACGGATGGGCTTGAAGGCTACCTGTACCGCCTCGTAGCCGTCGTGCTCCACGGTCTTCTTCTGGACCACGGGGCAGGGACCGGCCAGAACCACGGTGACGGGAATCATGGTGCCGTCTTCCCGGAACATCTGGGTCATGCCGACTTTGGTGCCCAAAATAGCTTTTTTCATCTTTGTTCACCTCCGTATCAAAGTTTGATCTCGATATCCACGCCGGCGGGAAGATCGAGCTTCATCAGCGCATCCACCGTCTTGGCGGAGGGCTGCAGGATGTCGATGAGGCGCTTGTGGGTGCGCATTTCAAACTGCTCCCGGCTATCCTTATACTTGTGGGGGGAGCGGAGAATGGTGACGATCTCCTTCTCGGTGGGAAGCGGGATGGGGCCGGATACCCGGGCGCCCGTCCGCCGGGCCGTATCCACGATCTTCTCGGCGCTCTGGTCGATCAGGTCGTGCTCGTAGGCCTTGAGCTTGATGCGGATCTTTTGGTTTGCCATATTATTTCGTCCTCCTTCAAAGTCTCGGGCAGTACACGCTTCCGTGTGTTTCATCTTAAAAAAGCCGCACACGGGCGCCATGCCCGTTGCCCTGTTTTGTGGGCGCGTCCGCGGAAATTACCCGGATGGCAATCGCCGGCAACCTCCCGCAGCCGCTCGCCTTCGGCCCTTTGGGCGCGAAAACGGCCGCGCGTTCGCGCAACGATACTTATATTACACGATATTTGCCCTGATTGCAAGCCTTTTTTGCCCATTTTCCCAACTTTTTTTGAAATGTCCACGCAGCCGGGTGTTTCTCGCTATATCTTGTGGTTTTTCCGCCTCCTTTGCACTATTTTTTCGACTGCCGCCCTGGCCGTCCCCCCTGCTCCCCTCCGCGGGGATGGGGAGAAAGCGGGGCCTTCCGGGCGGCTCCCGGCGGGGCGGGGGGGCGGCGGTTTGGCGGCCCTGCCGGCCGCCAAACGGGGCCGCCGGCCAAG
>UQOG01000032.1 GCA_900542615.1 uncultured Eubacteriales bacterium | reverse complement strand
AGCCGCAGGCCGGCGGACGGGCCGGCGCGCTTTGCGCGCCCGCCGCCGCCCCCCCGGGCCTGTGGGTCCCCGCCGGACAGTGCGCCTGCTACGCCCCCTGATCCCCATACATCCGGGGCAGCAGGGCAAGGATCTCCCCCTGGGAAAAATAGGCCGGGTCATAGTCGACCAGGTATACTTCCAGCCCCCGCCGCAGGGCCAGCCTGCCCCCATCGGGGCTTTGGGCCGCCTGGTCGTAGCCGGGGACGGAGATGGGCTCCATATCCGTGCGCCGATACCGGGCGGGCAAAAAGCCACCCAGGGCCTCCTGATAGAGGGCGTCCGTCAAGCTGGGGAACGCCCCGCGGCAGTAGGCGGAATACAGGCTATTGCTTCCTTCCCATTCCCGGTAGGCGTAGGCGGCGCCCAGGGGCGTTTTGCCCTGGGTGGTCAGGGCGCGTTCCGGCTCCTCCGCCACCACGCCGCTGAGCACGGGCAGCTGGGCAAGGGCCTCCATGGAAGGCGGAGGCGTTTCCCGGGATGCAAAGGACGTGGCCAGCTCCAATATCGCCAAGGCTGCTCCCAACGTGCCTGTTAAGATGTACCAGGGGAACCGGCTCCGTTGGAAGGCCCGGTTCCGGTATAGGGCCACGGTGATGGGGATGGCGGTGATCCAGCCGGCCCGCAGCAGCATCCCGCCCATGGCGCCTGGGTTGTTATCCCCAAACGCCGCCGCCAATATCACCGCCAGCAGAAGCATGGCGACAAGATTGCCGGCCCGACCCCTGGCGCCGGCCTGCCGGGCGGCGGGCGCGGGGATGTCCCCGCCCGCAGACGTTGCCCGGCGGCCCTTTCGGATAAACAGCTGGATGGAAAGGGCCTGCCAAAGCGTACTGCCGATCAGGAAAAGCAGCAAGGGGAACGCCAATAGGGCCAGATTGCTGGCGACCAGGTTGCGCCATAGGAAATTGGGCAGAAGCAAGGCCAGCAGCCAAACCCACAGCAGGCTTGCTATAAGGCTAAAAAGCTGCACCCGCCGCAGGCTGTTGCGAATGGAAAATTCCAGCTCCGCCGCCGGGCTAGAGAAAATGGGTTCCGCCTCCATGGGGGCCATGAAGATATGGGCGTCCCCCTGCAGGCCCACGTACTGCCAGCCTTTCGTTTGGGCATTCTCGACCAGGGTTTCCGACTTTTTGATTTCCCCCTCTTTCTTGCCGGGGGAACACAGGATCACCCGGTATTGTACCGGCCCCTCCCCCGCCTCCCACTGGAGACGGCCCCCCACATGGACCCGGACCAGCCGGTTCCCCTGCCGGCCCTGCCGGTTCAGCATGGCTTCCCCGGCCTTATAGCTGCAAAGGCCGTAGCGCCAGCGACATGTCTCCTTTGTGTCCATGGTTTTTACCCCCTTTTCGCGGTTTCAGGCGCCATCAATCCCACTCGATGGCGTCCACGCTTACCAGGTATTCCTCCGCAAAGTCCAGATAGTCCTCGCTCAGGCGCATGGCGTACATCTTATACGCCGGGAACTGGGCCTGCATGTGGGCGTACAGGGCCTCGTAGGCCGCGTCGTCGTCGTATTCCCCGTCCTCGGGCAGGCTGGCCAAATATGCCTGGTCCTCCTGAAGCAGGGCGTCCACCATGGCCTCCAGCTCCCCTTCCTTCAAAAAGTCGAAGTCCCCTTCCTTGCGGAACTTGTCCAGTATATAGGCCCGCATCTCCTGCATATCCACATCGTACTGCATATCGCTTTCCTCCTGATGGTCTTTTGTTTATTCCAACCCCTGCAACAGGGCTTCCAACTCCGCAACGCTCTTTGCAAATACATCCAACGCCGCTTCCACCGTATCCGGCTTGCCCAGATCCACCCCCGCCAGCTTCAGCTCCTCGATGGGGTAATCGCTGCCGCCGGTCTGCAAGAAGGCGAGATATCCCGCCGCATCCCCGGTCTGCCGGATCTTGGTGGCGATGGCCACCGCCGCGCTAAAGCCGGTGGCGTACTGATATACGTAAAACGCATTGTAAAAATGGGGGATCCTGGCCCACTCCATCGCCTGCAAGGGGTCGATTACCGCCCCCTTGTAATATTGCGCATTCAGATCCCGGTATACCTGGTTCAGCGCATCCGGGGTCAAGGGCTGCCCCGCCTCCGCCATTTCGTGGGTCTGCTTTTCAAACTCCGCAAACAGGGTTTGGCGGAACAGGGTGGTACGGAACCCCTCCAGGAAATGGTTCAGGTAATAAGCCCGCTTCCGGGGGTCTGTTTCCTTCTCCAGCAAATACAGGGTCAAAAGCACCTCGTTGACCGTGGAGGCTACCTCCGCCACGAAGATGGCATAATCGTGGTTGGCATAGGTCTGGGCCTGGTCCGAACGGTAGGAATGGACGGCATGGCCCATCTCATGGGCCAGGGTAAACACATCGTCCAGGGTGTCCGTATAGTTGAGCAGCACATAGGGATGCACCCCATAGACCCCGCAGGAAAAGGCGCCGGTGGTCTTGCCCTTGTTCTCATAGGCGTCGATCCAGCCTCCCGCAAGGCCCTGCTCCAATTGCCGGATATAGTCCGGCCCCAGGGGGGATAGGGCTTCCTGCACCATGGCCTTGGCCTGGTCCAGGGGATAGGTTTCCTCGATCCCCTGCACCATGGGGCAGTATAGGTCGTACATGTGCAGCTCCGAAAGCCCCAATACCTTTTTCCGCAGGGCCAGATACCGTTCCATGGCAGGCAGCTTTTGATGCACCGCCCCTATGAGGCTATCGTACACCGCCGTGGGCACGTTGTTGGCGAACAGGGCGGCCTCCCGGGCGCTGGCATGGCCCCGCACCTTGGCGAAATAGCAGTCCAGCTTCACGCTGCCCCCATACAGGGCGGCAAAGGTATTGATATACCCATTGAACGCCCCAAAGTAGGCTTCAAAGGCCCGCTGCCGCACCCCGCGGTCTTTGCTCTCCCGATAGACCCCATAGTTGCCGTGGGTCAGCTGCACGGTCTCCCCCGTTTCGTCCTGGATGGATGGCAGCGCCATATCCACCTCAGACAGCATGGAAAAGGCGTTGTCCGGGGTCTGGGCCGGATCCGCCAGCAGGGCCAGCATGTGCTCCTGCTCCGGGCTGAGCACATAGGCCCGGCCCCGGATGATATCCTGGAGCCCGTGGCGATAGCCCGAAAGCGCCTCAGCCTTTGCGTATTCTTCCAGGGTCTCCATGGGCAGGGCCGCCAGCTCCGGGGTCAGGAAGCTGGCCGCAGCGCCCAGGTTCACCAATAGGCCCATGGCCCGATCCTGCATGGCCTGGGCCGCCTGGTCCCCATTGTCCCCGGCCTTGGTCAGCTCCGCGTACAGGTAGATCCGCTCCGCCTGCTCCGCCAGGGCATAATAGGCATCCAGGGCCGCCTTGGCCCCCTGGATGCTTCCCAGCGTCCCCCGGTAGGCGCTGATGCCTTCCACCGCCTGCAGGGCGGCTTCCAGCGCCGCTTCCCAAGCGGCGTTATTTTCGAACATGTGGCTTAGGTCCCACTGGTATTTTGGGTCCATTTCCCCTCTGGTTTTCTGCCTCATACCGTTCCTCCTCGGGTGGTTTTTTCTTATTATATAGTATAGCACACATACCGGATCCTACGCCACGGTTCCCTGATCCGCCAAAGGTCTGCCCGGCCCGGCGGGGGGGGGCGGCGGCGTTTGGCGCCCAAGGGGGCCTCCGGCCCCCCTGGGCTGCCAAACAAAAAGGGGGCGTGCGGGGCCTTTGGCCCCGTACGCCCCCTTTCGGGGCGCGAAGCGCCCCGCCGCCGCCCCCCCGCCGGGCCAGGCAGACCCAGGTTCCGGAGCGGCCGAAAAAAGCGACGAGCGCTATTTTTTGGCAGATTGGAACCGGCCGGATCAACGTAGGAATACCAGCCGCTGCCCCTCCTCCAGTTGTTCCTTGGCGTCCCCCAAGGCTGCCCGCAGGGCGCTACGGGGGATGGCGAAGCGTTTGGCCACGTCGTAGAGGGTCTCCCCGGCGCCGGCGAAGTACACCACGATCCCCTGGGCCATGCTGGGCGGATCGCATTCCGTCAGGCCGGTCACCAGGGTATAGGTCTGCTGCACCGAAAGCTCCGCCTGAATCTGGAGGGTATAGTTTACCTCCAGGGCCCGGCCGCTGCCGCCGGCGGTGGCGGTCGCCCCGGGGCTTACCATGGCCTCGGAGGCGCCGGGAGCCGGGCAGGCGGTTTCAAAGGGGATATCCTCGGTAAAGGCGTAGATGTGACCGTCCGCCCCCTCGTAGAGGATGCGGGTCACTAGGAGCCCTTCCATGCACAGCCGCTCCTGATTCACGGCGGCGGCGGTGATCACCGGCCGGACGGCGCAATACACCACCCGCTGGGCTTCCGGCATACCGCTGGGAATGTTGACGGTCTCATGGAGGGTATGCCGGTGGCTGACCGGGCCCAATTCCCCGCTCAGACGGAAGGTCTCCTGCTGACATCCGAAGGGGGTGCTGGGGCTGAACAGGTCCTGGGGCAGCTGGGCCTCCCAGGTGCGCACCGCGTATAGGCATACCTTGAGCCTGCCCTCCACCACCACCAGGCCAAATTCCGGGGCAGCCCGCACCCGGATCTCCTCCAGGGCCAGCTCCGCCCGGTATTCGCCTTCGCCCCGGACCTCCAGGGTTTCGGTGAAGGGAAGGTTCTGATGGAGCTGGAACAGCCGGCCCTCCTGATCCTGGACCAGGGCGGAAATGGTAAGGCTCCCGCTCAATTCCGTGCCCTGCTCGCTGGGCTGGATATCCCGTAGGGCGATCAGCACGTCCCGCTGCAGCACGGCTTCCACCCCCTGGGCGTCCACCTCTTCCCGGATGGGCAGTACCTCCCGGAATACCTCTTCCCGCTTGGGCAGGCAGATGGTTTCGCTTTGCATTTCCAGATCCGGGACCCCTTCCAGGCCGCAGAGGGCTTTAACCGGGCCATTGTCCACCACCCGCAGGGTGATGTCCGCCACTGCGTGGAGGGTAATGCGGCCGTCGGTCAGCTGGACCTCCAGGGATTGCAAGGCGGGAATGCCTCGTACCTGCATCCCCGTGGCCACCCCCTCGGTCTGCACCGTATGCCGGAAGGCCGCCCGGGAGGTAAAGGCAAAGACCCCGCTTGCATCCTGGCAGATCAGCTGTAGGCGGATCTCCCCGCCCATGCGCACACAGCCCTCCGCCGTCTCCAGCCCCAGCAGCGCCACATCCCCTGTGGCGCTCAGGATCGTATCTGCGGGCCGGTCCGGAAGCTGGGGCACCTCCCCCTCCACCAGGGCCTGGGCCACGCCGCAATATACCACGCGCGCGCCATTGCGTTCGTTCCAGATCAATTCCATGTTTTTACGCTCCTCTCCTAGCCTAAGCATTACAAGCATATGCCAGGGCGGCGTCATCTTATCACTTTTTGCAGGATTCTTTTTTCCATCCGTCGTGTTTTCTCCCCATGAAAGACACCTTGACCATATTTTTCAAAACCCGCCTTTGCCTGCCCCGAAGGGGGATATGTTTATAACTTTGGAGGAGTTATCAACATTATCCACATAGTTATCCATATCCGGGGGGTTTTTTGTATCTCCCATGTGAAAAACCGGCGGGGAATATTGATAGCCGCCGGCTTTTAAAGCGCAGACCTTTATAAAAGATATATAAAACTGAAAAGTATTTTCATCCCCCTTTTGCAACGATTCCTGCATAATTTCCCTGGGGCCCGAAAAGGCGGTTCAGGCCCCTTTCCGCCGGGGACCAAGGGTCAGATCACGTTTTGAATCTCCGGCCGGCCGGCGTTTTCCCGGGCGCTTTCCAGGATGAGCTTATCCGCCACCAGGGCGATAAACTCCCCGTTGGTGGGCTTATCGTTTTTGGAATAGATATTGTAGCCGAAAATCTGGTTGATGTTCTCGATCTTGCCCCGGGTCCAGGCCACCTCGATGGCGTGGCGAATGGCCCGCTCCACCTTGGAGGCGGAGGTCTGGAACCGCTTGGCAATGCCGGGATATAGCTCCTTGGTGATGCGGTTGATGAGGGCGGGCTCAAAATATACCATGCGGACCGCTTCCCGCAGGTAGTGATAGCCCTTGATGTGGGCCGGGATGCCGATGATCAGGAAGATGGACGCGATCTTCTCATCCAGGGTTTGGGGCCGGGCGCCCATGGTGCAGGTTTGGGAGCGCTGGGTATAGGTATTTTCCAGCATATCCAGGATGCGCTTATACAGGGTATCCGGCTCCACAGGCTTGGCCATGAAATACCGCGCCCCCAGTGTGCAGGCCTGGCGCACCATGTCCTCATGGCGCATGGCGCTGGCCACGATCACCGCCGGCGGATCCTCGAGCAAGCCGCTGTTTAGGCGCTCCAGCAGTTCAAATCCATCCATCCTGGGCATGATCAGGTCGCAGAGCAATACGTCATAATGGGTATTCGCCAGCGCCTCCAGGGCTGCCTGTCCATCGTTCACCACATCCACCCGTTCGATCTGCTCCTGCACGGACAGGGAATCCCGAACCAGGTTTTGAAACTGCGTGCTGCTGTCTGCCAAAAGAATACGGTATTTTGCCATCATATGCCTCCATGCTTCTGTATTTGCTCCCCTATGTCACGCGGGGGCGGGCGCTTTTACCCGTTTCCTAAAGTATCCTTGCGGTTTGTGATGATTGGATTGTAACACCGCTTTTTTCGCGGCGGTAGGGAACAATATTGCCATGTTTTGTCGGCCTTTGGAGAGGTTCGCGCAAACTTTGCCGGCCCGTGCCGAATTGGCGACCATCCGGCAAAAATCCCTATTCCTCTAGGTTTTTTGCGGATTTTCCATACCCGCTTCCGCCAAGATATTCCCAAACTTTTGCTTGCGGGCCCCATTATGTGGTATACTGTTGTATACGGATGAAAAACTCGCGGGAGGGCCTTGCGCCATGGAAAATCAACCCAACCGCTTCCGGTCGTTCCTGGCCCGGAAGCAAATCGAAATCAGCTTAAAACGATATTTTGTGGATGCCATGGGGGCAATGGCCTTTGGCCTGTTTGCCTCCCTGCTGATCGGCACCATCTTCGACGCCATCGCCGACCAGACCGGCTGGGCCTTCCTGGCCCAGGCCTCGGAATTCTGTTCCGCCGCCACCGGCCCCGCCATGGCCGTGGCCATCGGCTATGCCTTGCAGGCGCCGTCCCTGGTGCTGTTTTGTTTATGCGCCGTGGGCGCGGCGGCCAATAGCCTGGGCGGTCCCCTGGGCACCCTCTTCGCCGCCATTGTTGCCGCGGAGCTGGGCAAGGCGGTCTCCAAGGAAACCAAAGTGGATATCCTGGTGACCCCCACTGTAACCATTCTGTTCGGCTGCGGCGTGGCCGCCTTGGTGGGCCCCGGGGTCAGCGCCATCATGTATGGCTTCGGCGCCCTGGTGATGCGGGCCACGGAATTGCAGCCCTTCTTTATGGGCATCCTGGTTTCGGTGATTGTAGGCATGGTGCTTACCCTGCCCATTTCCAGCGCCGCCCTGTGTACCATGCTGGGCTTGACCGGCTTGGCCGGCGGCGCAGCCACCGCCGGCTGCTGCGCCCAAATGATCGGCTTTGCTGTGATGAGCTTCCGGGAAAACGGCTGGGGCGGCGTTGCCGCCCAGGGCTTGGGCACCAGTATGCTGCAAATGGGTAACATTGCAAAAAATCCCCTTATTTGGCTGCCCCCCACCCTAGCCTCCGCCATTACCGGCCCCATCGCCACCTGCATCTTCAAAATGGAAAACGGCATCGCCGTGGCCAGCGGCATGGGTACCTGCGGGCTGGTGGGCCCCATTGGCGTGGCGGCCGCCCCGGGCTTTGGCTCCTCCATGTCCTGGCTGAGCCTGATCCTGGTTTGCTTCGTTTTACCCGCCATCCTGACCCCCCTCATCGCCTGGCCCATGCGCCGGGCCGGCTGGATCAAAGACGGGGACTGTAAGCTGGATCTATAATTTTCCTAAAGCTCCCTTTTGGCCCCCTTTTTGGGGGCCAAATCAGCAAATTTTGGAAAAAACAGAAAATTTTTCCGATTATTACGGTCTACTTCATTCTGTTTTACTGTTACTTAATATTTTTCTTGCATTTCTGTTCAAAACAAGGTACCATAAACATAGAAAGACTGATTGCATAGATTCTTTTGTAAACTGGCTAGTCTACCTGCCAGGAGGCACATAATGGGAAAAAAACGCTGGGATGCAAAATCCATCATCGGGCTGATTCTGCTGATTACGCTGCTGGGTTCCATCATCTACGCAGCCATCGGCTGGGCCCTGGCTCCAGAAACGGCCAGCCAGCCTGGAGAGCGCTGCCGCAGCGACTACGTATTGATGCTGCTGCAATGCTGCCTGGGCTTGGCGGTGATGTTTTTGCCCAATATGTTGGAAAAGAAATGGACCTGGCCCATTACGGACGCCATGTATATCCTATATTTTCTGTTCCTCTATTGCGCCATCTATTTGGGTGAGGTGCGGAATTTCTTTTACGTGGTGCCCCATTGGGATACTTGGCTGCATACCTTCAGCGGCGGCATGTTGGGCGCTCTGGGCTTCATTGTGGTGGACCGGCTCAACCGGGTGGAAGGGGTGCCGGTACGGCTAAGCCCCGGCTTTGTTTGCCTGTTTGCCCTGTGCTTTGCGGTAACGGTGGGCGTATTTTGGGAAATATATGAGTTTACCTTCGATGGGCTACTGGGGCTGAATATGCAAAAATTCCGCCTGGAGAACGGAACCCAGCTGGTGGGCCGCGCCGCTTTGCAGGATACCATGAAGGACTTGATCGTGGACGTGGCAGGGGCCGCTGTCTCCGTGCTGCTGGGCTATTTGAGTAGCCGGCGGCAGCAAAAGCGTTAATCTTCAAATTTGCTTGGATGTGCCCTGAAATACAGGTTCTCCTAAAAAATAACTTAATTTTTTATGATAAATACAAATTGTTACATTTTATCCATTGACAAACATCCGTTAACGGGCTTACCCTATAAGAATGGAATAGAAACAGATTTCTCAATCTGAGTAATTATAAGGAGGGCGCATATGCCGGAAATCACTGATCGCCGTGTTAGACGCACGCGCAAGCTACTGCAAGAAGGACTTTTGAAGTTGCTGCGCCATAAAACCATTGCGGACATCACCGTGAAGGAATTGGCAGAAGCCGCCGACGTGGCCCGCGCCACCGTTTATGTACACTACAAGGATCCCAAAGATGTTTTGGGCCAGCTGGAGCAAACCATGTATAGCGACATAAACGCGATCCTGGCAAAGTATCCGCCGGCCGACCTGGTGGAAGACGCTACCCCCCTGCTGGAAACATTTTTTGCCTATGTGGGCGAAAACCGGGATTGCTTTGAAGTGCTGGCCGGTCCCTATGGGGACGATGCCTTTATGGGGGACATTCGCGCCCTTTGCTGCGAGCAGGCCATGGCTGTGCTGCGGCTGCAGCACAGCGGCATGGAAGAAGCCTCCATCGCCTACCAGGCCACCTTCCTGGTGGGGGGCTACGAAACCCTGCTGGCCCGCTGGATTCAGGGCGGCTGCCGGGAGACCCCCCAGGAGTTGGTGCAGCTTTCCCGCCGGATAGACTAACGGCGTAACGCCTGGCAAATAACCGAATACCCCAAAGCCTCAGAGGCAAGAACCGCATATGCGAATGCCTCTTGAGGCTTTTTGCGTTTCAAAACCAGCCAATGCTGCAAAAAGATTTTCATAACCAACATATAATGAAAAATATTTGAAAAAACCATATTGTTAAGATGGAAACTACAAGTTTCTATTTTTTTGTAATCAAGTTTTCATAACAGCATATTTACGTCATTTTGATTACGTTTTTATTAAATAATTGCGTTGACTTTATTACAAAAATGAAATAATATTGGATTGTGCAAAGGGAACGGCACAATCCAATTTTTGAAAGGGACAAAAACAATGAAGAAGATTTTTGCTATCGCTCTGGCGGTGGTCATGGTCCTGAGCATTGCCTCCGTGGCTTCTGCTTTCACTTGGTCCAAGCCCGCCGACAGCGTCACCGCTGACAACTTTGGTTATTCCATCGACGTCATCAAGTTCACCCGTTCCACCGGCGCTCTGGGCTCCTCCTCCTTCAATGCTGACGAGGCTGCTACCGCTGTTAACGGCGCGGATGTATACTGGGCCATCAAGCTGGTCGTCAACGGCCCCTCTGATTCTGTGAAGAAGTACGCCAAGGTAGACGTAACTTGCACTGCAATTGGTAACCAGAACAATTGGAAGGGTATCGACATTTCCAACAAGGACAATGGCGTTTACTACTACTATTGGGATGCTACCAACCAGCTTGCTTTCTACACCATTGATGAGCTGTCCAAGCTGGGCGTTCTGACCAATGGAGTTCCTGTTTGGACTTCTCGTTGCTTGGATACCGAAACCGCTAAGGTAACCGCGAAGGTCTATACCGAGCGTCCCTTCGGTGCTGGCAACTGGTTCCAGGCTGGCGACTACAGTGTAGAAGTCACTGATACCACCGTTACCTTCTCCAAGACCGCTGGCGAATATGTACGGTTTGTGCGCAACAGCGATGGCCTTGTGACCAGCGTTGACACCAACCTCACCAATCCCCAGGATCTGATCACCCTGTATGCTTGGCTGAACAACGGCGATGCCGACAGCATCAAGACCGCTATCGCCAACAAGGAAATGTACATGACCAACGCCAACCTGCATGCTGCTTTCGGCTTCTCCTACACCCAGAGCGATTCCGCTACCTGGAAGGCCAACAGCACCCCCATCATTCTGGATCCCACCGTGTCCATTCCTAAGACCGGTGACAACGCCAGCGTGATCGGCTTCGCCATGATCATGGTCGCCGTGGTTGCCGCTGCCGTGGCCGTACGGAAGGTCAACGCGTAAGTTAACACCCATCTTAATGCGGGGCGGCCCTGGCCGCTCCGCAAAACAAGCGAAAAAACACACTTGCAAATTGCCGTTTCCGCGCATCCGCTGGGCTTAGCCCGGCGGTTTTTTTGCGGGGGAACTAGGGCAGGCAAAAATCCCGGCCCGGGGGGCGGCGGCGTTTGGCCGGCCCGAAGGGCCGGCCAAACCAAAGCCGGGGCCGAAGGCCCCGGCTTTGTGTGCGCTTTGCGCACCCGCCGCCCCCCCGGGAGGTCCGGGCCGCGCTTCCTACCCTTGGCAACCCTACTCCCCCAGGGCCGCCATATGGATGGTCTCCACCCCCCAAAAGGCCGCCTCCTGGGGATCGTGGGTCACAATGACCAGGGTGCGGCCCTGGCTGTGGGCCCGAACATATTCCATGGCCCGCAGGCGGGTATCCGCGTCCAGGCCCTTGAAGGCCTCGTCCAGCGCCAGCAGCGCGGGATCGTATAAAACCGCCCGGGCAATGGCCACCCGGCGCTGCATCCCGCCGCTGAGGGTGGCGACCGGGTCCCGGGCGCAGTCCCCCAGGCCCAGCTCCTCCAAGTGGGCCTGGATGACCTGCCGGGGGACCCGCCTGCCGGTGACCAGCCGGATGTTGGCCAAAGGGGAGAAGCCCTCCAGCAGGCGGTCCTCCTGGAACACCGCCCCCATCCGCTCCGGCCGGCCAAGGATGCGGCCTGCGTCCGGCTGCTCCAGGCCCAACAGGATCCGCAGCAGGGTGGTTTTGCCGCAGCCGGAACTGCCCATAATGCAGGTGGCCTGGCCAAGGGGGAAGCGGGCGGAAAAGTCCCTGAGCACCGTTTTGGCGCCAAAGCGCTTATCAATATGTTCCATCCGGATATCGCTCATAGCCGTTCCAACCTCCCAAAGCCACGGCGCAGCAGCCAGAGAAAGGCCTTTTCAAAGGCCAGGCTCACCAGAATGATCACCACGGTCCAGCAAAACAGGTCCGCCATGTTATAGTACACCTTGGATTCGTACAGCTTTTCCCCGATGGAACCGCTGGTGATGCCGATCACCTCGGCGGCGACCCCGGCCTTCCAGGCCATGCCCAGGCCCACCCCGCAGGCGGAGATCAAAAAGGGCTTGATCTGGGGTAGATGGATGTATAAAAGCCGGCGGCCAAAGGGCACCCCATAGAGGCGGGCCATTTCCAAGAGCTTGGGATCGGCGGTCTTATAGCCTTGCAGCACGTTGTTGTACAGGACGGGCAGCACCATCAAAAAGGAGATGAACACCGGCAGCTGGGCAGAGCTGAGCCAAATCAGGCACAGGATCACATAGGAGGCCACAGGCACGGATTTGATGGTGAGCATAAAGGGCCAAAGGAGCAATTCCACATACCGGCAGCGGCCCGCCAACATGCCCAGGCCGGCGCCCAGGAGAAAGGCCAGGCAAAAGCCCCCGGCGATGCGCATGAGGCTGAAGGCGACGGTTTGGAGGAAATCGGGCTCCAGGCAGAGGCTGCCCAAGCGAAAAAGCACCTGCACCGGGGATACCAATAGCAGATGCTGATCGAGGGCCATGGCGGCGATTTGCCACAGGAGCAGGGCAAAGGCCACTGCTCCTGCTTTTTCCAGGGTATGCCTATTCCCCATAGTAGTAGAAGTCGTCCCCGGGCATGGCGCCGCCTACCGATTCGGGCTTCTGGTCATAGAGGGTCTGGAGGTAGCCGGACACAGCGGTCTGCATTTCCTCCTTGTCCATGTAGACGATGTTGCAATAGGGGATGGCCTGTTCCGCCACCGCCGCTTTTACGATGCCATATTGCTCCACCAGCTGGGCGGCCTCTGAAACGTTGTTGTTGACGTATTCCGTAGACGCCTGGTATTCCTCCAGGAAGGTGGCCAGGGCCTGGGGATTTTCCTCCGCAAAGGCCTTGCGCACCACCAGCCCGGCGGTGATGAACTGGCTGCCGTTATCCAGCTTTTCCCATTCGGCGGTGAGATCCAGTGCCATCCGCAGGCCTTCCACCTGGCCCTGGGCCACGGTGACAAAGGGCTGGGGCAGCATCACAACGGCGTGGTCCATCTGGGTCATGGCGGCAATGGTCTCGGTGGGCTCGCTCTTCCATTCCACCGTCACGTCCGTGCCCAGCTCCAGGCCGTGCTGGCTCAGCAGATAGGCAAGGGCGAATTCCGGCGTGGTGCCCTTGCCGGTGGCCATAATGGTCTGGCCCTTGAGATCCTCCAGACTGTTGATCTCCTCGCCGCCCTTTTCCAGGATGTAGACCACCCCCAGGGTGTTGACCGCGGCCATCTGCACCGCGCCCTCCGTGTTGTTATACAGGATAGCCCCCAGGTTCACCGGCACGGCCAGCACATCCAGCTCCCCCTGGAGCAGCTTGGGGGTCAGCTCATCCGCAGAGGCGGCCATCACGAATTCATAGTTGTTTTGGGTAAGCCCCTGTTCCCCGTCGGAAAGCAGCTTCACCATGCCCATGGAGGTGGGCCCCTTGAGCCCGCCCAGCCGGACGGTGGCCTTTTCCGCAGGGGGCGCCTCCGTCTCCTCTACCGCCGCCGTCTCCTCTGCGGCCGGGGTCTCGGCGGGGGCGGCTTGGGCGGTCTGTTGGGGTTCCTCCGCCGGGGCGGGCTGGGCGCAGGCCGCCGCCAGCAGGGCGATCATGCAGATAGCAAGCCATAGGGCAATGCGTTTTTTCATCATGGGTATCTCCTTTCAGGCGGCGTCTCGGCCGCCTTGTTCACTGTAAGGATTATACCCGCAGGATCAAAAAAATTGCGTTGCAACCGCAACGCAATTCAAATTTGTTTTTTCTAACTTCCTTCCGGATGGATGGGTTCCCGGACGATGAACCGGTTTTTATGGAAATCCAGGATCCCGTCCCGGCGCATAGCGGAAAGCTCCCGGGACAGGGCGCTCCGGTTGGCCCCCAGATAGGTGGCCAGGCTTTGCCGGTCAAAGGGGAGGACAAAAGCAGGGCCGTATTTTTGGGCATATTGGGACAGGAGGGCCAAGATCTTGCCCCGCAGGGTGCTCTTGGAAAGGATCTGGATCCGGTCGTTCATGCTGAGGGTGCGCCGGGCCAGCATGGCGGTAAACCGGCGGCTGAGGGCCTGGGTATCCGGGTCCATGGGGTCTGCCCGCAGGCCGCCGGGATTGAGCCAGAGCACCGTGGCGTCCGCCGCCGCCCGGATATACACCGGCGCGTCGATGCCCAGATAGGCGATGGACTCCCCAAAGGAATCCCCGGGCCCCACGTTTGCCATCAACATGCTGTCCCCTTGGATATCGTCCATATAAACCTGCACCGCGCCCCGGAGCACCAGGCCGAAGCTGGCCATGGGGAAGGCGATCCGGTTGAGGTACGCGCCCTTTGGATACTCCCGTTTCGCGGCCTGGAGCAGGGCAAGGGTCTGCCGTATCGCCCCGTCTCCCATGCCGCAAAAGAGCATATGGCCTTGGACCAGGGCCTGCTCCCCGGCGGACAGGGAAACCTGGCCGGGCTGGTTTCCCTGGCTCACAGCAGGGTCTCCACCGCGGCCCGTTCTACGGGCAAGCCGGCCTGGAAGCGGGCGAAGTAGGCCTGGAAGCTGGCCGCGTCCTCGGGCCGGGGCGCCAGGGTATGGGTCTGGAGATGGGCAAACACCCGTTCCTCCAGATAGTCGCCCAGGCTTTGGCCGGGCTCCTTGGCTACCATATAACCCGCCAGGGCAGCCATGCCCCAGGGGCCGCCCTCCCCGGCGGTGGCGGATACGGTTACCGGGGTATCCAGGGCTGCGGCCATAAACCGCTGGCCCACCTCCTCCACCTTGAAGAAGCCCCCGTGGCCTGCGATGGCGTATAGATCCACTCCTTCCTCCTTTCTGAGGATATCCATGCCCAGCCTGAGGGTGGACAGGGCGGCGAACAGCTGAACCCGCATAAAGTTGGCCAGGTTGAACCGGCTTTCCGGCAGCCGCACAAACAGGGGCCGGCCCTGATCCAGCTTGGTGAGGGACTCCCCGGAATAATAATTATAGGAAAGCAGCTTTCCGCAATCCTCGTCCCCCTGTAGGGCCTGGCTGTACAGCCGGTCGTACAGCTCGTCGGGGTCGGGGGCGGGACCAAATAGGGCCGCCGCCTCTCCAAACAGGCGCACCCAGGCGTCCAGGTCTTCCGTGCAGTTGGTGCAATGCACCATGGCCACCGGCTTCCCCGCCGGGGTGGTCACCACGTTGATCTGGGGATATACCTTGGCCAGGGGATGCTCCAGCACCGCCATGGCAAAGATGCTGGTGCCCGCGCTCACGTTGCCGGTGCCCGGCCGCACGCTGTTGGTGGCCACCATGCCGGTCTGGGCGTCCCCTTCCGGCGGGCACAGGGGGATTCCCGCCCGAAGCGCATGGGTCTCGTCCAACAGGGCCGCGCCGGCCTCCGTCAGGAACCCGGCCCCCTCCCCCGCCAGCTTTACCTGGGGCAGGATCTGCCGGATCCGCCAGGGATAGCCCTTGTGAGCGATGAGATGGTCAAAGCTGTCCAGCATTTCCCCATGGAAGCCGCCGGTGGCCACGTCCACCGGGAACATGCCGCTGGCCTCCCCGATGCCCATGCTCCACTCCCCGGTCAGCCGCCAGTGGATATAGCCCGCCAGGGTGGTCAGATGCCGGATGTGGGGCACGTGGGGCTGATCCTGGCAGATGCATTGGTATAGATGGGCGATGCTCCACCGCTGGGGGATGTTATAGCCAAAATGGGTGCGCAAAAAGGCGCTTTCCTCCCCGGTCATGGTATTGCGCCAGGTGCGGAAGGGGGCCAGCTGGGCGCCCGCCGCATCCAGAGGCAGGTAGCCGTGCATCATGCCGGATACCCCCATGGCCGCCACCCGGGTCAGGGTCGCCCCATAGCGTTCCAGCACCTGGTCCCGCAGCGCCCCATAGCAGGCCCGAAGGCCCTCCATGGCCTCCTCCAGCCGATATGTCCAGATCCCGTCCTCCAGCCGGTTCTGCCAGGCATAGCTTCCCGTGGCCAGGGGATGGTGCTTGGCGTCCACCAGGGTCATCTTAATCCGGGTGGAGCCCAATTCAATGCCTAAATAGGTGTCCGCAGCCAGTATGGCTTCCTTGCTGGTTTGGGTCTGCATGGCGATTCTCCTTTACCGGTTTTGATGAAATGGTTGCTTCCTGCGGCTGTGCTTCCCAAAAGGGCGCCGGCCAGGGGCGAATTTTTCACGTATAAATTATAGCATATTCCAAGGGGATTCCGAAGATATTTTTGACGTCCTGCCTTCCCGTCGCCCGCAAAAAAATTTTTGCGCCCTGTGAATGGATTTGCCTTTCTGGCGCGTGTTGTATAAGAAGCTGAAAAGCCAAGGAATTGAAAAGGAGAAAACAAACATGAAACGAGTATCAGCCTGTCGAAAAACCCCCGGGGGTTCGGGGGCCGCAATGCAGTTCGCAAAGGT
>UQOG01000031.1 GCA_900542615.1 uncultured Eubacteriales bacterium | reverse complement strand
AACCCGCCACCTCCGCCTTGGCAAGGCGGCGCTCTACCAAATGAGCTACTCCCGCGTTCCGTCTCACAACGTGCTTGCTTATTGTAGCGCAAACCAAGCGGCTTGTCAAGGCTCCTTCGCCATTTTTTGAGAATCTTTTTGCCCGGCCCATCCGCGCCCCCGGTGGTTTGGGATAATGGGGGCGCGCATGGGCGCCGGGCAGCCGCTTCCCTAATGGGGATCTGCAGCGCCGATCTGCCGCAGGTCGTAGGGGGTGGTCTGGTAAACGAAATAGTTGAGCCAGTTGGAATACAGCAGGTTGGCGTGGGAGCGCCAGGTGACCAACGGGGGCTGGGTATCGTCGTCGTTTGGGAAATAATTCTTGGGGGGCGCGATGGGGAGCCCGGCATGTTTATCCCGAAGGTATTCCTTCAGCAGGGTATTCCCGTCGTACTCCGAATGCCCGGTAATAAAAAACTGGTTTCCGGCCTTGGCGGATACCGCGTACACCCCCGCCTCCGGGGAGGCGGCCAGGATGTTCAGGGCAGGCACCGCCTCGATATCCTCCCGCCACACGGTGGTATGCCGGGAATGGGGCACCATAAACACGTCGTCAAAGCCCCGGAACAGGATGGAAGGCTTATACTCCACCCGGTGGGGGAACACGCCGAAGAGCTTTTCGGGCAGGGAGCGCTTCTGGATGCCGAAGTGATAATACAGCGCGGCCTGGGCGCCCCAGCAGATATGAAAGGTGCTGTGGACGTGGGTTTTGCTCCACTCCATGATCTCGCATAGCTCCGGCCAATATTCCACCTCTTCAAAGGGGAGCTGCTCCACCGGCGCGCCGGTGATGACCATGCCGTCAAAGTTTCGGTCCCGCACCTGGTCAAAGGTCTGGTAAAAGGCCAGCATATGGGCTTGGGGGGTGTTCTTGGAAACGTGGGTCCGGGTTTGCATCAGCTCCAGCTCCACCTGCAGGGGAGAATTGCCCAGCAGCCGGGACAGCTGGGTCTCGGTATCCACCTTCAGGGGCATCAAATTCAGCAGCAGCAGCTTCAGCGGCCGGATGTCCTGGGTGATGGCCCGGGTCTCCGTCATGACGAAGATATTCTCATCCAGCAGGGTTTTTACAGCCGGCAAGTCGTTGGGAATCTTAATCGGCAAAGGCGTATCCTCCCATTATCCCAGGCTGTTCAAAGCCTGATCCAGGTCCGCGATCAGGTCCGCCGCATCCTCCAGCCCGCAGGAATACCGCACCAGGTCCGGGGATACCCCGGCCGCAGCCAGCTCCTGGTCGTTCATCTGCCGGTGGGTGGCGCTGGCGGGATGCAGGCAACATGTGCGGGCATCCGCCACATGGGTCTCGATGGCGGCGATCCGCAGCCGCTTCATGAAGGTCTCCGCCGCCTTTCTGCCGCCCTTTACCCCGAAGCTCACCACCCCGCACACCCCCTGGGGCAGATACTTCTGTGCCAAGGGATAGTAAGGGTCCCCCTCCAGGCCGGGGAAGCGAACCCAGGCCACCTGGGGATGGCTTTGCAGGAACCGGGCCACCGCCAGGCCGTTTTCGCAATGCCTGGCCATGCGCACATGCAGGCTCTCCAGCCCCAAGTTCAGCAAAAAGGCGTTCTGGGGGGACTGGATGGCGCCGAAATCCCGCATCAGCTGGGCCGTTGCCTTGGTGATAAAGGCCCCCGCCAGGCCGAAGCGCTCCGTATACACCACCCCATGGTAGCTTTCATCCGGGGTGCAAAGGCCGGGGAATTTTTCCGGATACGCCGTCCAATCGAACTTGCCGGAATCCACGATGCAGCCCCCTACCCCGGCCCCGTGGCCGTCCATATACTTGGTGGTGGAGTGGGTTACGATATCCGCCCCCCATGCAAAGGGCCGGCAGTTTACAGGGGTGGCGAAGGTGTTGTCCACGATCAGGGGCACTCCGTGCCGGTGGGCGGCGGCGGCAAATTTTTCGATATCCAGCACCGTCAGGGCGGGGTTGGCGATGGTTTCCCCGAACACCGCCTTGGTGTTGGGCCGGAAGGCCGCCTCCAGCTCCGCTTCCGTGCAATCCGGGGACACGAAGGTAAATTCGACGCCCATCCGCTTCATGGTCACCGCAAACAGGTTGTAGGTCCCCCCGTAAATGCTGGAGGAGGATACCACATGGTCCCCGCAACCGGCGATATTAAAAATGCTGTAAAAGGACGCGGCCTGGCCCGAGGCGGTGAGCATGGCGGCGGTACCCCCCTCCATCTCGCAGATCTTGGCGGCCACATGGTCGTTGGTGGGATTCTGGAGCCGGGTATAGAAATAGCCTGCGCGCTCCAGGTCGAACAGCTTGCCCATGTCCTCGCTGGTGGCGTATTTGAAGGTGGTGCTCTGAATGATGGGGATCTGCCGGGGCTCTCCGTTCCCCGGGGTATAGCCCCCCTGCACGCACTTGGTTCCCATCCTGTATTCCATAGCCTGTTCCTCCTCCCCACCGGGATGCAATAATATAATGAAACTACTATAGTATACCTGTAGCGGCCTTGTCAAATCCTTTCGGCGGGCCGGTCTCGCCCCGCAGGGTGTATTCCATTTATCGTTGACACCCAGGGCGCGTTTTGCTATCCTGATCTAATTGGTGTGTCCCGCCCCGGGCATGGCCGGGACAGGGCCGCCAAAAATCCATTGCACGATGCAGGAGGGAGGACGCTATGAACCCCATCGTTTCCGCATTCCTTTTGACCCTTTTGGCTGGACTGAGCACCGGCATCGGCAGCCTGATCGCCCTTTTGGCCAAGCGGACCAACCGCCGGTTTTTATCGGTGAGCCTGGGCTTTTCCGCCGGGGTGATGATATATGTCTCCATGATCGAGATCTTTGC
The DNA here is from genome assembly GCA_900542615.1 of uncultured Eubacteriales bacterium. Lineage (GTDB taxonomy): Bacteria > Bacillota > Clostridia > Christensenellales > CAG-138 > Pelethousia. The sequence continues at coordinate 13,568 of UQOG01000031.1, read as the reverse complement.
CAAGGCCCAAACGGCCCTGACCGCCCAGCTGGGGCAGCGGCCGGGCAGCTGGGCCACGGTGCTGGCCTTTTTCGGGGGGATGCTGTTCATCGCCGTGATCGATAAGCTGATCCCCGCGGAAAAGAACCCCCATGAGGTGAAGCTGGTGGAGGAGGAGGGCGCCCACCCCGCCTGGAAGCTGATGCGCATGGGGGTGTTTACCGCCCTGGCCATCGCCATCCATAATTTCCCCGAGGGCTTGGCCACCTTTGTTTCCGCCCTCCAGTCCCCCTCCATCGCCATTCCCATCGTGGTGGCCATCGCCATCCACAACATCCCGGAGGGCATCGCCGTGTCCGTGCCCATCTACCAGGCCACCGGTTCCCGGAAAAAGGCTTTTTGCTATTCCTTCCTGTCCGGCTTGGCGGAGCCCCTGGGCGCCCTGCTGGGCTGGCTGGTGCTCATGCCCATCATGTCGGACACGGTCTTTGGCATGATCTTCGCAGGCGTGGCCGGCATCATGGTATTCATCTCCTTTGACGAGCTGCTGCCCGCCGCCCGGGAATATGGAGAGCATCACCTGTCCATCTATGGCCTGATCTCCGGCATGGCGGTCATGGCGGTGAGCCTGCTGCTGTTTATCTGAGCTCCCGAAAATCCCCCCCTCGTACAAAAAAGCGCCTTTCCCCAGGGAAAGGGCTGCGAGGTAATATTCTATTTGATATAAGCGGCCGCATACGAAATCGCGGCCGCTTTTTTCTTTGAAGGCCCCTGCGTGTTCCGTTGGCCGGCCCTTTCCCCTTGGCGCGGTGCGGACTGCGTTCTGCCTTGTAACCCCAACGAGGACAAGGCCCCTGCAAAAAGCGGGCGGCCATGTTTCTGCCCGGGGCTGTTCAGGTGCCGCTTTTACGTCCGATTGCCGGCGAACTGGGCCATATACAGGGCGTAATAGGCGCCCTGCTTTTCCAGAAGCTGCTGGTGGTCTCCCGTTTCCACCACCCGCCCGTGGTCCATGACCACGATCACGTCCGCGTCCTGGATGGTGGAAAGCCGGTGGGCGATAATGAGGCTGGTGCGGTTTTTCATGAGCCGGACCAGGGCGTCCTGGATGCTCTGTTCGGTGCGGGTATCCACCGAGGAAGTGGCCTCGTCCAAAATGAGGATCTTGGGATTGGCCAGGATGGCCCGGGCGATGTTCAAAAGCTGCCGCTGCCCGTGGGACAACCCTGCCCCCGCCTGCTTGAGCATGGTCTGGTAGCCCTCCTTCAGCCGCCGGATAAAGGGGGCGCAATTGCTCATGGCCGCCGCCCGCTCCATTTCCCCGTCGCCGGCGGCGGGGTTGGCGTATTTGATGTTGGCGGCGATGGTATCGGAAAAGAGCACCGTATCCTGTAGCACAATGGCCGTATTATGCCGCAGCCAATCCCGGTCCAGGTCGGCGATGTTCACCCCGTCGATGCAGATCTCCCCGGAATCCACAGGGTAAAACCGCATAAGCAGGTTGACCACCGTGGTCTTGCCGCTGCCCGTGGCCCCTACCAGGGCGATCTTCTGCCCGGCCCGCACCTCCAGGTTAAAGTCGTTGAGCACAGGCTTCCCCGGCTCATAGGAGAAATTCACATGCCGGAAGGATATATTCCCCACCAGGCTGCTCAGCTCCCGGACGCCGCTGTCATCCTCATCGGGCTGGTCCATCAGGTCGAAGACCCGCTCCGCTCCCGCTACAGCGGTCTGCACCGAGCCGTAGATCTGGGCGATCTCGTTGAGGGGCCGGGAAAATTGCTTGGCATAGATGATGAACGCGGAAATGACCCCGATGGTGATCAATCCCTTTAGGGCAAAATATCCCCCAAAGGCCGCCACGATGACAAAGCCCAAATTGGTGATACCGTTCATCATGGGCCCCACGGACCCCCCCAGCACCTCCGCCCGGATGCCCTCCTTGGCCAGCTGGTCGGACAGCTGGTCAAATTCCTCCCGGGTGCGCGCCTGGCGGTTGTAGGCGGTCACCGACCGGTATCCGGCGATCATCTCCTCCCCGTGGCCATCCAGGACCCCCAGGGCGTCGGCCCGGCCCCGGTAGGCGCTGCGCATCTTTTTGGACATCCACTTGGTCATCAGGGCGGTGAGCACCACCGTCACCAGGGTGATGAGGGTGAGCTGCCAGCAATACCAGAACATGATGCCGATGGTGCCCACGATGGTGAGGGTGCCGGATACCAACGACCCTAGGCTCTGGGAGATGGTGTTGGAGATGTTTTCAATATCGTTGGTCATGCGGCTCATCAGATCGCCGCTGGAATGCCGGTCCAAATAGGCGATGGGCAGATGATCCAGTTTTTCAAAGAGCCCATAGCGCATTCGGCCGACAATGCTTTGGCTCAGCCGGGCGGCCAGCAGCCCCTGGATCAGGGTAAAGCTCACGTTCAGCAGGAAGGAGGCTAGCAGCCATCCCAGCAGGCGGCGGAATTGCCCCCAGGCGTGCTCCTTCAGGGCGTCGATCATCAGCCCCTGGATGGCAGGGGACGCCAGGGAGGTGGCCGTCACCAGCAGCACCGTGCCCATCATCCCCAGGAACAAGCCCTTGGATTGGACAAAATAGCCCAGCAGCCGCTTTAGGGTGCCCTGGGTATCCTTAGGCTTTTCCACCGCCTGGCCCATGGTGGAGGGCCGGCGCAGGGCTACCTTTGGTTTGTTTTCCGTCATACCGCTTGCACCTCCCGCTTCATCTGGGAGCGGCAGATCTCCCGATAGACCGGCGACGTCTCCAGCAATTCCTGGTGGGTCCCCCAGGCGGCCATCTGCCCCTCCTCCAGCACCAGGATCTTATCCGCATCCTTCACGGAAGCCACCCGTTGGGCTACGATCACCTTGGTGATCCCTGCCAGCTCCCGGTTCAGGGCCGTATGGAGGGCGGCCTCCGTCTTCAGGTCCAGGGCGCTGGCCGCATCGTCCAGGATGAGGATCTCCGGCCGCCTGAGCACCGCCCGGGCAATGCACAGCCGCTGCTTCTGCCCACCGGATAGGGAGTGGCCGCTTTCCGTGACCTGGGTGTCATATCCATCGGGGGTGCGCAGGATAAAATCCTCCGCCTGAGCGATCTGCGCCGCCCGGCGGATCTGGTCTTCCTCGATCCCCTCCGAGCCCCAGGCGATGTTTTCCCCGATGCTGCGGGAAAACAGCTCCGCCTTTTGCTGCACCAGGGCCACCCGGTCCCGCAGGGCTTCCATGGGATAATCCCGCACATCCACCCCGTCCACCAGCACCCCTCCTTCCGTGGCATCATAGAACCGGGGAATCAGATGCACCAGGCTGGACTTCCCGCTGCCTGTGGAGCCGATGATGGCCACGGTCTGGCCCGGCTCCACCCGGAAGGACAGATCCCGCAGCACCGGGCTTTCCGGCGCGCCGGGGTAGGCGAAGGACACATGGGAAAACTCGATTTCCCCCTTGCGCCCCGGCGCCGGCAGCGTCGCGCCCGGCTCCTGGGCCGGCTGGGTATCCAGCACCTCCCGGATCCGCTTCCAGGAGGCGGAAGCCCGGGTAAAGGTCTGAAAAATATTGGCCATAAAAATGATCCGCATTAGAATCAGGGACAGATAGGTGATGGCGGCCATCACCTGGCCCGGGGTAATGGCGCCCCCGGCCTGTACCGTAATGCCGCCCACGTACAGCACCCCCACGGTGCAAAGGTTAAGCACCACGTTTACGCAGGGATTCAAAAAAGCAAGGCTGGTCTGGGCCCGCAGATTGATCTGGCAAAGGCTGTCGTTGGCTTTGGAGAAGGTTTTTAAGGCGTCCGCCTCCTTCACATAGGCCTTCACCACCCGGGCGCCGGCGATATTTTCCTGGACGATGCAGTTGATCTGGTCCAGCCTGTGCTGGATCACCGTAAACAGCGGGGAGACCCGCCGCAGGAAGAACACCAGGAAGATGGCGATCACCGGCAGCCCGCAGGCAGCCACCAGGGCGAAGCGGGGGGATTGCCGGTAGAGCATATAGATGCCGCCGAAGAACATCACCGTACACCGTACCACCGAGCGCATGGACATCATGACCATCTGCTCCACCTGGGTGACGTCGTTGGTGATGCGGGTAACCAGGGAGCCGATGGTAAAGCGATCCGTCTGCTGGAAGGAGAAGGTCATGATCCGGGCGAACAGGTCTTTTCGAACGTCGTTGCCGAACCGTTGGGCGGCCACGTTGGCAAAGACCCCGCACAACACCCCGCAGGTGCCTCCAAAGGCTACCAGCAGCAGCATCCGCACGCCTACGGACCAGATAATGGTCATATTCCCGCCCAATACGCCCGCATCCACGATGGTGGCCATCATATCCGGCTGCCACATATCCATGGCGATCTCCCCCAGCATAAACAAGGGCGCCAACAGGCAATTGAGCCAATATTTCTTCAAATAGTTCAGCATAAGGGCAGCTCCGTTTCTATGATCCTGGCCAGCTCATCCAGCAGCTCCCGCATCCGTTGCTCCTTTTCCCTGGTGAGCTTTTCGGACACCCGGGCGTCCGCCCCGTGGATGGTTTCCCGGATCGCTTTGGCGCAGGCCTCGCCCTTTTCGGTCAGGTACAGCCGGACATACCGCAGATCCTTATCGTCCGGCTCCTTTTTCAAATACCCGGTTAAGCCCATCTCCTTCACCGTCTGGCTCACCGAGGCGGTGGTGACGCCGCAATGGGCGGCCAGCTCCTTTTGGCTCATCCCCGGGTTGCGCAGCAAAAAAAAAGCGCCGGCCGGTAGGAATCCGGCACCCCGGCCCTGGCGGCCACCCCTTTCATATAATTGGCCCACAGCCTATAGGTGTCCCGAATCATCAGCATCAAAGGCTTTTCCACAAACACGCCTCCAAATAGTTAAATTCCTATTTAATTATATCGACATGCATCGGAATATGCAAGGCTCATTTCCATGCCGGTGGTCTTCTTTCCAAACAAAAAGCGGCTTGCCCCTGTTGCCAGAAAAGGGCCCCGCGCTCCCATTTCCCCGAAAACGGAACAGGGCCTTGGCCGTCCATGACGCAGCAGGCTCACAGGGCAGCCCGCCTGCGCCGCCGGCGTTTTTTGGGAACCGCCGGTCCCAGGCCGGCCGTTCCCTTCGAGTCCCCCCTGCCTCGATAAAGCACAACGCCGCCTTGCCCCCGCCCGCGAAAAGGTGGTAGCGACAGCGAGCCGCTGGGAGGGCGCTTGCAACCGAGCAGGCGAGCCGAGCGGGCCTTTTCGCGGATAAGTGGGAGCAAGGGAGCGGGCGGATGGCGCTTTTTCTGCCAATGCAAAAAAAGCGCCGGAGCCAAGCGGACTTTGCGACCACGCGGTGCGGCTGGGGGGACTCCCCCGGCCACTGGGGCAGTGGCCGGGCCAGCCCGGGGAAGGAAAAACCCATTCACTGGATGGGTTTTTGCCGGCCATGGCCGGCCGTTCCCTTCGAGTCCCCCCTGCCTCGATAAAGCACAACGCCGCCCCCCCCGCAAGGGGGGCGGCGTTGCGTTGGTGCGGCTGGGGGGACTCGAACCCCCAAGGTTTCCCCGGCAGATTTTAAGTCTGCTGTGTATGCCAATTCCACCACAGCCGCGCAAGTATAATTATACGAGCTGCGGCAGCTTCCGTCAACTCCCGTAATAAGCCTGGCGAAAAAGTTCTTCCGCCTCTTTTGGGGATGGACGCCGGTTTTTTGGCAAAATCGCCGTATGGCTGACCCGCTGGCACAGATCCGGCAGCTTGCTTAAAAATTCTGCTTCTTCAATGCCAAAGACCTGTAGGGATACGGGCATATCCAGCGCGGCCCGAAGCTGAATGATCCGGGAGCGGAGGGCGTCCAAAGATTCCCCAGAGTACCCTAAACCGGCGCATAGTTTAGCGGCCGCATTTTTCGCGTTAGGATCCCGGGAAAGGGTCAAGGGTAGGCAAACGGCCTCCGCAATGCCCGTGGGCATGGGTTTATAAAAGGCTGCGCAGAGCTCTGCGGCCATAGCGGTGCAAAGGCCTGCCGGCGCGTTGGAAAAGGCCATCCCAGCCATACATTGTCCTTCATGCAGGATTGCCCGGGCAGCCACATCCCCGCCTGCCGCCGCCTGTAGCTTATCCAAAATGACGCAGGCTGCATGAAGGGCCAGGGGATAAGCCGGCCCTATGGGACCATAAGTCATGGTTTCCAGGGTTTGGGATAGGGCCGCCATGCCGCCCCTGGCCAGAACCGGCGCTGCGGAGGGAGCCGCCAGGTCCGGGTCGATAATGGCGATGTCCGGTGCCAGCACGGGATGCCGCAGCAAATGCCGGCGGCCTTTGCCCGGATCCAACAGAAATGCCGCGCCTCCCAGGGCAGCTTCCCCGCCGCCGCCTGCTGGCGCCGCCGCCAACCTGGCTTTCCTGCGCAAAAGGGGCAACCGTCCTTCCTCCAGCAGGGCATGGGGCGTCAGGGCCGGATCCTCATAAAAGGCCCACATGGCCTTAGCCGCGGATATGCTCTCCTCTCCGCCTATCGCTACGATCCATCCGGGCTTAAATTCCTGCATGGCTTTGGCGCCTGCTAGGGCCAACGCCAACGTGGGGCCTCCCGGCTTACATATAAATGGCCGGACCAGCATACCCGCTTCCTGCAAAAACCCCTCCGCACGGCGTAAAAATCCGCTTTGCTGGGTCGTTATACCGCAAATCAGCATGGCCCGGCTCCCATTCAGCTGCTTCAACCTGGATAAGGCGCCCCGCCCATAAAATACATCCCGGGGCATGGTAAAGCGATCCATTGGATTACACCTCCCTGTTCTCCCTTCTAGTTTTCCAGAAAACCAAAGCCCCTATCCTTTTTTTGTTATGGGATCCTGAATGGCGATCTGGTCTTCGGCCGGGTGAAAAGGGGGGCGGCGGCGTTTGCCGTGCCCCTGGGGCCCCGCGGGCCCCAGGGGCCGCCAAACAAAAAGCCCGCAGGCGCAGGGCCCCTGGGCCCTGCGCCTGCGGGCTTTTCCGGGCGCTTCGCGCCCGCCGCCGCCCCCCCGGGAACGCAACGGCAGCCGCAAGGGCGTGGGGGGACGGGGTTCCGCATTGGAAGGCGCCCGCTATGCCGGTGAAAAGGAGAAACGCCCATGCAAAGCCGGACGCCCCGCGGCGTCATAGCAAAAGGGCGCCGGGGGATTCCCCAACGCCCTATTGTGCCTCGGCCGATCTAGGCGCGTCCTACCAGGGCACCACAAAGCCTTCGTCCATTTCATACCGTCGGGCTTCCAGGGTCTCCTGGTCAAAGAGGAAATACCGGTCCGGCCGGCCGCCCGTATCCCCAAAGGTGCAGTCCACGTACAGGGTCTCCCCGTCCAAATACACCATGTTCCAGGCGTGGCCCGCCCCATCCTGATACCCGTTGACCGTCCAGCAGGGCAGCCCCAGACCGTCGCACAGGGCCTGGAAGGTCCTAGCATAGCCGGTGCATACGCTCCGCCCCGCCACCAATACCCCATAGGCGCTGCGCAGGATCTGCATCTCCTCGGTCAGGGCCTGCTCCTCGGTGGCGTCCCGGATCTCGTCGTCGTATTCCGTCAGCTCCATCACCCGCCGGTATACCGTCTGATAGGCCTCACGGCTATCCAAGCCCTGGACCTGCTCCTTTAAGCCGGCCAGCTCCTGCGCCAGGGCCAGATCCAGCTCCGCCTGGGCTGCGGCGATCTTTTCCGCCGATACGCCATACTCCAGCCAATACCGGCCGATCTGCCGGTCGCTGGGGTTTTCCAGGATCTCATACCAGATGGAATCCCCTTCGCAAGCCAGGGTGGCGCTATTCACCTCCGCCGTGTTGATCCAGGCGAACAGGGTATCTTCATCCGGCCGAACCCCCTCCAGGAGCAGAGTGGCCTTTTTTGTGCCTTCCGCCCATTGCCGGATCAGGCTTTCGATCATCTCCAGCCCGCTATGGGCCACCGGGATCTGGGAGAGGGGCAGGGTATCCGCCTGATAGGTCAGCGTCAGCTCCAGGGCAATATAGCCCTGGCCATCCGGCTGCCGGCAGGTCTGCAGGGACCATTCCCCGTTTTCCACCAGGTAGCCATAGGCGTAGTTGGTACTGGAGAGCTGGACAATGTCCTGATGGATCTGTTGGTTCAGCTGATCCAGGTCCTGTTCCTGGAAAAAGCGGATCGCCACCGGGGTTTTGTCCTGCATCATGTCCATGAGCAGGTCTTCCAGCTGATCCGCCCCATAGGCCGTCAGCTGAAGCTCTGCGCCCTGGGCCTCCAACAAGTCCGCCAGCAGCTCCGTATCCTTTGGGGCCAGCCAAATGGTAACCGGCACATAGCCCCATTCCTCCCCGAACTGCACCCCATAGTCCGCCACGAACCGCTGGGCAAGATAGCTTTCCCCCTCCCGGAGCCTGGCCATGGTCTCCGTGACCATCTGCTGCACCGCCCGTTGGCGGCCCAACAGGTTGATGGTAAAGCTTTCCTCCCCGGCCAAAATGGCCTGCTCCACCCGGGCCTGCAAAATTCCTTCCTCCGCCGGCAGCGCCTCCACCCCCTGCCGCCGCAGGGTTTCCACCGTGGGCTGGCAGCCCGCCGCCAGGACGAGCAGCAGCAGGATGGTACAGAGCAGCGCCAGGTTTCGTTTCATTGAGCATTTTCCTCCATGGGCATAGAATGGGGTCAAAAAAGCTGCTTTGGGCGCCGGGCCAGGGCTGCATACCCTGTGCGGTACGGCAACGTCCCAAAGCAGCTTCCCGAGGGCCGATCTGGCCAAATCGCCGGCCGGCTTAATACGCCTTGCCGAAATACATTAGATGCTTGGCCTTTTTGCCGCAGAAGATACAGGTATCCCCATGGGCCTCCGGGTCATAGTCCAGGGTATAGCAGCGGGTGGTGGCGCCGGTAATGGCTTTGATCTCGTCCTCGCACTCCCGCTCGCCGCACCAGGGGGCTTTGGCAAAGCCCGTCTTAACCGCCTCCATAAAGTCGCCGAAGTCCCGTACCTCCCGGGTATGGCTTTCCCGATGGGCCAGGGCACGGTTGTACATGCTCCCATGGATATCGTCCAGCAGGGCCTTGATGGTATCCGCCAGGCCGTCCAGGGAGACAAATTGCTTTTCGTGGGTATCCCGCCGCACCAGGACAGCCTGGTTGTTTTCGATGTCCTTGGGCCCCAGCTCGATGCGCACCGGCACGCCCTTCATTTCCCACTGGTTGAACTTCCAGCCGGCGCTCTGCTCGGTATCGTCCAGCTTCATCCGGATGCCGGCGGCCTTCAGGGCGCGGAACACTTCCTCCGCCTTGTCCATGACCCCGGTCTTGTGGGGGGCGATGGGCACGATCACCGCCTGATAGGGGGCGATGCGGGGCGGCAGCATCAGGCCCCGGTCGTCCCCGTGGACCATGATGACCCCGCCGATCATCCGGGTGGAAGTGCCCCAGCTGGTGGTCTGGCAGTATTCCTGCTTGCCCTCCCGGCTCAGGTACATGATGTTATAGCTGCGGGCGAAGTTATCCCCCAGGTTATGGGAGGTGCCCATCTGCAAGGCCTTGCCGTCCTGCATCATGGCTTCCATGGTATAGGTGGCCTTGGCGCCGGCGAATTTTTCCTTTTCGCTCTTGCGGCCGGTGAGCACGGGGATGGCCAATACGTTTTCCGCGAAGTCCTTGTACACCCCCAGCATCCGCATGGTCTCCTCCTGGGCCTCCTCAAAGGTGGCGTGGGCGGTATGGCCCTCCTGCCAGAGGAATTCGGCGGTGCGCAGGAAGGGACGGGTGCTCTTTTCCCAGCGCATCACGTTGCACCACTGGTTCATCAACACCGGCAGATCCCGATAGGATTGGATCCATTTGGCGTACATGGTGCCGATGATGGTCTCGCTGGTGGGGCGGATGGCCAGGCGTTCGGTCAGTTTTTCCGAGCCGCCCTGGGTGACCCAGGCCACCTCCGGCGCAAAGCCCTCCACGTGCTCCGCCTCCCGCATGAGCATACTCTCCGGGATCAGCAGGGGGAAATAGGCGTTCACATGCCCGGTCTCCTTGAACCGCTGGTCCATCTGCTGCTGCATCAGCTCCCACACCGCGTAGCCGTAGGGCTTGATCACCATGCAGCCCTTGACCTCGCTATAGTCCGCCATATCGTTTTTGATGACCACGTCCGTATACCACTGGGCAAAATCCTCGGTACGGCTGGCGATATGCTGTACGAACTCCTCTTTGTTCTTAGCCATGCTACTCTTCGTTCCTCCAACCTGATTGTGATGATATGGGACGGCCCTTCATTCCCCGGACGGGGCGGGCCTCCCTTTGGGTATGGGGCCGCCTGGCCCCCGGTATTCCTATAGATCCTTCAGGATATCGTCCAGGATGGCGTCCAGGCCGTCCGGCGCGCCGACGGGGGGATTTTCCGCCGCCTTGTCGCCTCCTGCGCCGCCCGCCAGCACGGCGTCCACCGTGACCACCGGCTCCTCCTCTTCCGGGGCCTCCGCCGGCGCCGGGGATGCTTCCTCCCCCGCGGCTTCCTCCACCGTCTGGGAGATGAGGGCGTCCAGATCCAGCATGGGCGCTGGTTCCGGCTCCTTCTCCGCCGCCTCCTGGGGCAGGCTCCGGCCCTGGATGGAATAGATGCTCTGCATCAAGGCCGCAGGGGAATCGTATTCCGAGGGCAGGTCCTCCGCCTGTACCCCCGCCATATCCCCCATGATGGCCGCGAAGATGTCCGCCTGCTTATGGGCCTCCTCCGCGCTCTTGCGAAAATACTCCCGCAGGCAAGCGCCCTTGGACTCCAATTCCGCCACATAGGCGTCCGCCTGGGACCGCCGCCGGGCTGCCTCCTCCTCGGAGCGGGCCACGATCTGGGCCGCCTGCTCCCGGGCGCTTTGCAGCACCGTATCCGCTTCCTTGCGGGCCGCGTCCCGGTCCGCATAGGCGCTGGCGATGATCTGCGCCTTTTGACGCTCCGCCTCCTCCCGGATCCGGCTGGCTGCCTGCTGGGCGTCCGTCAGGGCGTTCACGATGGCGTTCCCCCGCTCCCGGTAGGCGGCCAATTCCGCCTGCAGCTGCTTTTCCTGGCCGGTCAGCTCCTCCACCCGCTTGGTCAGCACGCCGATCTCCGCTTCCCGCTGGGCCAACAGGCCCTCTTTTTGGGCTAAGGTCTCTTGTAATTCTTTCCTGCCTAGCATTGCCGTGTCCTCCCCCTTTATGTTGATGGTGTCTCTCCTATAAATGCTCCTATGGCTCCACAGGCAGCCGCTGCTGCGCGCAATCCTCCCCCGCCGGCGCCATGCCCATATGGGCATACCCTGCGGGCAGCACCACCCGGCCCCGAGGGGTACGGGCGATCAGCCCCAGCTGCAGAAGATAGGGTTCATATACGTCCTCAATGGTGGTGGCGTCCTCCCCGGTGGCCGCGGCAATGGTATCCAGCCCCACCGGCCGGCCGCCGAATTTTACGATCATGGTGGTGAGCATCCGCCGGTCCACCGCATCCAAGCCCTGGCCGTCGATGGCCAGCATGTCCAGCCCCGCCTTGGCGGTGGCCAGATCGATTTTCCCATTGCCCCGCACCTGGGCAAAATCCCGCACCCGCTTCAACAGCCGGTTCACGATCCGGGGCGTACCCCTAGAGCGGGAAGCGATCTCCAGCGCCCCTTCTTCATCAATCTCGATATGCAGGATATCCGCGCTGCGCTGGATGATCTCCTGTAGGTCCTCGGGGGCGTACAGCTCCAGCTGCTCCTTGATGCCGAACCGGTCCCGAAGGGGGGAGGTCAATAGCCCCATGCGGGTGGTGGCCCCCACCAGGGTGAAGGGCGGCAGATCCAGCCGTATGGAATGGGCGCTGGGGCCCTTGCCGATGATGATATCCAGGGCGTAATCCTCCATGGCGGGATAGAGGATCTCCTCCACGTTGGCGTTGAGGCGATGGATCTCATCGATAAACAACACGTCCCCCGGGGCCAAATTGGTGAGCAGGGCCGCCAGATCCCCTGCATGGCTGATGGCCGGGCCGCTGGTCACCCGGAAGTTGCCCCCCATCTCGTTGGCCACAATGGCCGCCAGGGTAGTTTTCCCCAGGCCCGGCGGGCCGTAGAACAGGGCATGATCCAAGGGCTCGCCCCGGCGCTTGGCCGCCTCGATATAGATGCGCATATGCTCCTTCACATTGCGCTGGCCGATGTACTCCCGCAAAAACCGGGGGCGGAGGCTATATTCCATTGGTTCATCCTCCACGATCATGGAAGATGTGATCAGCCGATCGTCCATGGGTCTCTCCTAGCTGTTATTTTTTCGCGGCCAGGCTCCGAAGGGCCGCCGTGATCATGTCTTCCACCCGGGGGCAGTCCGGCGTTTCCGCCACCGCCCGGCCGGCCACCACCCCGTCGTAGCCCAGGGCCACCAGGGCGGCCGTGGCTTCCGCCCGCATATCCAGGGCCTTGTTCTCCCCGGCGAACACCCCGGTGGGCGCCACATCCTCGGACACCTGCTCCTTGAGCTCCAGCAGCAGCCGGGCGGCGGTCTTTTTCCCCAGGCCGGGCACCCGGCTCAGGGCAGCCGCGTTTTCCGTGAGGATGGCCGCAGCGATGTCCGATACCTCCAAATGGCTCAACATCCCCAACGCCAATTTAGGCCCCACCCGGGATACGCCGATCAGCCGCCGGAACATGGCACGCTCCTCCTTGGTGGCAAAGCCGTACAGGGTGACGGCGTCCTGGACCTGGTGGAAATGGATGTACAGCTTGGCCTCCATGCCCACGTCCAGGGTCTTTAGGGTGGCGGTGGAGCACAGGATCTCATAGCCCACCCCCGCAGCCTCCAAAACCGCCCGGTCGGGCTGTACGTCATCCACCCATCCGTGAATATGTGCAAACATAGAATCGACTCCTCGTGTTGCCCTCAATGGATCCGGAAGGTCTCCGCCATAGGGCCCATGGTATTGGCGTGGCAGATGGCCACGCCCAACGCGTCCGCCGCATCGTCCGGCTTCGGCAGCTCCCGCAGCCCCAGCAGCAGCTTGACCATCTGCTGGATCTGCCGCTTGTCCGCATGGCCGTTGCCGCACACCGCCTGCTTGATCTGCATGGGGGTATATTCATACAGGGGAAGCCCCGCCTGCTGGGCCGCCAACAGGGCGACCCCCCGGCCGGCGCCCACCTGTAGGGCTGTAGTCACGTTCCGGTAAAAAAACAATTCCTCAAAGGCCACCGCCTGGGGCTGGAAGGTTTCCAGCAGCTGGCCCATGCCCCGATACAGCTTTTCCAGCCGCTGGGGGAAGGGCTCGCCCGCCGCCGTTTCGATCACCCCATAGTCCAGCGGCCTGGGCCGGTTCCCTTGCCCGGTCTCCAACACCCCGTAGCCCAGGATGGCATAGCCGGGGTCGATCCCCATTACGATCAACCTATCACCTCATATACATACTGTTCTTATTGTATCATGGGTGCTGGCGTTGTACAACCAGGGATTCTTCCGCTTTTCCCGTCCCTTTTTCCGGCAACCTGTCGTTTTTGCTTTGCCCGGCCTCCCCCGGGGGGCGGCGCTGGGGCTGCGCCCCAGCATGTCCGGCCGGGCCTCTGGCCCGGCCGCAGGCTGTCGAAAAAGTGGCTTGCGCCACTTTTTCGAGGTTTTCATACCTCCCTT
>UQOG01000030.1 GCA_900542615.1 uncultured Eubacteriales bacterium | reverse complement strand
AAAGCCGCTGCCCATGCCCTACGGGCAGCGGCGGCTTCATCCGCCTGCCGCGGGCTACCGCTGCAAGCCAACCGCGCCCGCTTGTGCGCGACTATCGCCGTCCGCGCAGGACCTTAGATGACGAGGGTGCCGTCCTCGCTGTCGATGATGCGGAACACCTGGGCTTCGCTGCCGTCCTGGGCGTCGATGTAGAGGATATAGCTATCCCCGCCCAGGGTGCATTTGAACTCATAGCAGAGCCGCTCGGTCTCCGGGGTAAGGGGGATCAGGGCCAGGGCTTTGCTCTGGATCTCCAGTTGGGGGGAGACCCGGGCTTCCGCCTCATGGGCGGAGATGGCCGGGGCCTGTAGCCGTCTATCCACGTGGCTGAATAGGTAATTGCGGGCGTCCATGCCCACCACCTCCAGGGTTTGCCGGTCCACCCATACCTTGATCAGGTCGCTGTAGAGGATCACGTCCCCCTGGGTGGCGGCGCAGTTGATCACCGCCACGCCCCCATAGTACTGGGCATAGGTAGCTTGCATGTGGAGATACCCCAGCTCCTCCAGCTTGGCCAGGGCCGCGTCCCGATAGCGGCCGGCTTCGGCTTCCGGAGGCCTGCCCTCTACGTTGCTGCTGGATGGGGACATGAACCATAGGATATCCCCGCCCTGCCGTGTGATCTGGATCTCCAGCCAGCCGCCGTTTTCATCGGAATAGCTAAAGTCATAAGCAGGGATAGAGGCTTCCACCAAGCCGTTGCAGGTAAGGGTGCGGCCTGTGAAGGCCTCGGCCCGCTGCTGTGCCTCCTCCTGGGAAATATCCTCCCCCCGCAGGCCCTTGGGCTCCAGCTTCTCCGCGCTTTCGGAGAAGGGCCCGTCGTAGATCAGGGTGGGGAATTCCATGACCCCTTCGTCCTCCTGGGCGTCGGCCTGGGTGTTTTCCCCGGTGTTTTCGGCGGTTTGGGTCTGGCTATAGAAATCTTCCGCAGTTACCGCTTCCAGGGGGATATCCCCATCCGCCAGGCGCTGGGCCGTATCCTGGGCCAAGGCGTGGCAGGTCTCCCGCAGCTGAGAGATGCTATCCACTTCCTCTTGGGTCAGCTCTTCGCCGGCCATGGTCTTTTTGGTGAGGGCGTGGGCATAATCCCCCACCCGCACCACGAATTGGTTCAACGCCTCGGTATCCAGAAACAGGGAGGGGATCTGGGACATGCTGCTTACCGCGCTGCCGGATAGCCGCCAGATCTCGTCCAGCAAAAGGATCCGCTGGGCCGGGGTGTTCACGGCCTGGAGCTTGGCCAGGTTGCTTTCCATATCGTACAGGCTGTCGCTTAGATCCCCGTAAGCCCGGCGGTACATGCTTTGGGTCAGGTTCCGATAATCGGCTGCTTCAGCCTTTTGTTCAAAGCCCCACCAGACCGCCACCCCCAGGGCGATGGCCAATAGGCTGGGAAGCAGGATGTGTAGGACGTTGCGTTTGGATCTTTCTTCCATGGTTTTGCCTCACTTAAAGAAGGAATGGTTGCCGATGGTCAATAGCACGGGTTTGGAGAGCATCCATTGGTTGGTGCTGGTGGCCGGGTTGTAGTAAAACAGGCAGCCGCCGGTGGGGTCCCAGCCGTTCATGGCGTCCCGGGCGGCTTTGATGGCGGTCTCGTCCGGGGATAGGTTGATCTGCCCGTCCGCCACCACGTCAAAGGCGCCGCTTTGGTAGATTACCCCGCTGACGCTGTTGGGGAATTCGCTGCTTTCCACCCGGTTCAATACCACCGCCGCCACCGCCACCTGGCCTTTATAGGGTTCCCCCCGGGCTTCCCCGTATACCAGCCGGGCCAGCAGGTATAGGTCGTTGTCGTTGCTGCTGTTATTGTTCTGGTCCTCCTGTTGGCCGCTGCTGCTGCCGCCGCTTGCGTCCATGCCCAGGGCCTTGGCAGTGGCGGGGCCCACGATCCCATCCGGTGTCAGGCCGTTGGTGCGCTGAAAATACATCACCGCTTCCTTGGTACCGTTGCCGAAGATGCCGTCGATGCTGCCGTCGTAATAGCCCCAGCGTTTGAGCTTGGTTTGCAGGGTTTTGACCTCGTCCCCCCGGCTGCCCACCCGCAGGGTGGCCGCCTGGACGGTCAAGGGCAGGAGAAAGGCCAATAGGCAGATTACCGCCAAAGCGGCCCAAAGGGTCCTCGATTTATTCATCCGGGTCATGTTGGATCTTTCCTTCCTTTAAGAGATTGAGAAGCAGGCTCTGCATCTCTCCCTCTTCAATTTCCCCGCCGGGCAGTTCCAATATGCACAATGGGGGAAACAATACGCACCACCAATTTTGCCCAGCCCCTTCCCCCAGCACCACCCGCAGGGCGGGATAGGCGCCGGCGGGATATCGCTTGCCCAGGTAAGTGCGGTCGGGGAAGGCATAGGTCCCCAGGGAAAGCCGGGCGCCGTAGGCCATGCCGCTTTCCTGCAAGCTGGCTTCTACCGTGGAAAGCAGGCCCGCCCCATCCGCCAGGATATCCGCCCGCAGGGCGTCCTGGGAACGGGTGTCCAGCCGTTGGGCCTCATAGGCCAAGATCGCGTCCCGGACCCGGAGCTTGGCCGCCTGGTCCTGGGGGCTGTCGCTGTTGGCGATCACGTGGAGCCGCAGGGTAGCTTCGGGCTGTACCGGAGACAGGCACCAGGCAGCCCACACCAGGACCAGGGCCGCCAACAACAGGCAACATTTTCGCAGGGACATATTTTCACCTCGTTTTCCATAAGAATCAATGAACCTTATAATAAAAGCATTCTTGCCCAAAGCCGGGATTATGATACAATAAATCCATGACACATGCATTGTTTGACCGGCGGTCTGCCGGCGTTTCTTCCCTGTCCCTGCTGGCCCCGGCCAAGGTGAACCTGACCTTGGACGTATTGGGCCGGCGGCCGGACGGCTACCACGAGCTGGCCAGCATTATGGCTAGCGTAGACCTGTTCGACCGGGTGATCCTGCAAGCCGCCCCGCCGGGGGTGCTAGAGGTCGCCTGGGAAGGCCAGGCCCTTCCCCAGGACAACACCGCCCGCCGGGCAGCGGAGGCCTTTTTTGCCCAGCGGCCCGGGGGCGTCCGGATCCGGCTGGTCAAGGCCATCCCCCAGCAGGCGGGCCTGGGGGGCGGCAGCGCGGACGCGGCGGCGGTATTGCGGGGGCTAAGCCGGCTCTACGGCGGGGTGGACCGGGCGGCCCTTTTCGCCATGGCCCGCGATGTTGGCGCGGATGTGCCCTTTTGCCTGCAAGGGGGCTGCGCCCTGGCGGAGGGGGTCGGCCATAAGTTGACGCCCCTGCCCTGTCCCCAGCTCCATCTGCTGCTGCTCATGGGCGGGACGGGGGTCTCCACCGCCGCCCTGTTCCGCAGCCTGGCCCTGCCTTTGCCCCACCCGGATACCCAAGGGGCCGTCGCAGCCCTGCAGGGGCCGCCCCAGGCCCTGGCCCCCTTTTTGCGCAATGCCCTGGAAGCTCCGGCTTCGGCCCTGGCGCCGGAAATCGGGCAGCTCAAGGACGCCCTCCTAAGCCAGGGCGCCCTGACCGCCTTCATGACGGGCAGCGGCGCCTGCGTGGCGGGCCTGTTCCCGGATCCCGAAGCCGGGCGCAAGGCCTATGGGCATTTTGCCGGGCTCCCCTTTCGCGCCCTTTGCTCTACGGGGGATTTTGCGGTATAATATGGGTAACATCCTACGGTTTTTCCGCCTCGGGCCTTGGCCCGGCGGCCGTTCCCCATATGCATAACGGAGGTGATCCCATGACCCAATCCATTCCCAACATCACCGACCACCAAATCATCCATCTCATCGGCATCGGCGGCTGCTCCATGAACGGGCTGGCCCAGGTGTTGGCCGCCCGGGGCTATACCGTCCGGGGCAGCGACAGCACCACCTCCCCCTTTACCGAGCGGCTGGCCCAACTGGGCATCCCGGTCACCATCGGCCAGGCGGCTGAAAACGTGGAAGGCGCCGACCTGGTCATCTACAGCGCCGCCATCAAGGCGGATAATCCCGAACGGGTCCGGGCCAAGGAGCTGGGCATCCCGGAATTGGAACGCAGCCAAGCCCTGGGCCAGCTTTCCCAGGGCTACAAAACCGTGGTGGGGGTGGCGGGCTGCCATGGCAAAACCACCATCACTTCCATGCTGGCCCTGATCAGCCAGCAGGGCAGCTTGGACGCTACGGTGCACATCGGCGGCTTTACCGAATTCCTCCAAGGGGGCACCTGCATCGGCTCCCAGGACCTGTTTATCACCGAGGCCTGCGAATATGTGGGCAGCTTCCTCACCCTGCACCCCACCATTGCGGTGATCAACAACATCGATAACGACCACCTGGACTATTACAAAACCATTGAAAACATCCAGGCCGCCTTCCGGCAATTTATCGGCCTGCTGCCCCAGGACGGCTGGCTTTTCGCCTGCACCGACGACCCCCGGGTGCGGCAGCTCTTCGCCCCCTTCCCGGGCAATAAGTTCAGCTACGGCATGGTCAGCGCCGATTATATGCCCGCGGATATCCGTTACGACCACGACGGCTGCCCCTCCTACGACCTGACCTTCCGGGGCAAGACCTTGGGCCGCATCGTGCTCCACGTTCAGGGCACCCATCAGATCATCGACTCCATGGCTGCCGCTGCGGTGGCCCTGCATCTGGGGGCCTCCTTTCAGGACATTGCCGCCGCCCTGGCCAAATTCCAAAATACCCGACGCCGGTTTGAATACTATGGCGAGCGGGGGGGTGTCCGGGTCTATCACGACTACGCCCACCATCCTGCGGAGATCCGGGCCACCCTGGAGGGCGCTTGCCGCATGACCCACAAAAAGCTCTGGTGCGTATTCCAATGCAACAGCTATACCCGGGCCAAAACCCTGTTTACCGGGAGCGTCACCTGCTTCAACCAGGCGGACGAGGTGCTGGTGCCGGATATCTATCCCGGCCGGGAGGTGGACGACGGCACCGTCCATGCCAAGGACATGGTGGCTGCCATCAATGCCTCCGGGGGCAACGCCACCTACCTGGGCACCTTTGAATCCATTCGGGCCTACCTGGTCGCCCACGCCAACCCGGGCGACCTGGTAATCACTCTTGGCAGCGGCGACGTTTACAAGCAGACCAAAAAGCTGCTCTGATCCCTGCCGCCCTTTTGCGGATCTATGCAGCAAGCCGCCCACTGGGCGGCTTGCTGCGCAGGCTGTCGAAAAAGTGGCTTGCGCCACTTTTTCGAGGTTTTCATAGCTCCCTTGCGCCTACGGCGCGGCCAGGGAGCTATGCAGGGAAACCCTTGCTACGCAAGGCTTTTTGCGGATTTGCCGTACACCCCCCAGGGGGCCTTCTCTTGTCCCTTCGGGACAATTCACCTTGTGCCGCCAAATCCGATTAAAGCCTAAAAGGGCCGCGATCTTCCATTCGCCAGAGGTTTTTCGACAAACTGAGCAGGGGCCGAAGGCCCCTGCTTTGTGTGCGCTGCGCGCACCCGCCGCCCCCCGGGTGGCTGTCTATTCGCCCAACCCAAGGGGTTGCGGACTTGAAACTACGGATTATCTGGAGCCCGGCTGCTGGGGCTGATTCAGCCAGCTTCTGCGCTGGCTGGAGATGCGGAACATGGCCTTAAGGCCCGCCTCGTTTTCCGCAGCCACCTGTTCCCGAAGCTGGGCCAGGGCGGCGGAGAACCGGTCGATCTGCTGGAGGAGGGCGTCCCGGTTGTGGAGAAACAGCTCGGACCAGAGGGTCTCGTCGATGCGGGCGATGCGGGTCAGGTCCCGGAAGGAATCCCCGGTAAACAGGGGGAGCCTGGGATCGTCGTTGGCCAGCATCAGGCTCACGGCAATGGCGTGGGTGAGCTGGCTTACATAGCCGATGATGGCATCGTGCTCCTCCGGAGAGAGTTGTACCACCCGGGCAAAGCCCAGCTCCCAGGCCAGGGCCTCGATGCGGGCGATGGCGGCGGGGGTATTGGCGGGGGTAGGGGTGATGATGAAGTTGGCGGGGGCGAAGATGGCGCAATCGGCGTTTTGCACCCCCAGCCGTTCCCGGCCGGCCATGGGGTGGGCGGGAACGAACTCCACATCCCGGCGCAGGAGGGCCTGGGCTTCCTCCACGATGCCGCCCTTGACCCCGCACACGTCGGTCAGAAGGCAGCCTGGGGAAAGCAGGTTCTGGTTTTCCGAAAGCCAGGGTAGGATGCTATGGGGGTAGAGGCAAAGCACCACCAGGCCGGCCGCCTGCAGCAGGGGGGCGTAATCCGCTGTGGCGCCCTTATGGATGAGGCCATGGTCCAGCCCATAGGCAATGGCCGCCGGGTCCCGGTCGATGGCGGTGACCGTGTGGCCCTTGCGGGACAGGGCCATGGCATAGCTGCCCCCCAGCAGCCCCAGGCCCACGATGCAAACGTTGGATTTATCCATGGCAAAGCTCCACCCTGGCCCCCAAATGGGCCAGGTCCTTCCAGAAGTCGGGATAGCTTTTCTCCACCGCCTCCGCCCCCTGGATGTCGGCGGGGATGCGGGCGCCCAGGGCGGCCACGGCCAGGGCCATGGCGATCCGGTGGTCCCCGTGGCTGGATAGGGCGGGGCCGGGGCGCAGCCTGCTTTGGCGGATGCGGATCTCATCCCCGGCCAGGCTGGCCTGGCCTCCCAGCTTGCTGAGCTCCTGGGCCATGGCCGTTCCCCGGTCGCTTTCCTTAAGGCGGAGCCGGCCGGCGTTCAGCAGGCGGCTTTCCCCTTGGCAAAACAGTCCCAGGGTTATTAGGATGGGCCCCAGGTCTGGGCAATCTCCCAGGTCTGCCACAAAGGGGGCCAAGGGTCTAGGGGGCTGGCCGGGCACGTGGCCGCAGCGGGCCAGGATCTCCCCCATGACCCGGTCCCCCTGGATGGAGCGGAGGGAAAGGCCGGCGACCGACACATCCCCCAGAATGGCGTCCAGGGTCAGGAAAAAGGCTGCCTGGGAATCGTCCCCCTCCACCAGGAAGGGGGCGGCGGGGGCGGTAAACAGCTGGTTCCCCGGGACGTGCAGGGTCAGCCCGTCCAGGAAGGCAGCCTGTACTCCAAAGGCGTCCATAACCTGAAGGGTCATGTTTACATAGCCCCGGCTTTCAAAGGGGGGCTGGATGCGAATATGGCTATCCCCGGGCAATAGGGGCAGGGCGAAGAGCAGGCCGGAAATGAACTGGCTGCTCACATCCCCGGGCAGCGTATAGTCCCCGGGAGCCAAGGGGCCCTGGAAGGACACCCCGGTTTCGTCCTGGGCAAAGGGCAGGCCCTGGCCGTGGAAGATGGCCCCATAGGGGCCTAAGGGCCGCTGGGGCAGGCGGCCGCGGCCGGTGAGCCGGGCCGGGGCCGAAGCCAGGGCAAAGGCGGGGATGAGGAAGCGCAGGGTGCTGCCGCTTTCCCCGCAGTCCACCGGCCCCTGGGGGGCCTTGGGCCGGCCGGCCACCCCCTGCACCCGGGCCAAGGAGCCCTGGCGGACAATGGACGCCCCCAGGGCGGTCAAGGCCCGGCAGGTGGCTTCCATATCCTGGGAGGGCAAGATCCCTTGGATCTGGGTGGTCCCGGCGGCGAGGCCGGCGCAGAGCAAGGCCCGGTGGGCCATGCTTTTGGAGGGGGGGACGGTGACGCAGCCCTGGAGGCGGCTGGGCTGGATGCGGGCCAGCATCTTACAGGTCCCGGCCGATCACCTGGGCGATGGTGCGGCCTTTTTGGATGATGGAGGCGAAACGCTCCGGCCGCACGCTTTGGGCGCCGTCGCTCCAGGCGGCCTCGGGATGGGCGTGGACCTCGATGATAAGCCCGTCCGCCCCGGCGGCGATGGCCGCCAGGCTCATGCTTTCCACATACCGCCAGTCCCCGGTGGCGTGGCTGGGATCGATGATGATGGGCAGATGGCTTTTCCGCTTGATGATGGGGATCACGGAAAGGTCCAGGGTATTGCGGGTATACTTTTCAAAGGTGCGGATGCCCCGTTCGCAGAAGATCACGTTGGGATTGCCGGCGGCCATGATGTATTCCGCGCTCATGATCCACTCCTCGATGGTATTGGCCAGGCCCCGCTTGAGCAGGATGGGCTTGGACATTTTGCCCACCGCCTTAAGGAGCTGGAAGTTTTGCATATTCCGCGCGCCGATCTGGACCAGATCCACATATTCCTCAAATTCGTCGATCTTGTCCTCGCTCATCAGCTCGCTGACAATGGGTAAGCCGGTGACCTTGCGGGCTTCCACCAGGTCCAAGACCCCCTCGGTACCCAGGCCCTGGAAGGCGTAAGGGGAAGTGCGGGGCTTATAGGCGCCCCCTCGGAGCATATGGCCGCCGGCGGCCTTGACGCTTTTGGCCACCTCCACGATCTGCTCCTTGCCCTCCACGGAGCAGGGGCCGCCGATGACCGCCAGCTTTTCCTTGCCCCCCACCGGGATGCCGCTGACCGAGATCACGGAATCCTCGTGGTGGAACAGACGGTTGGCCAGCTTATAGGGCTCGGACACCCGCTGTACGTTGTCCACATAGGGATTGGCCCGGATGCGCTTTTCATCCAGGCGGGTGGTATCCCCCACCAGGCCGATGACCGTATAGTCCGTACCGGTGATGACGCTGACCCGAAGGCCCTGGCCTTCAAAGCCGCTGACCAGCTTAGCCAATTCTTCTTTGGGGGTTCCCAGTTTGGTGCTGATAATCATATGTTTGAATCCTTTCGGTAAGCCGAGGGCCGGGCCAGCCGGAGAAATTCCGCCGTAGCCTGCCTAGCTGCTTCTTCCAATGTAGTATGGTTTTGAATGACCCCCGCCGCCGCCTGGCGATAGCGGGGCTGGCGGGCCTGGTAAAGGGCTTCCACCGCCTCCCGGCTGCCGGAAAGGGGCCGGCCCGCCCCCAGGGCCAATTGGTCCAGGGGCCGCTCCACCAGTAGGATGACCCCGTTCTGGGCCAGGGCCTGCAAATTTTCCCTGCGCAGCACGCAGCCGCCTCCGGTGGCGATCACCTGCCCGGTCTCCCGGGCCAATTTTAGCACCGCCTGGGTCTCCCGGCGGCGGAAACCTTCCTCCCCTTCCTGCTGGAAGATGCGGGAAACGGCCATGCCCGCCGCCGCCTCCACCGCCGCGTCCACGTCCACGAAGGGGCGGCCCAGGGCCTTGGCGCATAGGCGGCCCAAGCTGGTTTTGCCGCTGCCCGGCATTCCGATGAGCACCAGGTTTGCCCGCTTTGCCCATATTTCCCGGGAAATGGCCGTTAGGGCGTCGTCCGGCAGGGGCCGGTTTAAAAACAGCTCCGCCGCGTATTTGGCCTGGGCCACCAGCATGGGCAGCCCGCCGGCAGCGGGCAGGCCCAGGGCCCGGGCCTGCTGCACCAGGCAGGTATGCAGGGGATTGTATACCACGTCCAACACGGCCGTTAGGCAAGGGAAGGCTCCCGGGTCTATGGGACAGGCCTGGTTGTTGGGGTACATGCCCAGGGGGGTGGTGTTCACCAGCAGTTCCACGTCCGGTTGCGCCAGGGCCTGTTCATAGGAGAGCTGCCCCGGCCCGGGGCTCCGGCTGGCGATCTGGATGCGCCGGGCGCCCTGGGCCCGGGCCGCGGCGGATACCGTATGGCTGGTGCCGCCGCTGCCCAGGATCAGCAGGTTTTTTCCTGCAAAGTCCACTCCCGTCTCCCGGGCCAAGTGCAAGAACCCCAGGTAATCCGTATTGTAGCCTAGGAGCCGGCCCTCCCGGTTCACGATGGTATTCACCGCGCCGATGGCCTTTGCCATGGGGTCCACCTGGTCCAGGTAGGGGATCACCGCAGCCTTATAGGGGATGGTCACGTTGACGCCTAAAAAATCCCGCCTTTGCAGGAACCCCGGCAGGGCTTCCGGCTCCAGGGGGCAAAGCCGGTAGGCATAGCCCCCCAGGGCCTCGTGGATGGGCTTGGAAAAGCTGTGCCCCAGGGGGTTGCCGATCAATCCGTATTCCATGGCGCCTCCTTGGGCCAGCCGGCCCCTTGCTGCCAGGCCAGGCCCAGGGCCTGGTTCAACAGGTCCCCCAGGCACAGGGCGGTGAGGCAGTCCTGGACCGCCGCCGCCCGATGGGCGATGCAGGGATCGTGCCGGCCCTGGATCTGAAGGGTGGCGTTTTCCCGGGCGGCCAGGTCCACCGTGGCCTGGGGCTGGTAAATGCTGGGGGTGGGTTTCACCGCCGTGGAAAACAGCAGGGGCATGCCGTTGGTGATGCCGCCGTTGACCCCGCCGTTGTGGTTGGTGGCGGTAACCACCTTGCCGGCCTCCATGCGGAAGGGGTCGTTGGCCTGGCTGCCCTGCATGGCGGCCAGGCGGAAGCCGCTGCCGAATTCCAGCCCCTTTACACCGGGGATGGAAAACAGCAGGGCCGCCAGCTGGCTTTCCACGCTGGCGAAAAAGGGTTCCCCCAGGCCGGGGGGCAGGCCGGTGACGGCGGTCTCCAGGATGCCCCCCACGCTGTCCCCCGCCTGGCGGGCCCGGAGGATCTCCGCCTCCATGGCCTCCCCCGCCTGGGGGGACAGGGTGGGAAAGGCGCGGGCGGAAAGGGCCGTAAGCTGGCTTTCGCAGGGAGCCTGGCCCAGGGCGAAGGCCGTGGGGTCTTGGACCGTGCCCACCTGCTTGAGCCGGGTGCCCACCCGCACCCCTTTCCCTTCCAGGAGCCGTAGCAGGATGCTGCCCGCCGCCACGATGGGGGCGGTGAGCCGGCCGCTGAAATGGCCGCCGCCCCGGGGATCGTTATAGCTTTGGTATTTGACCCGGCCGGTATAATCCCCGTGGCCGGGCCGGGGGGTATCCCAAAGGCTCCCATAGTCCTTGCTGTGGGTATCCTGGTTGGGGATCAAAAGGCACAGGGCCGTGCCGGTGGTGCGGCCCTGGTATGCCCCGCTCAGGATCTGGGGCGCGTCCGCCTCCCGCCGGCCGGTGGAAAGGGGGGCTGCGCCCTTGCGCCGTTGCAGCTGCCGGGCCATGAAATCCAGGTCGATCTCCAGCCCCGGGGCCAGCCCCTGGACCACGCAGCCCACGGCGGGGCCGTGGCTTTCCCCAAACAGGGTCAACGTCAGGCTTTGGCCCATGGTATCCCGGTTCATCCGATCCCCTCCCCGATGATGGCGGGCAGGGCCGAAAGGGGCGTCCGATCCAGCCGGTATTGGCCTAGGGCCGGCACCCGCACCAGGGTCACATAGCCGCTGTCCGCCTTTTTGTCATGGCAAAGCCGCCGGAAGATGGCCGCCCCGTCATACCGGATGGTATGGGGCAGGCCCAGCCGTTCCAATACGGCGATGGTCCGTTGCTTCAATTGGGGGTCCTGGATCATGGGCAGCATGCCCAGGCCCACGCATTCCCCGTGATATAGGCCGCCCAGGCCCTCCTCGCTCTCGATGGCGTGGCCGATGGTATGGCCCAGGTTCAGGGCTGCCCGGGGGCCCGCCTCCCGCTCGTCCTGCTCCACCAGGGCCTTTTTCACCAGCAGGCTCCTGCACAGGATCTCCTCCAAATGGGCTTGGAGGTCCCCCTGTTCCAGCAGGGCAAAGAGCTGGGGGTCCCCAATCAGCCCCGCCTTGAGGGCCTCCGCCAGGCCGGCGGCAAAGTGCCGGGGCGGCAGGGTATGGAGGGTATCCGGGTCCACCAGCACCAGCCTGGGCTGGTGGAACACCCCCACCTGGTTCTTGCTGCCCCCCAGGTTCACGGCGGTCTTGCCCCCGATGGAGGAATCCACCTGGGACAGGGTGGTGGTGGGGCAATTGATAAAATCGATGCCCCGCATATAGCATCCGGCGGCGAACCCCGCCAGGTCCCCGATCACCCCGCCGCCCAGGGCCAATACCCCGTCCTTGCGGGAAAATCCCAGCTCCAGCATTCGGGTGAGCAGGGCCTCAAAGGCGGCCAGGCTTTTGCTCCCCTCCCCCTGGGGCAGGGTGATCAGATGGCCCTGGGGGCACTGGGCCAGGGCCGCCTCCACCAGGGGCTTTGGCACCCCGGTATCCGTGACCACCAGAATGTTCCGCTGTAGGTTTGCCAGGCTGCCCAGCCTGTTTAAGCAGCCCCGCTCCACCAGGATGGGATAGCTGCGGCTGCCCAGCTCCATATCAATGCGCATGTCCGTCCTCCCGTTCATACCGGCCCAACAGCCGCAGGCTGCTGCATTGGGTCCTTAGGGCTTCCAGCAAAGCCGGACCCGGCGTCCCCACCAATTCCGTATAAAAATAGTATTCCCAGGCCGTATGGGGCAAGGGCCGGCTTTTGATGCTTTCCATATTATAGCCCTGCTTGCCGATGGTCTCCACCACCCGAGCCAGGGACCCGGCCACATGGGGAATGGTAAAGAGCAGGGAAAACCGGTTGCCCATCTGGGGCGGCTCCTTGCCGATGACCATAAAGCGGGTGGTGTTGTCCCGCTCCCGGCTGATGTCCGGACAGAGCACCTGTAGGCCGTAAAGGGCCGCGGTCTCCCGGGAGGCGATGGCCCCCAGGGTAAGGTCCCCGGTCCCCGCCACCTCCTGGGCGGCGATGGCGGTATTGGCCCGGGGCTCCCCCTCCAGGCCCAGCCGGAGCAGGAATTCCCGGCATTGGCCCAGGGCCTGGGGATGGGACAGCACCCGGCGTATATCCCCCAGGGCGGCCCCGGGCAGGCCCAGCAGGTTCTGGGTCACCGGCAGGTCGTACATCCGCTGCACATAGCAGCCCGGGTTGGCCATGCAAAGATCCAATGTCTCGGCCACGTCCCCGGCCTGGCTGTTTTCAAAGGGCAGCACCCCATGGGCTGCCCGGCCCGCCTGCACCGCCGCGAACACCCCCTCGAAGGTGGGGCAGGCCAAAGCCCGGGCATGGGGGAAGAGCCGGGTCAGGGCGATGTGGGAAAAGGCCCCCGGCACCCCCTGATAGGCAACGGCGTCCCGGCCCAACAGCCCGGCCTGGTATTGCCGGGACAAGGCCATATTGTATTGTAAGAAATCCCGGTAGTAGGCCCGGAGGGGATGCCCTGGGGGCAGCCGGTCCAGGTTGCGCTCCAGCACCTGGGCCTCCCGTGCCCCGTCCAGGATGGGCAAGCCCTGTTCCGCCTTATAGGCGGCCACCTGGGCCACCGCCTCCATGCGGGCCTGGAACAGGCGGGCCATTTCCCCGTCGATCCGGTCGATGGCCTGCCGGGCTTTTTCCAACGCGTCTTTTTCCATGGCGAACGTTCTCCCTTTCCCTAGAAGGACAGCTTTTCCAGCCGGTCAAAGGCCTCCCCCAGCTGATCCAGCCCCAGGGTGCAGGCGATGCGCATATAGCCCTCCCCCGCCTGGCCGAACACGGAGCCCGGCAGCATGAGCACATGGGCTTCATCCAAGAATACCTGGCAGGCTTCCATGCTGCTCAATCCCGTGGGCCCGATGCCCGGGAATACGTAAAAGCTCCCCTGGGCCGGGCAATCCGTCATAAAGGGCAGCTGGCGGATCCGGTCCCGGGCATAATATACCCGCTCCCGAAACACCGGCCCTACCAGCGGCCGCAGTTCCGCCCGATGGCGTAGGGCATAGATTGCCGCCCGCTGGCCGGTGGAGGGGGCGCAGTAGATGATGTTTTCCCCCACATAGCGCACCCCTTCCGCCACCTCCGGGGGCGCTGCCACCCAGCCGATGCGCATACCGGTCATCACGAAGTTCTTGCTGCAGGAGCCCAAGGTCACCGTGCGCTCCCGCATACCCGGCAGGGTCATGATGGGGAGGAATTCCGAGGTGAAGCACAGGTCCGTATAGATGTCGTCCGCAATCACCAATAGGTCCGCCGCCTTGGCCAGCGCCGCCAACCCCTCCAGGGTCTCCCGGGTGTAGCAGGCGCCGGTGGGGTTGTTGGGGGTGTTGACGATCATGGCCTTGGTTTTGGGGGTTACATAGGCCGCCGCCCGCTGGGCGTTGGGCTGAAACCCCTCCTCCGCCAAGCAGGGCACCAGCACCGGCACGCCGCCAGCCGCCTGGGTCTGGGAGGCGTAAGGGGAGAAATAGGGGGAAAAGATCAGCACCTCGTCCCCAGGGTCCAGCACCGCCTGCATCACCTGATACATGCCTGAACAGGCCGCTGGGGTTATGGTGACCCATTCCGGCCCCAGCTCCAGGCCGTGCTCTTCCTTGTAAAAGTCGCAAACCGCCTGGATCAGCTCCGGATCCCCCTTGGAGGGGGTATACTTGGTATGCCCCTGGCAGCTATCCTGGTACATGGCGTCCAGAATGGCCTGGGGGGTGGGTATATCCGGATCCCCGATGGACAGGTTGATCACGTCTGGATACTTTTTCGCGTTGGCAAACAATGCCATCATGGTGTTGGGGCCGATGGCCGCCTGTCGTTTGGAAATCCATTGCCGCATGGCAAACCCTCCGTTCTTTTCATTAAATTTCATCATAGTATACCACATTTTTCTTGGATTGGCAGGTACCTTTTCCTGCAAATCTCAGGTATTTGCATCATTTCTTGCACGGAAAAAAATTGCACTCCTCCTTATGAAAAAATTAGCCCTGCTTTTTGTAAAAGCCTCTGCCGGCGTGGCTTCTGGCACGGCATTCCGGTTTTTTGTTGCAGCCGGCGCCAGCCGGCATGGGCGGCCCCCGGTTAAACTCCCCTAAAAAAAGCGTCATGAAAATTCCAATTTAGAGAGAAAGGCAATATATCCCCTGGTTTTCCTCCTGAAAATGAATTGGTATTCCCAGAGCGCCGGTGCTACGATGATGGGGCAAACGGGACATGGGGTCCCGTGCGCAAAAACGTTTTGGAGGAACAAGATACAAATGAAACGGTCCCTACTCATGAGCCTGGCAGCCGCCCTGATGGCCATGCTGCTGCTTCTCACCGGCTGCGCCACCCAGGCGCCTGCTGCTGACGCTTCCGCCGAAGCGCCGGCTGAAACCGGAACCCAGTACATCACCAAAGAAGACCTGAAGGCCGCCCTGGACGCGGGCGATGCAGGTTACATCCTGCTGGATGTGCGCAAGGCTGCGGATTATGCCGCCTCCCATATTCAGGGCGCCTATAGCGCGGATGTGGACGCTACCATCAGCAATTCCGACGACGAGACCTCCCTGGCCAACCTGAAGGCTGCGGTCTCCGCCGCCACCGGCGCCGAGACCGGCAACGGGGATGAAAAATTTGTGCTGATCTGCTACTCCGGCAAGAAATACGCCGAAGCCGCCACGAATCTGCTTCAGCAGATGGGCGTGGCCGCCGGGAGTCTGTACACCCTGGAGGGCGGGCAAAACGGCTGGGCGGAAGCCGGGGACGAGTATGTAGCCCTGCTGGAGAGCGGCGAAGGCGCAGCC
Source organism: uncultured Eubacteriales bacterium (assembly GCA_900542615.1). Lineage (GTDB taxonomy): Bacteria > Bacillota > Clostridia > Christensenellales > CAG-138 > Pelethousia. The sequence continues at coordinate 1,160 of UQOG01000030.1, read as the reverse complement.
CCTGCGGCGGAAGCTCCTGCCGCCACGGTCACCGCGGCGGTGGACGCCAGCGAAAAGCTTATCACCCCGGACGAGGTGGAAGCCCTGATCGCCCAAGGCGCCAAGGTCTTTGACCTGCGGGGTGCGGAGGATTACGAGGCGGGCCATATCCCCGGCGCTATGAACATCAACAACAAACAGTTCGAGAATCCCGACAACCCGGTAGACGGCGAAATCGCCACGGCGGAGCAATTCGAGGCCCTGATGAGCAGCTACGGCATCACCCCCGAAGATGTGATCATCACCTATGCCAGCGCCTCCAAGCCCCAAATGGCCCCCCGGCTCATCTGGACCCTGGAAGCCTTCGGCCACACCGCCACCTACCTGCTGGACGGCCACTATGAAGCCTGGACCGCCGCCGGCAAGGCCACGGAAACCGGCGCCAGCCCCGCGGTAGAAGCCTCCGAATACAAGGTGATCTCCACAGAAAACGACATCAACGTGGACAAGGACTATGTGATCAACCTGCCCGAAGGCGCCGTGCTGCTGGATTGCCGTCCCGTTGCGGATTATTCCGGCGAGGCCGTGGCCGATGGCAATGCCCGTGGCGGCCACATCCCCGGCGCGGTGGATGTATACTACATGGACGCCGTGGACGAGAACGGCTTCTTCCGCAGCGTGGAAGAGCTGACCCAGCTCTATGCCTCCGTGGGCGTGACCCCGGACAAGGAGATCGTCACCTACTGCCAGCGGGGCCATCGGGCTTCCCACACCTGGTTTGCCCTCACCTACATCCTGGGCTTTGAGAACGTGAAGGTGTACGACGGCTCCATGATGGAGTGGAGCAACCTGGAGGATCAGCCCATTGAGACCGAGGTCGCAGAAGGCAGCGTAGGCGCCCTGGGCGATGCCGCCGCCTCCGCCGCCGCTGGAGATACCTGCGAATAACCGCATACCATCTGGGTTTTCCCTTCGCCCCAACGGGTTTCCGTTGGGGCGTTTTTCATGGCCTAGCCCTGCCATGGAGGCCGCCGTTGGCGGCGGGCTGCCGGAGCCTTGGGGCATCGTTTCCCTGCCGCAAGCACGACCGCGCCGGGGGGTGCGTCGCGCCCGGCCAGGCCGGACGTTCCGCAAGCCCGGGGCGTCCCCGTGGGGGGGCGGCGGCGTTTGGCGGCCGGGGG
>UQOG01000029.1 GCA_900542615.1 uncultured Eubacteriales bacterium | reverse complement strand
CCCCGCCCCTGCGCGTTTCGGGCGCTTCGCGCCCTGCCGCCGCCCCCCTTGGCCGGGCAACCTGCAAGGCCCCGGGCGGGCGCAAACGCGCTTACGAGAGGGCCAGGGACGCCAGCTGCCAGCCGTCCCCCTGCTCCCGGGTCAGGGTCAGTTGGGCGGCGGCGATCTCCGTTGCCTCCAGTTCTCCCGGCGTCCCCTGGATCAGCTGGCCCCGCAGGAGCAGCTCCTCCCCTTGCAGGCTGGCGGAATCCAGCCGAAACCCATGGGTAAAGGCCTCCGGCGGGTCAAAGGCTTCCCCCTGCCAGCTTTGGAAGCCCGGCCCGCAGTGGCTGGCCAGGGCAAAGAGCTGGGGCAGCAGGGTCTCGTACGCCTCCGCCGTCATCAGGTCCCCCACAAAGTCCGGATATAGCCCGTTGCGGCCAAAGCTGAACTCCAGAGGCGCGGCATTGCTTTCGTCCGCCGCCAGCACCCCGGGCTGCACATATAGGGTATAGCCCTCCTCCGATACGGAAAACCCGTTATATAGATCCAGGCTCTCGCGCACATCCTGGATGGTCAGGTCTCCATAATAGGCCCCGGGATCCATGCTGATGATGTTCCACACCTGCTGGGCCGCCAGGGGCAGGGGATCGTAGACCCCGCTGGCAGCCGCCAGGTTGCATTCCCGGCCCATTTCATCGAACACCAGGGTGGAGATCCGCTGGGCCGCACCGTTTTGATTTTCGTACCACTCGTCCTCATAGAACAGCACGCTGGTAAAGCGGCCCAAAGGCGTTTCCGCCTCGATGCACAGGCTGCTGACCTGGGTGCCGGGCAGGTCGGCCCCCTCGACCCGGTCCGCCAGGGGGAGCCGTTCGGTTTCCACCCGGGCCAAAAGCTCCTGCCGCCAATCCTCAACCGCCGCGTTCATGGCCGCAGCAGCCGCATCCTCCCCGGAAAAGACCGGCAGCGTATAGGTCAGCTTGTAGGCCGCATCCCCTTCGGTCGCTCCCTCCGGATAGTACAGGGTCACGGGCCCTGCCTGGGGGGCCGGGGTATCCGCAGGGGCCGGGGTCAGAGTCACTACCTCCTCTGCGGGAGTGGCGGCCGGCTGGGCGGTGCAGCCGGTAATAAACAGGCACGCCACCAGAAGGGCGGCGGGACGGATGATGGAGCGCATGGAATCCTCCTTTGGGTGAAACAATACGTTGTCCTCATCATAGCATACTTCGCAAGGGTGTACAATCCGATCGCGCGGAAAGGAGGGGATTGCCCATGGAAGAACAAAAAACCGCGATCCGGGAGATCGCCCTATCCTGCCTGCTGGCCATCTGCGGGGATCCGGATGTCCGGGCCGCCGACCGGGTGACAGCAGCCAAGCTGCTGCTGGAGCTGGAGCAGGAACCGGACCAGGGGGACAAGCTCACCGTGGTGATGGAAGGAATCCCGGATAGCTATTTGGTCTGAGGGAGGGCGCAGGGGGGGCGGCGGCGTTTGGCGTGCCCAGGGGCCCTGCGAGCCCCCGGGCCGCCAAACAAAACGTCCATAGGGGCGGAGCCTCCGGCCCCGCCCCTATGGACGTTTCCGGGCGCAAAGCGCCCGCCGCCGCCCCCCCGGTGGGACCCCGGGGAAAGAAGAAACGCCCAGCCCCATGGATGGGGGACTGGGCGGTGAGCGCCTGGAAAGGGGCGTGGTCAGCGGTTGGCGATCATGTCCTTGGTCTTCATCAGACGGGTCAGATTGCCACGCTCGTTCTCGTCCAGCTTCATGGTGATGGTCCGGATCGCCTCGTCGAATTGGGGGATCATCACGTATTCCAGGGCGTTGACCCGGCGGCGGGTCTTTTCGATCTCATCCGCCAGCCGGTTGCAGATTTTTTCCACCTCCGCCAGCTGGATCAGCAGGGGCAGCACCTCAGCAAAGGCCTGCACCGCGCCGTCCAGCTCCGCGCTGGTGGTCATGAAGCCGTAGGGATAATCGAACCCGCCCTGGGTATCCAGCTGGAGCTTGGGCACCTGGATGGACAAGACGTGTTGGGTGTCCACCTGGATGGTAGCGGGCTGGGCGGGATAGCACAGGGCTTCCTCGATGGCCTCGGTGCTCATGGAAGCCCGGGCCAGCACAAACCCCTGCATGGCCTTGGCCAGCTTTTCCTCCACCTCTTGCCGCAGCTCCTTGTTTTTGCGGATGTAGAGGATAAACCGGCGGACCATTTCATCCCGTTTGTCCTTCATGAGCTTATGGCCCCGCACAGCCACCTTCCGTTTCTTCTTCAGATTGGAAAGCTCCATGCGGGTGGGTTTCACTTGCAGGGCTGCCATAGGCTACGCCTCCTCTTTTTTGGGAAGGTATTTATCCAGGTAAACGTCTTTGATACGCTTGAGCTCGCTCCTGGGCAGGATGGAAAGCAGCTCCCAACCGATGTCCAGGGTCTCCTCAATGCTCCGGTTGGTATAGTAGCCCTGGGAGACGTATTTCTCCTCGAAGGCGTCGGCGAACTTGGCGTAGAGCTTATCCACCTCGGACAGGGCGGCGTCGCCCAGGATGACGGCCAATTCCTTGGCGTCCTTGCCCCGGGAATAGGCGGCGAACAGCTGGTTCATGGTGTCCGCGTGATCCTCCCGGGTTTTGCCCTTGCCGATGCCCTTATCCTTCAGACGGGACAGGGAGGGGAGCACGTTGATGGGGGGCGTAATGCCCCGGCGGTGCAGATCCCGGGAAAGGATGATCTGGCCCTCGGTGATGTAGCCGGTCAGGTCGGGGATGGGGTGGGTGATGTCATCCTCGGGCATGGACAGGATGGGGATCATGGTGATGGAACCCGCATTGCCCTTGATCCGGCCGGCCCGCTCATACATGGTAGCAAGGTCGGTGTACAGGTAGCCCGGGTAGCCCCGGCGGCCGGGGACCTCCTTACGGGCGGCGGAGACCTCCCGGAGGGCTTCGGCGTAGTTGGTGATGTCCGTGATGATGACCAGCACGTGCATCCCCAGGTCATAGGCCAGATATTCCGCGGCGGTCAAAGCCATACGGGGGGTAGCGATACGCTCGATGGCCGGGTCGTTGGCCAGGTTGATGAAGGTCACCGTCCGGTCGATGGCGCCGGTGGCCCGGAAGTCGCTGATGAAGAAATCGGCTTCCTCAAAGGTGATGCCCACGGCGGCGAACACCACGGCAAAGCTCTCGTCCGTGCCCCGCACCCGGGCTTGCCGGGCGATCTGGGCGGCCAGGTTGGCGTGGGGCAGGCCGGAGCCGGAGAACACCGGCAGCTTCTGGCCGCGCACCAGGGTATTCAGGCCGTCGATGGCGGAGATGCCGGTCTGGATGAACTCGTTGGGATAGTCCCGGGCCGCCGGGTTGATGGGGGCGCCGTTCATATCCAGCATCTTTTCCGGGATCAGGGCGGGGCCGCCGTCCTTGGGACGGCCCATGCCGTCGAACACGCGGCCCAGCATATCCGGCGCCACCGCCAGCTCGATGGAGCGGCCCAGGAACCGGGCCTTGGAATCGGAAATACGCAGGCCCTGGGAGCCCTCGAACAGCTGCAGCAGAGCTTTATCCCCGTTGATCTCCAGCACGCGGCCCCGGCGCAATTCGCCGTTGGCCTGTTCGATCTCCACCAGCTCGTCGTATTTTACGCCTTCCACCTGCTCCACCAGCATCAGGGGGCCGGCTACTTCTTTTATGGTACGATATTCTTTACGCATCCTCGTTACCTCCCTCGGTCAGTGCGCGGATCTGCTTATCCAGCTCGGCCAACACCGCCTGGTAACGGGCCGGACATTCCTCTTCGGGCACATACTTGAAACGGCCCAGCTCCTCCCGCACGGGCAGGGAAGCCAGCTTGCTGAAGGAGGCGTCCTTTTCCAGGGCGTCCAGGCTCTTTTCGTAGTAAGCCAGGATCAGCCGGAGCATCATGGCCTGCTTGGCGGGAGACGCATAGGTGTCCACCTCATGGAAGGCGTTCTGGTGCAGGTAGTCCTCACGGATGGAACGGGTGGCCTCCAGGGTCAGCCGGTCCTTATAGCTCAGGGCGTCGATGCCCACCAGCCGGACGATTTCCTCCAGCTCGCTCTCCTCCTGAAGCATGGCCATGGCCTTTTGCACCATGGCGGACCATTCGGGATCCACCGCCTTATTGAACCAGGGCTCCAGCCGGTCCAGATACAAAGAATAGCTGGTCAGCCAGTCGATGGCCGGGAAGTGGCGGGCGTAGGCCAGTTTGGAGCTCAGGCCCCAGAACACCTTTACCGTGCGCAGCGTGGCCTGGGACACGGGCTCGGAAATATCGCCGCCCGGCGGGGACACGGCGCCGATGGCGGTGACCGCGCCCTCCTTGCCCTCGCTGCCCAGGGTGATCACCACGCCGGCCCGCTCATAGAACTCGGCAAGGCGGCTGCCCAGGTAAGCGGGGTAGCCTTCTTCGCCGGGCATCTCCTCCAAGCGGCCGCTCATCTCACGAAGGGCCTCCGCCCAACGGGAGGTGGAGTCCGCCATGATGGCCACCTTATAGCCCATATCCCGGAAGTATTCTGCGATGGTGATGCCGGTGTAAATGGAGGCCTCACGGGCTGCCACCGGCATGTCGGAGGTATTGGCGATAAGCACCGTGCGCTTCATCAGGGAAAGGCCGGTGCGGGGGTCCTTCAATTCCGGGAACTCCATGAGCACGTCGGTCATCTCGTTGCCCCGCTCGCCGCAGCCCACGTATACGATGATGTCCGCATCCGCCCACTTGGCCAGCTGGTGCTGCACCACGGTCTTGCCGCTGCCGAAGGGGCCGGGCACCGCGGCCACGCCGCCCTTGGCCACCGGGAACAGGGTATCGATAACCCGCTGGCCGGTGATCATGGGCTCCTTGGGGGCCAGCTTCTGGGCGTAGGGACGGCCCCGGCGCACCGGCCACTTCTGGAGCATGGGCAGCTCCACCTCGCCCTTATCGGTTTTCAGCTTGGCGATGGGGGTCACGATGTTGTATTCCCCCTGGCCGATCCAGGTGAGCTCCCCGGCATAGCCCGGGGGCACCATCACCTTGTGGAGCACCGCCTCGGTCTCCTGCACCGTGCCCAGTACGTCGCCGGCGGTGAGCTGGTCGCCCACTTTGGCCACGGGCTCAAAATTCCACAGCCGGCTGTGGTCCAGCGAGTCCACCACGATGCCGCGGGTGATCCGGTCGCCGGCCTGGGCACGCACCTTATCCAAGGGACGCTGGATACCGTCGTAAATGGATTCGATCAGCCCCGGGGCCAGCTCCACGGACAGGGGCGCGCCGGTGGATTCCACCGGTTCCCCGGGGCCGATGCCGCCGGTCTCCTCATACACCTGAATGGAGGCCCGGTCGCCCCGCAGCTCGATCACCTCGCCGATCAGCTGCTTTTCCGAAACGCGCACCACGTCGAACATCTGCACGTCCGCCATGCCGCTGGCAACGATCAGCGGGCCGGAAACTTTCACTATGGTTCCTTGTACTGCCATCTATTTCTCCTCCGCAAAAAGTATATCCGCGCCAATCGCCTTTTCCACATTGGCCTTGATGTTGGCCATCGCAACGCCGGACGTCCCATGGGAATCCGGAATGGGGATGATGGCGGGGAAGGTTTCGGATTTGTATTGGGCCACCGCCTCCCCACAGGCCGCGAACAAGGGCTCTGTCAGGAAAATGACCTTATATTCCTCCCGGGCCAGCCTGTGGATCAGGCGGCTGGCCTTTTCCGGGTCCGTCTCGTCGAACACCGCCAGGCCCACGGCCTTGGCCAGCAGGACGGAGTCCCGGTCGCCGATGATTGCAAGATCGCCTTTTTTACCAGCCATATAATCCACGCAGCCTTTCTGTGATGATGCTATCCGGCAGCCCGTTCCGCTTCACCGTGATGATCAGCCGGATGCAGGCGGCCTCCTGCTCCCTGGCCAGCAGATAGGCCAGCAAGGGGGCCACGGAATCGTTGTCGAACCGGGCGCCCTGGAACAGGCCCATCAGGTAATCGTCCCGTTCCCGCTCCATGGGGGCGATGCCCTCGCCCTTTTGCAGGCCCTCCAGGCCCTTGAGGATAGCCTGGCGGGCGGGGCCTATGGCCACCAGCCGGCCCAGGGCCTCCACCGGCGCCTCCAGGGCGCCCAATAGGGCGGCGTGGGGGATATCCCCCGGGGGCAGCAGCAGGGCCGCAAACCGGTCCGGGTCCGCCTGCATCTGCCGGGCCCGAAGCAGGGTCAGCACGTTGTCAAAATCCGCCAGGGCCTTGAAGTAATCCCGCGCCTGGGCGGGAAGCTTGCAGGAATAGGCGTGCTGGATATAGGCGCTGTCCAGGGCCGTGGAGATCCGGGCGGGGTCCACCCGCACCTGGAAGCTCTGCTCCAGGGCGTCCAGGGTTTCCTGGAAGGCGGGGGGCAGCTGCTTGTATTCCCCGGCCTCCACCATATGGCTGAGGGCTTCCACGCTGTAAACGCCCCCCCGGAGCAATACAGGGGGTTCCTTGCTGCCTGTGAGCCGGAGCTTGAGCAGCACCTTCAGGTTGTGCACGTCTGCCTTCATAAGGAACAAGTCCGTGACAGCCGGCCGGAAGGAGACCTCCTTCACCAGCTCGTAGGCGGCGGCCAGCTCATTGGCCATCATCTGTTCCGCATCCGCCACGGTGGCATCGGGCAGGCCGCCATACCCCATATCCACCAGCTGGCGCACCGCTTCTTCCGCGTTGCCGTCCAGCATCCGCTGTAGCCGGGCCGGCCCCAGCAGGTTTTTCTCGTGGCAGCGTATGCGACTTACGCCGTAAATGACGCTATCCTGTGGCATAGCAACTACCTCTCTTTATCCGAATAATAGGTCGGCCACCTTGCTCACTTCGGTTTCCCGCAGATCCCGCAGCAGGGCCTCAAAGGAGCAATTCAGCTCGTAGCTGGCCCCCACCAGGAAGAACCCGCCCTGGATCCCCGGCCGGGGATCCCCCAGGGTCAGGGGCGCTTTGCCCGCCTGGCCCAGGGCCTGGTTCACCGCCGGGAGCAGCTGGGCCAGGCCGGCCGCATCCCCCTGGGCGGGGCGGATGCTTTCGCCGCCTTCGGCGTTTTCCAGCAGCAGCTTTTTCAGTAGATCCTTTCGCGCCGCCTCGTCCAGTTGGCACATGGCCGTTAGGGCCTCCGCAAAGGCCGCGTCCACCACTGCCCGCCGCTGGGCCAGGGCCGCCTTGCGGGCGTCCAGGCCCGCGTTGGTGCGGCTGCGCTCCAGCACGTCCGTTCGGGCAGCCATGGCCTTGGCCTCCGCCTCCTGGGCGATGCGGGCGGCTTCCGCCTGGGCCTCCGCCTGGATGGCATCGGCCCGCTCCTTACCCTGGGCCATGATGGCATCCGCTTCCGCCCGGGCGCTGTCCAATATGGAGGACAGCAGCCGTTCGCTGTTTTTTACATCCATAGCCATGCGTGTTTCTCCCTTATCCTACGGGCTGCATTAAAGCTGCACGCCGTTGACCATCAGGAAGGAGAACAGCAGGGCCAGCACGGCATAGGTCTCAACCATGACGGTGAAGATAATGCCCTTACCAGCTTCTTCCGGCCGCTTGCCAACCATCATGATGCCGGCGGAAGCGGCTTTGGCCTGGGCGATGGCGGAGAGCAAGCCGCCAAAGGCGATGGGCAGGGAGGCGAAGAGGAGCTGCATGCCCGCCGCGGCAGATACTACCACGTCGCTGGCCCCCAGCAGGCCCGCCTTCTGGGCAATAACGAAGCCGATGAGCAGGCCGTAAATACCCTGGGTACCGGGCAGGAGCTGGAGCACCAGCACGGAGCCGAACAGATCCGGGTTTTCCGAAATGACGGCGGCGCCCGCCTGGCCTGCCTTGCCAACGCCAATGGCGGAGCCGATGCCGGCGAACATGGCAGCGCATACCGCGCCGATTGCTGCAAGAAGCTGTCCGTTGTTGCTCAGGAATTCGAAGAATGTCATTGTAAGAAACCTCCAGAATTATTTCTTAGTTTGGTAGGATGCGTATGTTTTCCGGCGGGAAGCCGCCGGTTCCCGCTGGGTTAGCGAACCTGTACGTGCTTGGTCTTATAGGACAGGGGCCGGAAAGGCTTGCCGGAACCATCATAAAACTTGCCGAAGAACTCCACATATTGCAGCCTGGCCGTATGGACAAAGCAGCCCAGGGCGCTGATGAGCATCATGAACACATGGAGGAACACCAGCATCACGGCCGTGAGCAAAAAGCCCAGGATCTGCAGGGCCATATTCCCTTGGAAGGCGCTGTAGAGCATCCCGCCCAGGGTGTTGAGCACCAGGCCGATAACGGCGGTGGACAGGCCCAGGGCGAAGATACGGGAATAGGAGAGCACGTCTCCCAGCCAGCTGGTGATGTCGTACAGCTTCCCGGCGCCGCTGATGAACCGGCCCACAGTCCAGCCCTTGGAACGGGCGGAGAACAGGAACACCACCACCGCGCAGAGGATGGCCAGCCACTGGCCCACCGTGCCCAGGGCGGCGGGCAGGTTCAGCATGGGGGCGGCCAGCAGCAGCAGGCCGATGATGATCAGGGGCCAGCACAGGTTATCCACAAAGGCGCCTACCCAATCTCCCTTTTTGATGCACTGCCAGGCGGCGATGAACACCCCGTAGAACATATGCACGATCCCCAGGGCAAAGCATAGGATCAGCATGGAAATGGGGTCGGTGGAGCTGTCGATAAAGGGGAATACGTTCTCCAGGGCGGTGCCTGCAAATACCGTGGGCCAGCTCAAGCCGGCGAAGGTACCTACGAACAGGCCCATGATGATGGTGGAGATACCCCCCTGGAACAACACCAGGGCCAGGTCCCGCATCATGCCCGTAGGCTTGAGCTTCTTCAAAAAGGCAAGGCACCCCAGGCTCAGCACAAGGCCATAGGCGGAATCCGAAAGCATCATGCCGAAAAAGATAAAATAGAAGGGCGCAAACAGGGGCGTAGCGTCCACCGAGTCATAGCCCGGCAGGGAATACAGGTTGGTGACCGCCTCATAGGGGGCCACCAGGGGCTTGTTTTTGAGCACCGTGGGAGGCGTCTCGTCCTCCGCGGGGTCCCTTAGGTCCAGATAATAGACCTCCGTCACCTGGTCCAGGGCCTTTTGGATATCCTCCACCTGGTCCGAACGAACCCAGCCCTCCAGGATAAAGGTGGCGTCCGTGGTGGCCAGCAGGGTGCGCCCCACCTCCAGCTCCCGCTGGATGATGGCCGCATCCTGGCCCCGGAGCAGGGCGTCCCGCTCCTTGCCCAGCGCTGCCAGCGCCTGCTGATGGGCCTCCCCCTGGGCAATCAGGCCGGCGATCTCCTGCTGAAGGGCCGCCAGGTTCTCCTGCACCGTGCCCTGTACGGGCGGGAAGGCGTACTCCTTGAAGCGCAGCTCCTTTGCAAGGCCGCTCACCTGGGCATAGTCCCCCTCCAGGCAGGCGATCAGCACGGCGGCTTCCTTTTCGCCGCCGCACACCTCCACCACAGCCCCTGCTTCCTCCAGGGCGGGGATCTGCTCCTTTTGCAGGAACCCGGTCATATACCGGATCCCCGCCCGGGGATGGATGTCCTCCACCCGGCACTGGAGCCCCTCCCAGGGCTGGAGCTGGGCCGCCAGGGCCCGGCGCTTATCCGCCTCCGCCTGGCAGGCGGACACGGCCCGTTCCAATTCCTCCACCTGGTCGCAAAGGCCCAGGGCGCCCTCCAGCCCGTCCGCCAGCTCCTGGACCGTGGCCTGGGGCTTGGGGCCCAGCCCCTGCTTGGGTGCAAAGGGCCGAAGGGCCAGCTGGGCGCTGTTGAGCCGCTGGACCCGGCTTTCCAGCTGGGCCACCCGCTCGCTCTCCCGGCCTTCCTCCGGGGGCAGGATCTGCACCGCCTCCATGGCCTGCAAGGCCGATAGCAGCGCCGCCTCGTCCCCCTTGAGGCCGATGAGGGTAAGCCGTTTCATGGGTACGATCATGCTTTCACCCTTTCCAGAATATAGGCTACCGCCTGGGGCAGGGCCTCCCGGGCACGTTGGCTGGAAGCCGCCGCCTTGGCCGCCTCTTGGTCACATATCTCTTGGGCGATATGCTTGCCCTCCTCCTCGGCCTCGGCAATGGCGGCCGCCACCTGGTTCCGGCCCGCCTCTTGGGCCGCCTGGATCTGCGCCTGGGCGTCTTGCCGGGCTGCGGCTTCCATTTCTTTGGCTTGCCGCTCCGCGTCTTTTTTCAAGGATAAAGCTTCTGCCTCCGCTTGGGAGACCATGTCGATAATGGATGGCAACTCCCTTACCTCCCTTTTATAAAATTGAATGCCTTCGATCTGGTTGGATGGCGGACGCCGCGAGAAGAGAATGGCGCCCGATGCCAAAAATATAGAAACCCAACACGATATGGGGTTATTCTATCATTGTACCCCCTATAGAGAGAAAGGGCAATACATGGCTGACGAACTTCGTTATAAAATTATCATATAATCCGCTGAAAAAATTTTTGGTCGCCGGGCCCAAAAGCAGGGGCCTTCCCCGGGCTTGGCCGGGGAAGGCAACGGCGCGTTACTGGTTATTTGGTGCCGAACAGCCGGTCTCCCGCGTCCCCCAGGCCGGGGACGATATAGCCGTGGTCATTGAGGCATTCATCTATCGACGCCACAAAGATATCCACGTCCGGATGGGCCTTTTGCACCACTTCGATGCCCTCGGGGGCGGCGATGAGGCACACCAGCTTGATGTTCTTGCAGCCCGCCCGCTTCACCACGTTGATGCCTTCCACCGCGGAACCGCCGGTCGCCAGCATGGGGTCCACGATGAGCATGTCCCGCTCGCTGGCGTCGGCGGGGAGCTTGCAGTAATAGTCCACCGGCTGCAAGGTGTTCGGATCCCGGTACATGCCGATATGGCCCACCTTGGCGGCGGGCACCAGGCTCATCATGCCTTCCACCATCCCAAGGCCCGCCCGCAAAATGGGGACGATGCCCAGCTTTTTCCCGGCCAGCACATAGCACTTGGCGTCGGCTACAGGGGTATGGACCGTGGTCTCCTCCAGGGGCAGGTCCCGGGTAGCCTCATAGGTGAGGAGCATGGCCAGCTCGCTGACCAGCTCCCGAAACTCCTTGGAGCCGGTTTCGGTATCCCGCAGGTAAGAGAGCTTGTGCTGGACCAACGGATGATCGATGACGGTGACGTTTCCCATTATTGATGAAATCTCCTTTCGGTTATTCATGGAAATGCAGGGCGCAAAGCCCCTGGTAAAACAAAAGCCAAATGCAACGGGGGCGTCCGGGGCTTGTCCCGGGGCCGGCGTCTCTTTGGCCAAGGCGCCGGCAGGGGGGGAAGCCCTTAGCGGTTCGCCTCATATTGTGCGATTTTATCGATGCGGGTCTTGTGCCTGCCCCCGGAAAATTCCGTGGAGAGGAACACCCGTACAATGTCCTTGGCTAGCTCGATGCCGATAATGCGGCCGCCCATGGCCAACATGTTGGCGTCGTTATGCTCCCGGGTGAGCCGGGCCATCAGCGGGTCGGTGCACAGGGCGCAGCGGATGCCGGGCACCTTGTTGGCGGAAATGGAAATGCCGATTCCCGTGCCGCAGATCACCACCCCCCGGTCCGCCTGGCCCCCGGCTACCGCCTGGGCGCAGGGAATGCCGTAATCCGGATAATCCACGCTCTCCGGGCCGTGGCAACCAAGATCCATTACCTGGTGCCCCAGGGATTCCATATAGGGGATCAATTCCTGCTTGTACGCGTAGCCGCCGTGATCGCTGGCGATGGCGATTTTCATGGGACGTCACTCCTTTCCGTTTCCGCCGGGGCGGACAGGGTTGGTAACAGGGCCTGGATGGCTTGCGCCAGCTGCTCTGATACAAAATCATAGGTGCGTTGGGATCCGCCATAAGGGTCGCTTATATCATATGCTGCCAACCGCCTTGCGTTGGCCTGGGGAAAGCGGTCCAAAAGGGCGTCCAGGTGGGCCTGGGTCATGCATAAAACCAGATCCGCATCCTGCACCATGGCACCGGTCAGGGGCCGGGCCCGGTGGCGGGAGCCGTCCATGGAGCGCTTGGCCAGGGCGGCGAGGGCGCCCTGGCTCATGGGGGCGTCCGCGGCATAGAGGCCGGCGGAGGCGGCCCGCCAGGCCAGCCCCTGCCGGGCGGCGGCCTGGTTAAACAGGTATTCCGCCATGGGGCTGCGGCAGGTATTGCCTGTACACACAAAAAGAACCTGCTGCATCATGCTTCCTCCAACCATTGGAATCCAGCGGCCCGAAGCAGGCGGTTCATATAGGCGAGGCCCATCTCCTGCTGGGGGAGGGCTTCGCACAGGACCAGATCCACATCGTCCCCATACTGGCGCAGGGCTGAGAACAGGCTGGCGCACAGGGTGGCGGGATCCTCCCTGTCGCCTATTATAACATACTTGCGCTGCCGATAAAAGGCTTGGGTCTGCCTGGTAGCAAAAATCATGCAGGTTTTTCCTTCCAGGCTTGCAATATCGTAGGCGGTGCAGATGTTTTCCGCGGCCTGGCGGGGGCTTCCGCCGGCGATGCGCACCTGGGCGTTGGGTGCGTAATGCTTATACTTCATGCCCGGGGAGGGGGCGGCGCCATCCCCCTTTAGGGGGGCGAGCACGGCGCTGGAAACCTGGACGCTGCCCATGACCGCCTCCAGCATTTCCCGGGTGACCCCGCCGGGCCGCAGGATGGTGGGCGTCCCGCACAGGGAGAGCACCGTGGATTCCAAGCCCACCCGGCAGGGGCCGCCATCCAGGATCAGGTCGATGCGGCCCTCCAGGTCCGCCTTCACGTGCTGGGCGGTGGTGGGGCTGGGCCGGCCGGACAAATTGGCGCTGGGGGCGGCGATGGGCACCCCGGCGGCCCGGATCAGGGCCAGGGCGGTTTTGTGGTCCGGCATACGCACCGCCACGGTGGGCAGCCCGGCGGCCACCTGGTCCGGCACCAGGCTGCTCCGGTTGAAGATCAGGGTCAGGGGCCCGGGCCAAAAGGCGTCCATCAACAGCCGGGCCTCCTCAGGCACCCGGGTCCATAGGTCCTTCACGTCGCTTTTTTTGGCCACATGGAGGATCAGGGGGTTGTCCGAAGGCCGGCCCTTGGCCCGGAAGATGCCCTCTACCGCCGCCGGGTCCAGGCCGTTGGCCCCCAGGCCGTACACGGTTTCCGTGGGAAAGGCCACCAGCCCCCCCGACCGGATAATGGAACCTGCCAGGCGCACCCCGTTTTCCTTTTGGGAGGTGGCGTTAAAAAACTGGGTCTGCATACTGGGACTACTTCCCTTCTCCGTCCCCGGAAAGCTGGGCCGCCCGGTCCGCGATGATCAGGGCGTCGATCACCTCGTCCATGTCCCCGTCCAAGAAGGACTCCAGCCGGTACATGGTCAGGTTGATCCGGTGGTCGGTGACCCGGCCCTGGGGGAAGTTGTAGGTGCGGATCCGCTCGCTCCGGTCCCCGCTGCCCACCATGGATTTCCGGGCGCCCGCTTCCTTGGCGTCCTTCTCGGATTGATAAAGCTCCAACAGCCGGCTTTTGAGCACCCGCATGGCCTTTTCCTTGTTCTTCAGCTGGCTGCGCTCGTCCTGGCACTGAACCACCAGGCCCGTGGGCAGATGGGTGATCCGTATGGCGCTTTCGGTCTTATTGACATGCTGGCCCCCGGCCCCGCCGCTGCGGTAGGTGTCGATCTGCAGGTCCTTGGGATCGATCTGCACCTCCACGTCCTCAGCCTCGGGCAGCACCGCCACCGTGGCCGCGCTGGTGTGGATGCGGCCCTGGGACTCGGTTTCCGGTACCCGCTGCACCCGGTGCACCCCGCTCTCGTATTTCATGCGGGAATAGGCCCCCCGGCCGGATAGGGACAGCACCACTTCCTTCACGCCCCCCATCTCGGTGAGGTTTTCGTTGAGCAGCTCCCCCTTGAAGCCGTGGCGCTCCGCATACCGCTGGTACATGCGCAGCAGGTCCGCCCCAAATAGCGCCGCCTCGTCCCCGCCGGTGCCCGCCCGGATCTCGATGATCACGTTCTTGTCGTCGTTGGGGTCCTTGGGCAGGAGCATGATCTTCAATTGCTCGGTAAGGGCCTCGGCCTTCTGGCTCAGCTCGCTCAGCTCCCCGTGCACCAGCTCCCGCATTTCCCCATCCAGATGCTCTGTGAGCATTTCCTTGCAATCCTCGGCAGCCTGGACCGCCTTGGTATATTCGTCGAACACCGTTACGATCTCCTCCAGCTGGGCGTGCTCCTTCACCATGTCCCGCCAGGCCGCCTGGTCCGCCATGGCTTCCGGCCGGCTCAGGGTATGGGTGAGCTCCTCGTAACGGGCTTTGATTCCTTGCAGCTTGTTCAGCATGGGTCCTCCTCATGTTCCAGCAAAATCACGCGGTCGTGGCCGCAAACATCCTTCACGGCGGTCCCGCCCCCAAACAGGGCCTGTACCGCCGGGAATTGCCCGGCCCCCAATTCCAAGGCCAACAGCCCCCTGGGGGCGAGACGGGCCCTGTATCCTTGGGCGATGCGCCGGTAAAAGGCCAAGCCGTCCGGCCCCCCGTCCAGGGCCAGCCGGGGCTCGTAGCCCACCTCCCGCTGCAGGCAGGGGATGTCCCCGGCAGGGATATAGGGGGGATTGGCGCAGATCACCCCAAAGGTTTCCCCCTGGGGCAGGGCGGCAAACAGGTCCCCCTGGAAAAACCGGGCTTCCACCTGGTTCATCCGGGCGTTCCGCTGGGCCAGGGCCAGGCATTGGGGGCTGATATCCGTCAGGGTGGGCAGAAAGCCCCCCAGCTTCCCCAGGCTCAGGCCGATGCATCCGGTGCCGCAGCAAAGGTCCAGCAGCTTTACGCCCCGGCCCTTGGGCCGGCGGGCCAGCACCGCCTCGCATAGGGTCTCCGTATCCGGCCGGGGGATCAGGGCCTCCGGCCCCACGTAAAAGGGCAGGCCCATGAATTCCCACTGCCCCAGGATGTATTGCAGGGGCTCCCCTGCAAGCCGCCGCCCCAGCAGTCCCCTATATGCCGCTTCCTGGACTGGGGACAGGGAAGCGTCCAGGGCCAGGGGCAGGCGCGCCAACCCCATCCCATGGGCCAACAGCTGCCGGGCCTCAAACCGGGCGCTGTCCCCGCAGCCGGCTTCCAGGGCCGCTGTCCCCATGGCCAGGGCTTGCGACAGGGTCACTCCGCCGCCTCCCGGGCCGGGCCGTCCGCCTCCGAAGGCGCCGCCTCTTGGGCCGCTTCTTCAGGGGCAGGCGCTTCCTCCTGGGCGGCTTGGGCTTCCCGGGCGGCCTTTTCAGCCCGGTTTTCCTTTACCGCGGCCAGGGCTTCCTCCTCCGGCAGCATGGCCAGATGGAAGGCCGCAATGGCCACCTCCAGCATATCCCGGGTGGGCTCCTTGGTGGTGATGTATTGCAGCGCCATGCCCGGCGCACGGATGATCCGGGTCAGCAGGTTGTCATACTTGGCGGCAAAACGCAGCAGCTCATAGCTCAACCCCGCCACCAGGGGCAAAAACAGCAGCCGGCTCAACAGCCGCAGCCAGAAGTTAGCGTTCCAGCCCACCGCCGCGAAAAACAGGATGGACACCGCCATAACCAAAAACAGGTAATTGGTGCCGCACCGGGGGTGCAGGCGGGTATAGTGCATGGCGTTTTCAGGGGTCAGCTCCGCCTCCGCCTCATAGCAGGCGATGGTCTTATGCTCCGCGCCGTGGTACATGAAGATCCGGCGTACATCCTTCACGCTGGCGCAAAAGAGGATATAGCCGATGAAGATCAGCAGCCGCACCAGCCCTTCGGTGAGGCTTTTGCCCAGATCGCTCCCGGGCAGCAGGGAGAAGATGCCGGAGCTAATCAGCTGGGGCAGCAGGAAAAACAGCCCCACCGACAGCACGACAGCCAAAATCACCGCCAGGGCGATGATCACCTTTTCCAAAGATTTCCCCAGCTTTTCCGCCAACCATTTTTCAAACTTGGAGGGTTCCTCCTCTATGGATTCGCCAGCCAGCTCCGCCGAACGGGTCAGGGTGCCCATGCCCTCGCTGATGGCTTCCACAAAGGCCACCACCCCCCGCACGATGGGCAACCCTAAAAAGGTGCCCTTTTTTGCCCTGCTGGTAAAGGGCCGATACTCCAGGGCAATGTTGCCATCCGGCTCCCGCACCGCCATGGCGATGCCGGTGGGGGATTTCATCATCACGCCTTCCATGACGGCCTGGCCGCCAACGGTACATTTTTTCATATTGGTTCGTCGTTCCTTTCCGGCCCGGTGGACATGCGCCTACCAAACCATTCTATATTATAGCATAGAAGCCCCCCTGGTGTATGCCCAGAAATGTGAAAATGTATGGGGATACGGCCTTTGTGTCAATACTATTGGCGAGGTGATAACTGCATGGAAGGATCAAACAAAAATACATTCGCCAATTGGAAGGAAACGGCCCGGCGCTTTTTGCGGGAAAAGGGCCTGTATGTAGCCGCCCTAGCCGGCCTGGCGGCAGCGGGAGGCGGGCTGTGGCTGGCCAATGCCCCCGCCAAGGAGCAAACCCCCGCCCCCACC
>UQOG01000028.1 GCA_900542615.1 uncultured Eubacteriales bacterium | reverse complement strand
AGCTGTTGCGGCAGTGCAACAGTGCCCAGAGCCAAGCCCTGACCTCAAGCTCGCTTGAAAAAACGGTTAAGCTCAGGGATTTTAAAGCGGCTGGAACAAAGGGTATCCAGGAATGCAAGATCCGTTCGGTTATTCTGCCCCTGCTTGCAGACCATGTTCTGCGGGAGGCCAATCATTATATCCGTCTATTAAAAGAGTAAGTGGATTCGGTTTTCATCAGCCTGAGCACGCCGGGGAAAAGTCGCGTTCGGCTCACCGATTTGCCACCGCTGCCCATTTTTTGTGAGTTGCGGGAGTTCAAATCCCCGCCGCCGAAACATCAAAAACTCCTTTTCATGTGCCTTAGACAAGTAAAAAGCTACATTTTGAGAAATCAAAATGTAGCTTTTTTCATGTTTTCAAGCAGAAAGATTCCCTCCATGCTATACTTTTGGCATGGAGGGCGTTTTTTATGATACCAAAAATGATTAAATATTCTCACAAGCAAGAAAAATTGCGGATTGCAGCCTACTGCCGAGTAAGCACGAATTATCCCGAACAGTTGGGAAGTCTTGAAATACAGAAATCTTACTTTGAAACAATGATTCGGGAAAATCCAAACTGGCAGTTTGTAAAAATCTATTCCGATGTCGGTTCTGCTCTAAGAACCAAAAACAGATCGGGCTATCGTCAGATGATTCTAGATGGAAAGAAGGGACTGTTCGATTTCGTCCTAGTAAAATCATTAAGTCGGTTCGGACGTGATACCGTTGAAACATTAACACAGATAAGGAAGTGGAAACAAATGAATATTGGTTTGTATGCAGAAATGGAGGATATTGATACCATGAAAGTGAATGACAGTGCACTTAGCATTTTTCTTGCTATGGCTCAGGAAGAAAGTTGTAGCAAAAGCGAGAACATCAAATTTGGCATTCGAGCACGCATGCGCAGTGGGAAAACAATTCTCAATCACAGTCAGTTTTTGGGTTACACCAAAGGGCCGGATGGGGTGCTGGTTATCGTCCCTGAAGAAGCCGAGGTCGTACGCAAAATTTTTGATTTGTATTTACAAGGCAATGGTGTGCGGAAAATCAAGCGATATCTGGAGGAGCATGGGATAAAGACAGCAACAGGTAAAGAGATTTGGAGTACATCGACCATTGACCGTATGCTCAGCAACGAAAAATACATCGGCCAGGTGTTGATGCAGAAAACCTATACGCCAGATTTTTTAACTGGGAAACAGAAAAAGAATGACGGTGCATTAAGTATGTTTCTGGTAGAAAATGCTCATGAACCGATCATTGACAAGGAGACTTTTATGAAAGTGCAAGAGAGGAAGAAAGCGCATCAAAGTAATAGAACCAATCATCCTAATATGTTATAATTATTAAGAGAAGGTGTGAATAATGGATGATATTATAATCTTTGATGACGAAAGTATAAATTTTATTTGGAATACTATCCAGCAACAACAAATCATTTTCCATCCGGATATCGCACCAGATGGTAAAATAAAATATAATATATTCGCAGAAACAAAAAGGAAAAAAGCACTTGCTCTATTTATAGATAGAAATATTCTGAGTAGTCTTCTGAAATTCTGTGAAATGGGTAGTTTGAAAAACAAAGCGGAATCCCAACTAATTGGTGTGATTATGGCATGGACAATATTTAATGATATGTCAATCAGTGCGGGACCGGCAATTCAAGAACGGGCATCCCAACTACACTCCCAAGAAAAAGGGTTATTTGAACTACAGAAATTCTTGGAGATATTTGATGCTTACCCGGGACAAATGTGGTTACAAGTTGCCATGGCACAGCGAACAGAAATTCCGCCAATTAAATTCTCAAATGTATCAATAGACAACGTAACTGTCGACTATTCTGATGGCGGGGATCACTATGATATGGCAGTCGCTTCCCTACTTCATGCTGTGCGGCTATATAGAGACCAAACCAAGCGACCGGTAGAAAAAGTACAAGAATTTGTCCAATGGATGTATGATTATTTATTGGTGAGCGAATATCTTCTGACATATATAGTCATGCTTTTTACTGGACAAGAATATATTAAAGCTCCAAAAAACGCCAACTCTAATGATCTTGAGAAAATCGTTGCTGGCTGTGAAAATCAAGCATGGGATATAGCGTACTTAACAAATTGGAGTACATTGTATTCTAATACGGAAAACTATCCTGAGGAATTTTTGTTTGCGACAAATGATGCCCTGTTAAAACGAATTTTCATAAATTGTAATGCTCCTTATCGACTCAATGGCCTGCTGTTCAATGTGTTTCCTAAAAAAGAATATAATCAACTCATGGATTATATTGAAAGCAGAATGCGTAACAGAGTTAAACCTAATTTTGGCGATAATCCTCGTACATACTTTCAAAAACTAATTGAAAAGGAAAAACAAGAGCTCAAAATTCAATTAGACTTTATTAGACAATAAAAGGTTTCATTTATAGATTATTACAGACAATTGATTTCAAGGCATCTTTTTTTGTGGCGTAAACCCACTAGGATCGGCTTTTTAGGCTTTTTATTTTACCGTTTCACCCGCGTTATGTCGGGTATCTATTTTGTCAACGCTTCCCACGTCGGAGCAAGCTTTATATCCCTTGCTCCGACTTTTTTACAAAAGTCAGAGCGCGCTCATGCCGCTGCTCCTCCTCTCCAAATCGAACCCGCTGCGCTGGGATTCGATTTGGGTTCCTTTGACGGAAACCGCAGATTCTGTATCGCCACGCGTACCAAACCAATATTATCCGAACCTGTTTCCGATAGGCGATGGGTTCGGATTATTTGTTTTCTTTGACCGTTACGAAACCGCCTATTTCCGCAACGGGGCGAAACGAAAACCTACATCTAAGCCAAGAAGGTCACGGGGAAAGAAGAATGGCATATAAATTCAAGAGATGGATGTATCGGTCTATACAAAATGCCAATTTGCTAGCATATGGTATATTATTTACGATAATTATCCAAGGTGAAGATATATGGGAAAACGAGATTATTGGGACCCTAAAGACTACACCCTCGAAGATCAACTAAGCGATATGATTAAAGGCTGGGATGTTTCTGCCGACGACACAAGCGTGATTAAGGAAAAAGATGGTTATGGCAGAGCCTTTGTTTCATCTGATAGTGACAGAGGTCATGACCGCTACGATAAGCATGACGGGAAATGGGAAATAACCCATTGATTTGGCTATATTATATTTTGACGTACAAAAGGCGGGGTGTCACCATTTTAGATGACACCTCGCCTCAGTCTGTCGAAAAACCCCCGGGGGTTCGGGGGCCGCAGCCCCCGGAGGTTATAATCGGATTTGCCGTACCCCCCAGGGGGTCTTCTCTTATCCCTTCGGGACAATTCACCTTGTGCCGCCAGATCCGATCCAAGCCGAAAAGGATCGCCATCTTCCATTCGCCAGAGGGTTCCCGACAAGCTGAAAAAAGGCGGCGCTGGCCGCCTTTTTCCTAGCATCCGGTTCTATGCGTATACCACCGTGCCGGTCTTGCCCTGCAAGGCGTCCACGGCCTTTTCCAGGGAGGTGATCAGGGTCTCCCGGCCGGGCTTGCTGGCAGCGAAGCGCACCGCCGCCTCCACCTTGGGCAGCATGGAGCCGGGGGCAAACTGGCCCTCCGCCATATATTGGCGGGCCTGGGCCACGCTGAGCCGGTCCAATCCCTTCTGATCCGGCTTGTTGTAGTTGACGCATACCTGGTCTACCCCGGTAAGGATCAGCAGCTGCTCCGCATCCACGGCTTCCGCCAGCTTTTCCGAGGCGAAGTCCTTGTCGATCACAGCGGCGGTGCCCTGAAGTTGGCCGTTTTCCCGGATCACAGGGATGCCGCCGCCACCGGCGGCAATGGTGACAAAGCCCTGGTCCACCAGGCATTTGATGGCGTCCAGCTCCACGATCTCCACCGGCAGGGGGGAGGGCACCACCCGGCGCCAGCCCCGGCCCGCGTCCTCCTTGAAGGTCTGGTCCGGGTTTTCCCGCTGGATGGCCTCCGCCTCGGCCTGGGTGTAAAAGCGGCCGATGGGCTTGCTGGGGTTCTGGAAGCGGGGGTCCTGCTGATCCACCACCACCTGGGTGAGCAGGGTCACCGCCTGCTTGTTCAGGCCCCGGGCCTGCATGGCGTCCATCAGGCACTGCTGGATGTGGTAGCCGATCATGCCCTGGCTCATGGCCCCGCACACGTCAAAGGGCATGGCCGGGGTAATGGCGTCGGCATATTCGTTTTGCTGCACGATGCGGCCCACCTGAGGACCGTTGCCGTGGGTGAGGATCACCGCATAGCCCATGGCGATGATGTCCGCGATATAGTCCGCCGTCTGCCGTACCACCGCCAGCTGCGCTTGGGCGGTGGCGGGCTTGCCGGCTTCCTGGAGGGCGTTGCCCCCCAGGGCGATGAGAATTCGTTTACCCATATAGGCGTTGGTTCTCCTTATCGATCAAAAATACAGATGGCCTTAGCGTCCCGTTGGACGAATTTGCCGGTACCGGGGGCTGCCAGGCAGGCGCCATCCTGGATGATGGGTTTGCCGGCCAGGTATACGGCCTGGGCAAACCCGCTGAGGGTCTGGCCGTCGAAGGGGTTCCAGTCCACCGGGCTGTGGAGCACGGCAGGGGAGATGACCTTTTCCTCCGCCGGGTCGAAGATCACCAGGTCCCCGTCGCTGCCGGGGGCCAGGGTGCCCTTGCGGGGATACATGCCGAATGCCCGGGCCGGGTTGGCGCTGAGCAGCTCCACCAGCTTGGATAGGGAGATCCGGCCGGCCTTGACCCCGTAGGTGTATAGGGCGGGCAGGCGGGTCTCCATGCCGGGCAGGCCGTTGGGGGTGGCGGTAAAGTCGTTGCCGCCGGTGGCCTTGTTGGCCAGGGTAAAGCCGCAGTGATCCGAGCTGACCACCCCGATGCGGCCCTCCTGGATGCCTTGCCACAGGGCTTCCACGTCCGCCTTGCTGCGCAGGGGCGGGCTGCAGATGAAGTTGGCCCCATCCGGCCGGTCATACTGGGACATGTCCATGGTCAAATAGTGAATGCAGGTCTCCGCGTAAACGTGGACCCCTTCGTCCTGGGCCCTGCGGAGGATATCCAGGCTCTCCTTGCAGGAAAGGTGGAAGATGTACAGGTTGCCGCCGGTGACCTTGGCCAGGTAGATGGCCCGGTTTACCGCCTCGGACTCCACCAGGTTGTGCTTGCACAGGGGGAAGTAGTGGGGGCTGGTCTTGCCCGCCGCCTTGAAGGCATCGGAGAAGTAGTAGCACATGGCGTCGTTTTCCGCATGGACCCCCACGATGCCCCCGTGCTGGGCGGTGAGCCGCAGGGCCTCGTACAGGGCCGCGTCGTCGGACATGCGCCCCTGGCGGGAATAGGTCATGTACAGCTTGGCGGAGGGGATGCCCCCCTGGATCAGGCCGGGCAGCTCCCCGATGGTCTCCGCGTCCGAACGGGTCAGGCAGGCGTGGAAGGCGTAATCCGTGATGGACCGGCCCTCAAACTGGGACTTGCGCAGGGCGCAGGTATCGGTCAGGGATTTGGTTTTATCCCACTGGATGGCAAAATCGCATACCGTGGTCACGCCCCCAAAGGCGGCGGAGCGGGTGGCGGAGGTGAAATCGTCCCCGGCAAAGCTGTCCTTGAAGGGGTGGTGGATATGCACATGGGGGTCGATGAGCCCGGGCAGCACCAGCTTGCCTGCGGCATCCACGGTCTCCCGGGCCTCGCCCAGGGTGCCGTGGGGGCCCATGGCGGCCACCTTGCCGTCCGTTATGGCCACGTCGTAGGGATAGCTCCCCTCCGCCGTGACCACCGTACCATTCCGAACCAACAGATCGAACATGGCTGTTTCCTCCTTACTTTAACGGGTTGCTTTGGCCTGGATGCAGCGCTCCACAGCGGACAGCACGGTGGGGATCATTTCCGGCAGCAGATCCCGGTGGCAGATCATCCGCACATAGGCGGGGCCCACGGGCTTGGCCTTTACGCCGAAGTTTTCCAGGCTGCCGCAGAACTCCAGGGCGGTCATGCCCACGGTGGACACGTCCAGCCGCACCACGTTGGTCTGCACCTGGGCCATATCGATGCCGATGCCCAGCTTTTGCAGGCCCCGGGCCAGGGTCTGGGCCTTTTCGTGATCCAGCTGCAGGTCCTTGTAATGGTTCAGGCCCACGATGCCCGCCGCAGCCACAATGCCGCCCTGGCGCCAGCCGCCGCCCAGCATCTGCCGCATGACCCGGGCCCGTTCGATCACGGCCTTGGGGCCCATCATGATGGAGCCGATGGGGCAGGAAAGGCCCTTGCTCAGGCAAAGGGATACCACGTCTATCTTTTCGCACAGCACGGCGGGGTCCATCTTCAGGCTTACCGCCGCGTTCAGCACCCGGGCGCCGTCCAGATAGACCGGGAGCCCGTGGCGGTGGGCAATGTCGCACACCGCGTCCATATGCGCCTTATCCACCACCAGGCCCTGGTTCAGGTCAAAGGTGTTTTCCAGGCACACCAGGGTGGTGGGGGCGTTCTGGATGGCGGGGGAGATGATGTTGGCCTCCAGCTGCTCCAGGTCGTAATGGCCGCCGGGAGCGGGCAGGGGCCGGGCCTGTACGCCGCAGATCTGGGCCAGGGCGGCTACCTCCAGGTTGTACATATGGGACTTATCGTGGAGGATGATCTGCTCGCACTTATTGGTGAGGGACAGGACGGCCGCCTGGTTGCTCATGGTGCCGGAGGTGGTGATCAGGCAGGCCTCCTTGCCGAACAGGGCGGCGCCCATTTCCTGCAATTTCAATACCGTAGGATCATCGCCGATTACGTCGTCGCCCACCTCGGCTTCATACATGGCCTTGCGCATTTCCTCGGTGGGATGGGTCACGGTATCGCTTCGTACATCGATGTATTTCATGGTTCCGTATTCTCCTCTTTTGCTTGATCGGCCTTTTCCTCCAGATCCATGAGGATGATGGCCATACGTAAATTGAAGGCATCCTGGAATCGCTGGGGCGACAGACCGGACCATTCCCGGATCTTGTTGAGCCGCATATTCAGGGTGTTTCGGTGGATAAACAGTTCTTCCGCGGTCTTTTGGGCGTTCATGTCGTTCTGGAAATAGGTGCGCAGGGTCTGGAGCAGCAGCTCCCGCTGCCTGGGCTTGCCGGTGCATAGCTTCCCCAGCACCGTGCTGGTAAACCGCTGCCGCTCCTGGGCGGGAATATGCAGCAGGGTGTACTCCGTCAGGTAGTCGTCGGAGCGGATCACTCCATCCTTTTGGTTGTACCGGCAGGCGATCTTCAAGGTGCCCTTGGCCTGGGCAAAGGCGGCGGGGATGTCCGTCCAGCTTTCGCAAACGCCGTCGATGGCGATCAAAACCTGGTTGCCGGTGGCCTGGCGCAGGCAGTCGTACAGCTCCTTGACCTCCGCGGCAAAGCGCTCCGGGGCGCAGGGCTTATTTTCTACCGGGGCCAGCAGGGCCAGCTGGGACTGGATGAAGCAGCCGATCAGCGGCGCGCCGCAGATGCGCTTGCCGGCCAGCAGGTCGGTAAGGCGGTCCTTGATCTGCTGGCAAAGGATCATATCCGTCTGGTGCTCCAGGGCCTCCAGCCGCACCGCGATGACCCGGTGGGCCTTATCCAGCCGGTAATTCAGGCCGGCCAGCCGCTGGAGGAAGAAGTCCGCATCCTTTAAGCAGCGGCCGGTAAACAGGTCCAGCAGGATGCTTTCCCGCACCCGCTGCTCCTGGAATACCCGCTGCTTCATATCCTCCTGCTCGATGAACAGCAGGGCATACAGGGCGCCCAGCTCCACGAATTTGTCCACATATTCCGGCGCGCCGGTCATGCCCAGGGCGCCGATGACCTCGCCCTTATAAACGATGGGGTAGGTGGCGCCCGGCTCCACGTTGTCCATGGTGGCCGCCTCCTGGGCGGATACGGCCTTTTTTTGCCCGGTGGCGATCACCTCCGCCGCGGCGCAGTGAAAGGTGCCGATCCGGGATTTATCCCCGGCGGCGATTACCGTCCCGTTTACATCCATGATGTTTACATTCACATGTAAAACCGACATGGTGATGTCCACAATGGATTGGGCGATGGCCGAATTGAGCATGGGCGTCCCTCCTTAAAGAAGCGAACAGGCAGGCGTATCCACCTGCCTGTCCAAGGGTCGATACAATTACATACCGTATTCTACCGGTATTTTGTCCAGCAGCATGGTCATCAGGGCAGCCCGGATGAGCACGCCGTTGTAGGTTTGCTTGAAGTATGCGCAGCCGGGATAATCGTCTACGCTGGTATCCAGCTCCGCAACCCGGGGCAGGTGATGGAGAACCGCGGCGATCTTGGGGGATTTTTCCAGCATATCCCGGGTGAGGCAATATTTGCCGTTGATGAGCTCGAACTCATCCGCCGGGAACCGCTCCTTCTGAATGCGGCACATATACACCACATCCGCGCCCATGAGGGCGGCTTGCAGGTCTTCGGTCTGGGTATAGGTGCAGCCCCGCTCCTTGACCAGATCCAGGATCCACTGGCTGGTCTCAAAGCCCTTGGGCTGTACAAAGGTGAACTCCACCCCGTAGTTGGACAGGCCCAGGGTCAGGGAATTGGTGGAACGGGTATGCTTCAGGTCGCCGCACATGACCACCTTGAGACCCTCCAGGGTACCGCATTCCCGACGGATGGTGAGCATATCCAGCAGGGTTTGGGTGGGATGCTCGTTGGGGCCGTCGCCCGCGTTGATCACCGGAACCTTGGAGATGCTTGCCGCCCGCTCCGCAGCGCCGGCTTCAAAGTGGCGCAGCGCGATCACATCGCAGTAATTCTCGATGGTGCGGATGGTATCCTCCAGGGTCTCGCCCTTCCAAACAGAGGAGGTCTTCTGGGCATCCGCCATGGAGATGCAGCTGCCGCCCAGCCGGTTCATGGCAGACTCGAAGGAAAGCCGGGTACGGGTAGAAGGCTCATAGAAGAAGGTGCACAGGACCTTGTCCTTCAGGGGCCGCATATCGGACTTGCCCTGGACAATGGGCTCCAGCTTTTCGGCCAGATCCAGGATAAAGTCGATGTCGGACCGGGACAGGTTCTTGATGCCGGTGATAGAGGAGTAGTTGGGTCTCATGGATAATCGATCTCCCTTCGAAACATTTTACAATTATTTTTTGAAGTTGACCAGGATGCTTTCCTGGTTATACTTCTTTGCACCATAGAAGCGCATCAACAGGTAGTAGGACAGGCCGCCGAAGAACATGGCTACCAGGAAGCCCCAATCCGGGATCATCAGGCCCGCGATGGTGCCGATCACATAGGCTACGAAAGCCAGGGGATTCCAGTTCTTGGCATAGGTGTATTCGCCGCCCTCCACATAGAGGTCCTTGATGTTGAGCTTACGCTTGCGGAGGAAGTAGTAGTCCGCCACCATCATACCGGCCACGCCGCCCAGCATGATACCAACCACCAGGTTGGCGGTAACCACCTTGTCCATCAGGCTCCAGGGCTGCATGAGGAAAGCCAGAACGCCGGAAATGATACAACCTTTGGCGAAGGTGATTTTGGGAGCGAATACGGTGGAGTAGATGTTAGCAGGGGGCAGAATGTTGGAAGCGATGTTGGTGCTCCACTGGGCAAACACGGAGAGGAGCAGGATCAGGACCAACAGCCAAACAGGAGCGTCCAGGCTGGCGATGTAAGCGATGGGGTCCCACTGGCCGGAGGTCAGCATGGCCGCGGCGCCGATGAAGGCGAACAGGGTCATCATAGGGATGATGCCAAGGAGCTGGGGCCAAATGGAGCACCAGTTCCGCTTGAGCCAATTGGGCTCGTCCGCGTTGGACTTCAGATACCGGGTCAGGTCGGGGATGTTCAAGGCCATGGTGGCCCAGAAGCCGGTCATAGCGGTTACCGCGTAAGCGAAGGTGTAACGGGTGCCGGTCACTTCACCAGCCGGGGTGGCTAGGATCTCGCCAGCGGTCATGCCGCTCTTAGCGAGGACAAAGTACAGCAGGTACATGACCACCAGGAACATAAGCGGGGTCACAATGTTTTCAAACTTCTTGATGGCGTCGATGCCCTTTGCGGTGGTGAAGCACTGGACAAAGAGGAACACCACGATGATGGCCATGACGTAGCCGTCCGTGCCGGGATAGGCGGGGAACAGCTTCACCAGGATCATGTTGATGGCCTCGGCGCCCAGGTAGGTCTGGAAACCAAACCAGAAGCAGGCGGGCAGGGAGCGGACCAAAGAGGGGATATAGTTGCCGGTGTAGCCGAAGATGGCCCGAAGATATACCGGGAAGGAAATGCCGTGGGTGATGCCGATATCGCCGGTGAGGGCCAGGGTGACCACGGTGATGAAGTTGCCCAGCATAACCGCAAAGAGGATGGCTTTAATGCTCAGGCTGGGGAACATATTGGCGGCGTTGGTAAACACGGCCAACAGGATGGACATGCCGATCCACATCAGCATGAACTCAAAGGGGGAGATGTGCCGATCCTTTTTCTCGGTGGGCAGAAGCTCGCCGCTCACAAGCCGAGACTTGGGTAGGTTCTTAAGATCCTGCATCAATTTCTCGCTGATCATATTGTTTGCCTAGTTCCTTTCTTCGTTTCAGGGTTTACGGATTTTTCAAACTAGCTTTAAGATGAGACCAAAAACGCGTTAGCTGCAAGCGCCGCAGACCAGGCTGATGTCCTGCTCGTAATCCACGGAAGCCTTGGCTACCACTTCCACCGCCCGCTTCATGTTTTCAAAGGACATGGTCGAAAGCTGCTCCGCCTTTTTTGCCACCATTTCCGGGGTATAGGGCACGTGGACGAAGCCGGCCCGGGCGTTCAGCTTATGCTTGGCAATGTAGTTGAGCGCGCTGTACATCACCATGTTGCAGCAGAAGTTGCCAGCCGTGTTGGAGACCTGGGCGGGCAGCCCGGCTTCCCTTAGCTCGCTGACGCAAGCCCGGATGGGCAGGGTGCTCAGATAGGCGACGGGCCCGTCTGGATCCAGGGTTTCGTTCAGGGCCAGATAGCCCTCGTTGTCCCGAATGGGGAAATCCGCCACGTTTACAGCCACCCGCTCCACGCATACGCCGGGCCGGTTATCCGCCAGGCCCACGCCGATGACGATGGAGGGATTCCATTTCTCAATGGCAGCTTCCACAGCCGGAATGCATTGCCGCCTGCTCACAGGGAAGCTGGCGCTGCGGAACACGTAATCTTTGTATACGGTGCCGTTGAGCAGCTTCGCAAGCTCGTAGGTGGGGTTCGTCGGGTCTCCGCCAAAGGGCGCAGAACCGATCAGCAGTATGACTTTTTTGTTTTCTTCCACCTTATGCCCTCCTTAAATTTGCGCATTGAAAGGCTTTTGTTTGGGTCGTGGCCACAGGTTTTCTCGAGATATGCATATCCTTTTTCTGTATTATAGTTAAAATAAATTAGCAAAACAATTGTTCAGCTGCACATCAAACGCTTCTGTAGCCATGGTATAGCATTCCCCTAAATGGGCGTATCTAAAGATTTTGAATATGGAATTTGCAGGGAATGAATCATTCAACCCATGGAGAACGGTTAAAAATGAAGGCTGCAATGTTTCTGCGCAAAGCCTGCCCCCGTTGGGCGCGCCGTGGGCGGGAAGGGCGCAGGGGCGCCAAGGGACATGTGCATATGCACAATTGCGTCTTTAAAAAATATAGCGAAAATAAAAAACCCGCAGCCAGGATAAGGGCTGCGGATAGGCTGCAAATGGCCGTCTCCCCGGCCGGCAAGACGTGTAAGCGCCTTTGCGCGCGGGGCTCAATCCCCGTACATAAGCTTGCGGATTCGCTGGCCGCCGGGAATGTAGGCCAGCTCCTCCCGGGAGAAGAAGCGGAAGTATATGGCCATGACCCCATAGGCGAACACCCCCACAGCCACGGCGGCCAGGGTGGGCAGGACCTGGTGTTCCATTTCTTGCATAAAGCTGTAGATCATGAACACCACAAAGCCCATGACCCCGCTGGAGAGCACGGGCTTGAGCAGGACGTCCACCAGGCCCAAGCGGAGCTTGGCCCTGCGGATCACGTAGATGGTATCCGCGATGCCGGCGAAGGCGTAGCAGACCACCGTGGATACGGCGGCGCCTTGGATGTTCACCTGGGGGATGTTCATCAAGGCCAGCAGGGAGGCCACCTTCAGCACGAAGCCGATAAACAGGTTGAATACCGGCACATTGGGCTTGCCCATGCCCTGGATGACGCCGGTCATGGACTGGACCAGGGAAAGGAAGATCACCCCGATGGAGGAGGTGTGCATCAGGTCCACCGCCAAGGTCAGCTCCCCCTCCGTCAGGTTGGGATATAGCATGGAGAGGATGGGGGAGGCCAGCACGAATAGGCCCACCGCGCAGGGCAGGCCGATGATCAGGGCCAGCTTGAGCCCCAGCCGGGCGGTATCCTGGATACCGGCATGGTCCCGCTTGGCGCTGAAGGCGGATATGGCGGGCACCAGGCTCATGGCTAGGGCCATGGTGAGCACGCCGGGCATATTGGTGAGGGTGGCCACATTGGTGCGCATGAGGGAGAAGGCGGTTTGGGCGGTCTCCTTGGCATAGCCCAGCTTTAGCAGGATGCGGATGATCAGGGCGCTGTCCACCACGCTGGACAGGGGGCTAATGGAGGCGCCGATGGTGATGGGCAGGGCGATGGCGATCAGCCGGCCCGCCACCGGCTCCACCTCCCGGCGCACGCTGCGCTCCAGCCTGGCCCGGATCTTCGGCCATCTGCGCCGGTAGGAAAGCATGACGTAGAGCAGGGCCAGCAACTCGCTGACGGTGACGCCGATCAAGGCGCCCATGGCGGCGTATTCCGGGCCCTTATCCAGCAGCAAGAAGGCTAGGGACAGGCCCACCACCAGCTTACCCACCTGCTCCACCACCTGGGAGATGGCGGTAGGGACCATCTGCTGCATCCCCTGCATATAGCCCCGGTAGGCGCACATGAGCGCCACAAAAAACAGGGCCGGGGCCAGGGCCTTGAAGCAATAGGTGGCCTCGGGCAGCATGTGGAGCCGGGCGATGTAGTCCGAGCCGAAAAACATCAGGATGGAGGTCAAAAGCCCGATGCAGCACAGAATCTGCATGGCGGTGGCGAATACCCGGTGGGCGCCTCGATAATCCCCCAGGGTGACCCGCTCGGACACCATTTTGGAAATGGCCGTGGGCAAGCCGCTGGTGGAGATCACCAGCAGCCAGGAATAATAGGGATAGGCGGTATCATAATAGCTGGTGCCGATCAGGCCGATGGTGTTGGCCAAGGGGATGCGGAAGGCCGCCCCGATCACCTTCACAATCAGCCCGGCGATCCCCAGGATCGCCGCACCTTGCACGAAAGAACCCTTCTTTTTTTCCATTTCGTCTCCTGTTTCTGGCGTAAAGGGCGCTTGCGCCTTTACGCAGGCATGATCTCCCAAACGGCAATCCTCCCAAGCCCGGCCGGGCGCAGGGGTTGGTCATACCGCCTAGGCTAACCTACATTATAACAGATTTATTCCAAAATGGGGAAATTGATTCGTACGCCTGCGCCCCTGCCTGCCAACCTGGGGATTATATGCGGCAGCCTATTCAAAAAATACAAGGACTATGGTATAATATACATAATCGGAGAATTATAGACAAAATTCCCAGGGAGGTAGCAAGCGATGGCAACAAAGGTTTGGGCCCATAGAGGCGCCAGTGCTTATGCGCCCGAAAATACCATTCCGGCCTTTCGGCTGGCCATGGAGCAGGGAGCGGACGGCATTGAGCTGGATGTGCAGCTTTCCAAGGACGGCAAGCTGGTGGTGATCCACGACGAATGGGTGGACCGAACCAGCAACGGCAAGGGCCGGGTGGTGGATATGACCTGCCAGGAGCTGAAAAAGCTGGACTTTTCCTGCGGCATGGAGGCATATGCCTTCGCCCGAATCCCCACCCTGCGGGAGGTCTACGGTATGCTGCGCAACAGCAGCATGACCGTAAACGTGGAGATCAAATACGGCGAGGTCCAATATCCCGGCATTTGGGATAAGCTGATCCAGCTGGAACGGGAAATGGATATGCAGGGGAGGGTGATGTATTCCTCCTTCAACCACTATGTGCTGCGCAAAATCCGGGAGCTGGATCCGGACGCGGAAATCGGCCTGCTGTACGGCAACGCGATGGTGGACCCCTGGGTATACGCCGCCTATATGAAGGCTGACGCCATCCATCCGGATTACCGGGTGGCGCTCAGCTGCCCCGGGCTGATCCAGGGCTGCCGGGAGGCGGGCGTGGCCATCAACGCCTGGACGGTAAATGCGCCGGATGCAGCCCAAATGCTGGCCCAGGCCAACATAAACGCCATCATCACCAACCGGCCGGACGAGGTATTGCGCGCCATCGGCCGTTAAGGAGAAACGGGATTCATGGAGGAAAAGAAACGGGAAGAGTTGAGCTTGCCCAGCTATATGCAGCGAAAGAGCAACCGCAAGCCTTTGACCCCTTCCTACGTACAAAGTCAACAAAATCAGACCATAAAATCTAAGCCTGGGAGCGGGCAGCGGACCCGGGGCGCCAAGGGCGCGCCCAAAAGCGCCGCAGCCCCGGGGGGCCAGCCTGTCCGGCGGCCCGCCCAGGGCGAAGCCCCTGCCGCCAAAGCAAAGGCCCCTGCCGCCAAGGCGGCCCAGCCGGCCAAGGCGAAAGCCCCGGCCGGCCGGCCGGCGCAGCTCCCAAAGACAGCGCAAGGAAGCCACAAGAGCGCCCCGCCGCCCAGGGCCACAGGCAACGCCCGAAGCGCCTCCGCCACAAAGGCGCGGGAGCCCCGGGGGGACAACCGCCGGCGCAAGATACGGCCCGCAAACGGGCAAAACCTGGATATGGCAGCCCTGCAGGCTGCTAATGCCGCCCGCAAAGCCAACGCCCCCGCCAGGAAAAAGCGGGTAACCGCCATCAAGCCCGGCAGGCTCGCCTTGGCGCTGCTGCTGCTGGTCGCAGCCGTCGGCGGGATTTGGCACGTTTTCCTGCGGGATTCTACGGCTGCCGCCGACGGCCCGGTGGACGCCATTGGCGCCACGGAGCGGATTCCCGAAGGGGTATCCGTGCTGGGTATCGACGTGGGAGGGCAAACCCGCTCCAGCGCCCAGGCGCTCATCGAGAAAACCGCAGACGCCCTGCTGGCCGGGGCGGCCATCACCCTGGACTTGGATGGGACAAGCTATGAGATCAAAGGGGTAGATCTGGGCCTTTCCTATGATATCGATGCGGTGCTGGACGCCGCTGTGCAATATACCGAACCCGAGGAGGAGCCTCACCTGGTGGTGGACGTGACCAATACGGCCCCCGCCAGCCAGCCCGGCGCCTTTGACCAGATCTTCACCTGGGATGCAGATGCTTTGCGGCGGGCGGTGGAGGGCATCGCCACCCAATTCGATATCGCCCCGGTGGACGCCATTGGCGAACCGGTGCTCCACGAGGACCATACGGTGACCTTTACCCAGCAGGAAGGCCGGAACGGGCGGGCTGTGGATGTGGACGCCACCCTTGCGAAAATTGTGGAAACTTTCCAGCGGGGGATTTATACCGCCCAGCTGGATGGGGTGTGGAACACCGTGGAGCCGGCCATCACAGCGGCCATGCTCTCCGAGCAGATCGCTTTGCGGGGCAGCTACACCACCCGCTACGCCACCATCGGCAAAACCAGCGAGGAAACTCCTACCATCGAAAACCGGGTATTCAATATTCAAAAGGCCGCGGATATGATCAACGGATGTATGATCGCGGATGGAGAAAGCTGGAGCTTTAACGATTTCGTGGGAGAACGCTCCCTGGAGAAGGGATGGAAGGAGGCCAACGGCATCGCCAACGGCAAGGAATATGTGCTCCAGGCCGGCGGCGGCATCTGCCAGGTATCCACCACCCTGTATAACGCCCTGCTTCAGGCGGATGTTACCGTCACCAACCGCCGGGCCCACAGCATCCCCTCCGACTATGTGGAGCACGGCCTGGACGCTACTGTGGATTACGCCATGGATCTGGACCTGGAGTTTGTAAACGACACCGGGGCGCCCCTATACCTGTTCGCCTACTATGAAGGGGTGGAAGGCCGGCATCGGGAGGATATCACCTTCCTGGTTTACGGCAAGCCCCTGGAAAACGGCGTCACCTATAAGACCCGCAGCGAGACCGTGGACACCATCCCCCGGAACAATGTGCACTATACCGACGACTATACCATCCCCCGGGGCTATAAGGTGGTCACCATCGAAGCGCGGCCGGGCTATGTGGCGGAGGTATATTTGGATAAATACGTGGGGGACGGCTTGGTGAGCAGCGAATACCTTTATACCGACCACTATGAAGGCAACGATGAATACGCCCTGCGGGGCGCCGCTAGCCCCAAGTATTATGAACCCCCCGCCAATGCCGTGCCCATTGATGAGTAACGAATCTTATTAAATAGGAAACATCCCGCCTTGGCCGAAGGGCCCGGCGGGATGCTTTCGTTTGGGGGCGGCGGCGGGTTTGCTCGGGGGGCGGTGGAAACCCCATCCCCGCGGGGGGGGCGGCGGCGTTTGG
>UQOG01000027.1 GCA_900542615.1 uncultured Eubacteriales bacterium | reverse complement strand
GCCCAGTGAGCAAGGGAGTTGAAGGAAGCCGCCTTGGCGGCGACGCGCAACGACCTTTGCGAACTGCATTGTGGCCCCCGAACCCCCGGGGGGATTCGACAGGCTGAACAGGCATATCCCAGGGGATATGCCTGCAAAAAACCGCGTATTTGGGGTTGCTTTTCGGCCCGCCGGGGCCGGGAGATCAAAGCAGGGTAATGCCCGCCCGCTCGCAAGCGGCCAGGGTTTCCGCGTCCCAGATGGAGGATTGCACCTCGCCGATGTGGGCCTTGCCCAGCATCAGCATACACAGCCGGCTCTGGCCAATACCGCCGCCGATGGTGAGGGGCAGCTTGCCCTTGAGCAGCATGGAGTGGAAGGGCAATTGCCGCCGGTCGTCGCAGCCGGCCTTGGTCAGCTGGGCGTCCAGGGACTCCGCGTCCACCCGAATGCCCATGGAGGAGATCTCCATGGCGCAATCCAGCAGGGCGTCGTAAAACAGGATATCCCCATTGAGGGCCCAGTCGTCATAGTCCGGCGCGCGGCCGTCATGGGGCATTCCGCTCTTGAGCTTATCCCCGATGCCCTGGATGAACACGGTGCCGAATTCCCGGGTGATGGCGTGCTCCCGCTCCTTGGGGGAAAGCTCCGGATACCGGTCCTCCAGGGCCTGGGTGCTCACAAAGGTCACCTCCCGGCACAGCTCGGTATTCAGGTGGGGATACCGGGCCCGCACCGCGTCCATGGTATCGCATACGCAGCCTACGATGGCCCGCACCGTGGAATACAGGGTTTCCTGGTTGCGGGTCTGCGGGGTGAGGACCTTTTCCCAATCCCACTGGTCCACATACACGGAGTGGAGGTTATCCAGCGTCTCATCCCGGCGGATGGCGTTCATGTCCGTATACAGCCCCTTCCCCGGCCGGAAATCATACCGGTAAAGGGCCATGCGCTTCCACTTGGCCAGGGAATGCACCACCTCCGCGTCGCAGCCGGCGCTGGGGATATCGAAGCGCACAGGCCGCTCCACCCCGTTCAGGTTGTCGTTGAGGCCGCTTTCCGGCACCACGAACAGGGGCGCCGTCACCCGCTTGAGCCGCAGGGCCCGGGCCAGGCTATCCTGGAAATTCCGCTTGATCAGGGCGATGGCGTCCTGGGTATCGTACAGGGTCATGGTAGGGCGATAGCCCGCGGGAATATAGGTTTTGGACATGGAAACACTCCTCTCCATAAAATCGTTTTCGCTGCCTTGGCCGGGCCCCCGGCCTTACAAAGCCCCGCCAACCGGGCGCCGGGCCTTAAAAAAGGGCCATATCCTCCTTCAACGCGTTCCGGAGCAGATACGGCCTTTTCAACCATTTCGTTTCTGGCCGTCCGCGGATCTTGCCGGACGGCGATCCCTGGAAAATTTCCGTTGGCCTACTCGTCGTTCCTGCGAAGGAAGCTGGGCAGATCCAGGTTATTCTTTTCCTTGGGATTGTAATCGGTCTTTGGCAGATCCTTTTTGGTAAAATGGGGGGTCACATCCTCCCCTTCCGGCAGGGGGGATACATAGTCCGGCTTGCGGGTCCTGGGCCGGTTGATCCAGGACACGGTCTGCAATTCATCTTCCGTTCCCCGGTTCTTGGTCTCCCCGATGGTCTTGCCGGCGCGCTGTACGGCGGACTGCTTGCTTGCCCCCTGCTGCTGGCCGGGGGTCTGGCCCTGCTCCCCTTCAAAGCCGGTGGCGATCACCGTGATGCGCACGCCTTCGCCCATTTCCTCGTCGATGCCCGCGCCCCAGATGATGTTGGCTTCGGGATCCGCGTATTCCTGGATGATGGAGGCTGCCTCGGATACCTCGTGAATGCCCAGATCGCTGCCGCCGGTGATGTTGAGCAGAACGCCCTTGGCGCCGTTGATGGTGGTCTCCAGCAGGGGGCTGATCACAGCCTGCCGGGCCGCCTCGGAAGCGCGCTTGTCCCCGGTGGCGGTGCCGATGCCCATATGGGCCATGCCCCGCTCCCGCATGATGGTACGCACGTCCGCAAAGTCCAGATTGATCATGGCCGGCACCGCGATCAGGTCGCTGATGCCCTGGATGCCCTGGCGCAGCACGTCGTCCGCAATGCGGAAGGCTTCCGCCAGGCTTACGTTGCCCACCGTATCCAGCAAGCGGTCGTTGGGGATGGTGATGAGGGTATCCACGTTGTTTTTCAAATTGAGGATGCCGTTTACCGCATTGTTCATGCGCACCTTGCCCTCAAAGGCAAAGGGCTTGGTGACCACGCCGATGGTGAGGATGCCCAGCTCCTTGGCGCATTCCGCCACGACCGGCGCCGCGCCCGTGCCGGTGCCGCCCCCCATGCCCGCGGTGATGAACACCAGGTCCGCCCCCCGCAGGGCTTCGGTGATGGAATCCCGGCTTTCCTCGGCGGCCTTGCGGCCGATCTCCGGGTCTGCGCCTGCGCCCAGGCCCTTGGTCAGCTTTTCGCCGATCTGAATCTTCTGGTTGGCCCGGGAAAGATAAAGGGCCTGCTTATCCGTATTGACCGAGATAAATTCCACGCCCCGGATGCCGTATTGGATCATACGGTTCACCGCGTTATTCCCGGCGCCGCCTACGCCGACCACTTTCAGCTGGGCAAGCTGGCCTCTTTCAAAATCCAATTCCAAACCGATCGGCATATTCTTCCTCCTAATATCGTGGTACATAGCCATTCTCTAGCTTATTATATCATCTATTTGAAAAAAAGCCTCTTAATTTTTTGAAAATCCCATTTTGAAAATCCATGCCTTCCAGCCGGCCCTCCCCTTCCCCCGCGTGGAGCACAAAATCCATTACGGAAAAGGCGCTGGCATAGTTGGGGGAGCTCAAGCGGGGCATCCAAGGCATACGCACCTTGATGGGGATGCCCAGCTCCTTTTCCATGAACTCGCAGCTGCCCCGCATCAGGGTAACGCCGCCGCCGGTGAGGTAGACGGGCAAGCGCTTGGTCAGCTGCACCCCCATCTCCCCCAGCCTGCCCCGGATCAGCTCCACCAGCTCCTTGGCCCGGGCCTCCAGAATGTATTGGATGGCCGCGTGCTCCACCCGCAGCGTGCCGCCGGAGGGGATGCGCACCGTGTCGATGGAATCCTGATAATCCAGGGAAAACACATACCGGCGCTTGATGCTTTCCGCTGCCGACCGGGAAATGCCGAAGGCATAGGCCAGATCCCCGGTGAAGTGGCCGCCCCCCACGGGGATGGATTCGCAGGCCACCAGGGCGTTGCCCCGCAGCAGGCTTAGGTCCGTATGCCGGGCCCCCACGTCGATGAGCACCGCGCAATCCGCCCGCTCCGCCGGGGGAATCACAAACAAGCCGCTGGAAAGGGGCGCGCCGATGTACATATCCGCATCCAGCCCCACCTTGTCCAAGGCGGCGGAAATCAAGGACTTTAGCTCTTCCTGGACATAGACGTGGCTCACGGGGCCGGATAGGAAGGGGGCTGCTTGTCCCACGGGCACCTCGGGCCTGGGCCCGGCCCCGGTATCGAATTCGATGGGGGTGGAGTGCATGAGGGCATACCCTTCGGGCTGCGCAAACGCCAGGGAGGCGTCGATCAGCTGATCCACCGTATCCATGGTGATCTTTTTGCCCCGGCCTCCCAGCTCCACCCGTCCGTCGTGGACGATGAGCTTCAAAAAGGGGGCGGGTACGCCGATATTCAAATTGCGGACCCGGATCTTGGCCTCTTCCTCCGCCATGGTCAGGGCTTCTACCAGGGCGCCGGAGAACTGCTGGACATCCAAAAACCGCCCATCCCGATAGCCATCATATTCCCGTATGCCCACCCCCCGCACCAGGAACCCGTCCCGGCCGTCCGAACAGCATAGCAGGCAGATGATCTTCGAGCTGCCGATATCTAAAATGGCGGTGTTTTGCCCCATATCGCCTCCAAGCCGGCCCAGCGCCGGCCCCTGCATAAAAATCCAATTTCTCCGCTGGAAATCCTACCCAAAGCAGAATCCCATACGTAGATTTAGCATACCATACCGCCTTATTTTACGCAATATCACGTCCGCCTATTTCACGAATTTATGCGAAAGCTTCCTGCTTTTCCAGCCTATCCGTCAAAGTTGTTCCCCCCCGAGGTGGCCGGGGGCTGGGCCGGGGTTCCCGACGTACCCGCCGGGGTCTGCTGGGGCGCCGGGGTCTGCTGGGGCGTTTCCTCCCCCTCCCCGCCGTCCTGCTGGGGCGCCTCGCTGGTTTCCGGGGCGGGCGTGGCCGGCGGGCTATATACCGGGTCGCCCTGCACCGCCAGGTCGATGGTGCCCCCTTGCAGGCCCATCTCCTCCAGCCGCTGGATAATGGCAGGCAAATTGGCCAATTTATCCAACAGATCCTCCGTTTGCCCCAGATGGATGGTGTACCCATCCTTGGACTCCAGGTTCACGCTTAAGGGCTGGGTCATATCTAGGCTTTGCATATCCTCTGCGATGCCCGCCTGGCTCAACGCCTCTATGACGGAAAGCAGGATGTTGCTGTAAAAATCCCCGGATTCCCCCAGCCGCTGGTTTATCTGGAACCCGGTGGAGCCCATGCCGTATACCTCCAGCAGGTCACCCGGGCTCTTTTCGATGGAAATCACATACCCCTCTGCGTCGATGATGGCGTAGCTGCCGCCCCCCACGATGGCCGCGATGGGCTCCCGCTCCTGGATGATGATCCGCAGCTTGTCCGGATACACCCGCTGGATGGTGGCGTCCTGAATCAGGGGGTTCTCCAGGAGCCGCGCCCGGGCTTCCCCGGTATTCACCAGCAGGATGTGTTCCCCCACGTTGATCCCCGCCTGGCTCAGCACGTCCGCCCGGGGGATGGTGGTATTGCCCTCCACCTCGATCCGCTGGATCAGCAGCCAATAGTACAGGGTGGCCAAAATGCAGCCCATCAGCACCAGGCCGCAAAACATGACCCCCTTTTCGATTACCCGCCGGGAAACCCGCAGCTTCTTCCGGGGCCGGGGCCGGGCCTTGGATAGGTCCACCAGCTCCAGTTCCTTTTCCGCTTCCCGTTTCCCCTTGGGGCCGGCGGTTCCCTTTTTCCTTTTCCCCTTTCCCCGGATCGTTTTCCGCCGCCATTTGCGCCGCCTTGGCGCCGGGGCTTCCTCCTCCGGGGGGAATCGCGCCGGGATCTCTTGGGGTTCCTCCTGGGATTCTTCCTGGGGCTCGTCCAAGCAATCCTCCCAGCCGCCTTCTTGTGCCGCCCCTTCCGCCCCGGGCAGGGCTGCTTCCGGGGCCGCCGCCCCGCCTTCCCCGGCAATGGGGTCGGGGGCTTCCCCCGTCGCTTCCCCTGCCGGGGCCGAGGGGGGCGCGTCCACAAATTCAATGGGGGGATATGCCGCCTCCGCCTCGGCTTGTCCGTCCGGGCCGTGGTCGGGGGCGCTGTAGCGGGCCTTGATCTGGGCCAGGTCGATGGAGGGGCGCAGAGGGTCCTGCGCCGCCGGCTTCGGCCGCGCCTTCCCTTTGCGCCATACCGTTCTCCAATCCATGGCCTTACAGGTTCTCCTCTCTTGTAATATGGGCCCCCAGGGCCCGCAGCTGCCCGTCCAGGGCCTCGTAGCCCCGGTCGATCAGCTCCACCCCGTATATGGTGGTGATCCCCCGGGCTTTGAGCCCCGCCAGGGCCAGCGCCGCCCCGCCCCTAAGGTCCCGGGCTGTTACCTGGGCCCCGGTCAAGCCTTCTACCCCCCGGATCACCGCGGTGCGGTCCTTTTGCGTATACACCGCCCCCATGCGCATCAGCTCCGGCCCATGCTTGAACCGGTTCTCAAACACGTTTTCCACGATCATACACGCCCCCTGGGCCACCGTGGCCAGGGCGAAAAACTGGGCCTGCATATCCGTGGGAAAGCCCGGATAGGGCAGGGTCTCGATCAGCTTGATCTCCTGCAGCCGTTCCGGCCCCCGCAATCGGATGGCCGCCTCTTGGCAATCGATCTTGCAGCCCGCCTCCCGCAGCTTGCTGAGCATACTGCCCATATGCTGGGGCCGCACGTTGTGCAATTCCACCTCGCCCCCGGTGATGGCCGCCCCGCAAAGCAGGGTGCCCGCCACGATCCGGTCGGGCATGATGGTATGCTCCGCCGTGCTTTTCGCCGTTGTACCCCCCCGGATCCGGATGTTGGAGGTGCCCGCGCCGCTTACATCGCAGCCCAGGGCGTTGAGAAAGCTTTGCAGGTCCTCGGTCTCCGGCTCCCGGGCCGCGTTGCGGATATAGGTTTCCCCCCGGGCCGCCACCGCCGCCATCATGATGTTTTCCGTGGCGCCTACGCTGGGATAATCCAAATGGATCTCCGCCCCCTGCATACGGCTTCCGTCGCACAGGATCAACCCGCCCTGCTCCCGGATGCTTACCCCCAGGGCGTTCAAGCCGCTCAGGTGCAGGTCGATGGGCCGGTTGCCGATTTCGCAGCCGCCGGGATAGGTGCATACCGCCCGGCCAAAGCGGGCCAGCAGGGGCCCCAGCATGAAAATGGACGAGCGCAACTCCTTGGAGATGCGCTGGGGCATGGTATAGGCGGAGGTAGCCGCCATATCCAGCCATAGGGCGCCGTCCGCTTCCCAGCGGTAGTCCGCCCCCAGCTCCCGCAGGATGGCCAGCATATTTTCCACGTCCCGGAGCCGGGGGCAGTCATACAGCCGCACCTGGCCCGGGCAGATCAAGGCTGCCGCCAATATGGGCAGCGCCGCGTTTTTCGCGCCGGATACCCGCTGGCTGCCGTACAACGGATATCCACCCTCCACCATGAATGCTGCCATCCAACGCTCCTCTCCCGCCGCCCATGCCTTCCCAATGCGGCACATTCCATCTTATGCAGGAGAATGCAGTTTGTGCAGCCCAATTGCCCATCTTAGTCCAATTGGATGTCCCTGGAGATGTTCAGCAGGATCCCCACCGCCATCATAAAGATGACCAGGGAGGTGCCGCCGGCGCTGATAAAGGGCAGGGTCTGGCCGGTGGGCGGTACGGAGCTGGTGGCCACCCCGATGTTGACCGCCACCTGCAGGGCCAGCACCAGGGTGATGCCCCCGGCCAGCAGGCTGCCGAACCGGTCCTTGCACCGGGCGGCGATGCGCACCCCCCGCCATATCACGAAAAAGTATGCCCCCATCAGCAGCACGCATCCCACGAACCCCAGCTCCTCCCCGATGATGGAGAAGATAAAGTCGCTTTCCCCGTAGGTGAGGAAGCGGAGCTTCTGGGTGGAAAAGTTCAATCCCTTGCCGAACAGGCCCCCGTTCCCCAGGGCGTATAGGGACTGGATCAGCTGATAGCCGCTGCCCAGGGGGTCCTTCCAGGGGTCGGTAAAAATGGTCAGCCGGGCCCAGCGGTAGGGCTGCACCTTGGCCAGGACCAAAAACAGCGGAATCATCAGCATCCCCAGGCCGAACAGGTGCTTCATGGAGGCCCCGCCGATAAACAGCATCACCGCCCCGATCAGCAGCACGATCATGGCCATGGACATGTTCCGCTGCATCAGCAGCAGGGCCGCCAATGCGCCCATGATGATCAGCATGGGCACCATGCCCCGGACGAAATCCTGCATCATATGCCCATGGGACGCCATGAAGGAGGCCATATACAGGATCAACACGAATTTGGCCAGCTCCGAGGGCTGAAAAGAGGGCAACGAGCCGATCTTCAGCCAGCGCTTGGCCCCGTTGAGCTCCTGGCCCCAGAACACCACCGCGATCATCAGCAGGATGGTCACCACCAGGGCGATCACCTTCAGCTTTTCCAGATACCGGTATTGGATGCGGGACATGACATACATGCCCACGATGCCGACCAACAGGTACTGCACCTGGTTGCGCAGGTAAAAGAACCCATCGTGGTTGGTGGAGGCGCTGTATTGGGCGGAATAATAGCTGGCGGAAAACATCATCACCAGGCCAAAGGCGGATATGCCCAGCACGGCGATATACAGCCAATGGTCCATTTTCCCCGTCTGGGGCCTACGCCGTATCTCCATGGTTCCCGCCTCCTTTCCAAAGGATTACAGCCGGTTGACGATGGCCTTAAACAGTTCGCCCCGCTGCTCATAGTTGTCAAACTGGCCCCAGCTGGCCGCCGCCGGGGATAGCAGCACCGTATCCCCGGGGGCCGCCAATTCCCCGGCCCGGCGGATCATGCCTTCAAAATCCGGGCCGTCATAGGTATAAAAGGGGGTGAAGCCGGTTTCCGCCGCCGCCTTTTGGATGGCCGGAATGTTGCAGCCGGAGGCCAGCACCGCCTTCACCCGGCCCCCAAAGGCTTCGAACAAGGGCCGAAAATCGCTATGCTTGTCGTAGTTGCCCACCCCCAGCAGCAAAACCGTAGGCCGGTCCATGGCCAATACCGCCTTGATGGTGGAATCCGGGTTGGTGCCCTTGGAGTCGTTGACGTACCGCACGCCCCCCACCTCCCGGACGAATTCGATCCGGTGCTCCACCCCGGGGAAGGCTTTTAGGCCCCTACAAACCGCCGCCGGCTCCAGGCCCATGCAAAGGGCCAAGGTGGCGGCGCACATGGCGTTTTCCAAATTGTGGGCCCCGGGGATCTGCAATTCCTCGGGCCGGATCAGGGGGAGCTCCCGGCCGTCCAGCCGGAAGGTCATACGGCCGCCCTGCAG
This sequence comes from uncultured Eubacteriales bacterium, assembly GCA_900542615.1. Taxonomy (GTDB): domain Bacteria; phylum Bacillota; class Clostridia; order Christensenellales; family CAG-138; genus Pelethousia. Next base: position 7,954 of record UQOG01000027.1, on the reverse strand, counting down.
GCACATGCCTTCCTGCAACGCCTGGGCCTGGGAAAAGTATACCACCCGGGCCTTGGTGAGCCGGGCCATATCCCGCACCACCGGGTCGTCGTAATTGAGCACGGCGAAGTCCTCCGGCCGCTGGTTTTCAAAGGCCCGGCACTTGGCCGCCACATAGTTTTCCATCCGGTTCTCAAACCGGTTGAGATGATCCTCGCTGATGTTCAGCATCCCCATGGCGTTGGGCCGGAACCGCTTTATGCTCTCCAGCTGCAAGGCCGCCACCTCCGCCACCACATAGTCCCCCGGCCGGGTGTTCCTGGCCTCCTGGGTGATGGGCACCCCGATGTTGCCCAGCACAAAGGCGCGCTTCCCCGCCCCCTGGAACAGGGCGCCGGTCAGGGCGGTGGTGGTGGTTTTCCCATTGGTGCCGCTCACGCAGACAAACCGGGCCTTCGGGTCGCAATACCGGTAGCCCAGCTCGATCTCGCCGATCACCTCCGCCCCCAGGGCCTTGGCCTTCTTGGCAAAGGGGGCGAAAATGGGGATTACCGGGCTTAGGACCACCAGGTCCTGCCCCGCTACCAGCTCCATAGGGTCTTGGCCCAGGGCGTCTGTATACTCTATGCCCGCCAGCTGTTCCTTTAGACCCGGGATTTCCTTTTTCATGTCGTTGATGGTGACCTGGTAGCCCTGTTCCCATAGCAGCCGCGCACTGGCCACGCCGCTTTTCGCCATGCCGCATACCAGGGCGGTCTTGCGCCCGTTCATACTGCATCCTCCTATTTGCCTATGGCTCTATTATTGAAAGGCTTCCGCCTGCAAAATCGAAAAAAAGCCGTCCGGTAACAGTTTCAGGGAGTTTGAGACAAGGAGCCGCGTCCTGTCTCAAACGCCTTGAACCCGCCTGCCGTGCCAAGCGCCAACGAATCACGGCTATACGGTACCTGCCACCGAGCGGCGAATAAAAACGATTGGGTGATTGGGCTTGTCCTACCTGCCCAATGGGTTATTGAAAGGCCAACAGGCAAATCAGGCACAGGATCGTGGTCACGATCATGTAGACGGACACGATCCGGGTCTCGCTGTAGCCCAACAATTCAAAGTGATGGTGTAAGGGCGCCATTTTGAAGATCCGCTTTTTCCGGGTCTTATAGCTGCCCACCTGTAAAATGACCGAAACCGAGCTTGCCACAAAGCAGGCCCCCATAATGGGCAGCAGCAGCACCGCCCGGGAGAAGATGGCCATTACCGCCACCGCGCCCCCCAGGGCCAGGGAACCGGTATCCCCCATGAACACCCGGGCCGGATAGCTGTTATACCGGAGGAAGCCCAGGCACCCCCCGGCCACCGCGGCGGCAAATACGCCCATGGATTGCAGCTCCGCCGCATATTGGGTCTGCTGGGCCTGGGCCATATCGCCGGGGTTTTTCATGGCCGTGGCCAGGTACAGGAAGATCACCCCCATGGTTAGGGAATAGATCAACGTCACCCCGGAGGAGAGCCCGTCCAACCCATCGGTAAGGTTCACGCTATTGACCGTACCGATGATCACGAACATGATGAAGGGGATATAGAATACCCCCAGGTCCCATTCCAGGCCGGAAAAGGCCAGGTAGATCTTGGGGCCGATAAAGGGGCTTTTGTAAGCGTAGGCCGCCACGATGGCCGCGATGAGGAACTGGGCGATGATCTTCTGATAGGCCCGAAGCCCCACGGTATTTTTGCAGCGCACCTTCAGAAAATCATCCAGGAAGCCCACCAGGGCGAATCCCACCGTGCACAGCAGCGCCGGCAGCACCAATTCCGTCGCCGAGAGGGAAAAGGCCAGCGTGCCCGCCAGGATGCCGAACAGAAACATCAGCCCCCCCATGGTGGGGGTCCCCTGCTTGGTCAGGTGGCTTTTCGGCCCCAGCTCCCGCTCGCACTGGCCGAACTTCAGCCGCTTGAGCAGGGGGATCAGCGCCGGCCCCAGCAGGATGGTCACGCCCGCGCTCAACAGCAGGGCGTATATCATATAACGCATGGATTACCTCCGTCTGCGGATCAATCGGTACCCAACAGCTCCGCTACGATCTCTTTCTCGTCAAAGTGGTGTTTGCCGCCGTTGATTTCCTGGTAGTTTTCGTGGCCCTTGCCCGCCAGGATGATCACGTCGTTTTTCCGGGCGTTTTCCAGGGCATAGCGGATGGCCTCCCGCCGGTTTTCGATGATTACGTGCTCGCAGCCGCTCTTCTTGACCCCTTCCTCAATGTCCTGGATAATGGCCATGGGGTCCTCGCTGCGGGGGTTATCCGAGGTCACGATGAGAAAATCGCTATACCGGCCCGCCACTTCCCCCATGATGGGCCGCTTGGCATGGTCCCGGTCGCCGCCGCAGCCAAACAGGGTAACCACCCGGCCCGCCGCAAAGCCCCGCACGGTTTTGAGCACGTTTTCCAGGGCGTCGGGGGTATGGGCGTAATCCAGCAGCACCGTAAAGGCGTGCTTGCCTGTGGGCAAGGGCTCCAGCCGGCCGCTGACGCTCACCATGTTTTCCAGGCCGCTCTTGATGGAATCCAGGGACCAGCCCAGGCTCAGGGCCACCCCCGCCGCCCCCATGGCGTTGAACACGGAAAACAGGCCGGGGATGGGAATATTCATCCGGGAGGTGATGTTGCGGTAATGCAGGTCAAACTGCACCCCCCGGGTGGTGATGTCGATCTCGCTGGCGGTGATATCCGCCTGCTCCCGGATGCCGAAGGTCATCACCGGCAGGTCCAGCCCCGCCAGCAGCTCCTGGGCATGGGAATCGTCTATATTGACCACCGCCATATCGCTCTGGTAAAACAGCTGCTTTTTGGCGGCCAGGTAATTGGCAAAGGTTTTATGATAATCCAGATGGTCCTGGGTCAGGTTGGTAAATTCCCCCACCTGGAACTGGATGCCGTGGACCCGCTTCTGATCCAGGGAGTGGCTGGATACCTCCATGATCACCACATCCACCTGCTCGTCCTTCATCTGCCGGAAGATCCGCTGCAGGTCCACGCTTTCCGGGGTGGTGCGCTCCGTATCGATGATGAAGTCCCCGATCATGTTTCGGATGGTGCCGATAAGCCCCACCTTTTTCCCCATCCGCTCCGCGATGGCCTTGAGCATGTAGGTGGTGCTGGTTTTGCCGTTGGTGCCCGTGATGCCGATGATGGTCATATCCTTGGCGGGATAGCCGTAGTACCCCGCCGCCATTTCTGCCATGGCGATGCGGGTATTGGGCACCAGCACCTGGGGCACCGCCAGGGGAAGCTCCCGCTCCACCACCAGCGCCGCCGCACCCTGCTCCACCGCCTGGGCCGCATAGGCGTGCCCGTCGGCAAAGGTGCCTACGATGCAGCAGAATACATCCCCTGCTTTTACCTTGCGGGAATTGTATTGCAGTTCCCCCACTTCCACGTCCTGCCCCAGCAGCCTGTGCTCGGTCGGCTTTGCCAATTCGCTCAATCGCATCTTTCTCTCTCCTTCGTGGGCGCAAGCCGCCCGGTTCCTGGGGTCTAGTCCTCTTCCTCGTCGCCGGGCAGGGTGGCGGTGGCGGCGTTTTCAAACTCCACCAGCACCTCTGTGCCGGCTTCCACCTTGGCGCCCGCCTCCGGTACCTGCCGGAAGGCGATGCCCGTTTGATCCGGCGGGTCGATGCGGATCTCCAGCCCCGCCTCGTCCAGCATATCCTTCACCCCCAGGCGGGAGCGCCCCAAAACATTGGGTACGGTCACCAGCTCCGTTTCCGCCTCGGTGATGATCTCGCCGGTGTTGGCGGTGTACAGCAGCACCTCGCTGCCCTTTTGCACGATCTCATTGGGCGCCGCCACCTGGGCGGTCACCGTATCCGCCTCGTCGTCCTGATAGACCGCCTCCAGCCCGTTGGCTTTTAGGGCGGCCTTGGCGTCCTGGATGGTCATGCCCGTCAGGTCGGGCACGCTCACGGTCTCCGCCTGCTCGGTGGGCAAGAAGCCCGCGTGGCGCAGGGTTTCCTCCAGCACCTGCTTGACAAAGGGCGCCGCCACCGTGCTGCCGAAAATGGTGCCCACCTTGGGCTCATCCACCAGGATCAAACACAGGTATTCCGGGTCGTCCGCCGGCGCGAAGCCGATGAAGGAGGCGATCAACTTCCCCTCGGCGATTTTGCCGTCCTCGTATTTCTGGGCGGTGCCGGTCTTGCCCCCCACCCGGTAGCCGGGTATGGCGCCGTTTTTCCCGCTGCCCTCGGTGACCACGCTCTCCAAAATGGTGCGCACCTTGGCGCTGGTCTCCTCCGAGATCACCCGCCGCACCGTGGTGGGCTGGTTTTGCAGGATCACCTCGCCGCTTTCGCTGACAATGCGGTCCACCACATAGGGCTGCATCAGCTCCCCGCCGTTTACCGCCGCGCAAACCGCGGTGGCCAGCTGGATGGGGGTTACGGCGATGCTCTGGCCAAAGCCGATGCGGGCCAGGGTATTGTCGTTGATGTACTTCTGGTGGGTCACGATGCCGCCGCTCTCCCCGGAGATGCCGCTGCCCGTGGTGCTCCCGAACCCGAAGCCGTAGATGTAATCGTAAAAGGTCTCCGCCCCCATGGCCAGGGCCATCTGCATGAAGGCCGGGTTGCAGGAATTCTGCACCGCCTGGATCAGGGTTTCGCTGCCATGGCCCCCGTCCTTCCAGCACTTGATCCGCTCCTCGTTCACCACATAGGAGCCGTCGCAATGGTAGGCGGTGGATTCATCCACCGTGCCGCTGTCCAGGGCGGCCGATAGGGTGATGATCTTGAAGGTGGAGCCGGGTTCGTAGCTATCCGCCACCACCCGGTTGCGGCTCAGGGAATTCAGCAGGGATATATCGTCCCGGGGCGGGCTGTTGGGGTCGTAGTCCGGCTGGGTGGAGATGGCCACGATCTCGCCGGTTTTGCATTTCATGATGATCCCCTGGGCGGTTTCCGCCTGGTTTACCTCCAGGGCCTCCTTGAGGGCCTTTTCCAGGAAGGACTGGATGGCGCTATCCGTGGTGAGCACCACGTCGTAGCCGTTGATGGGCTGGATGATCTCCTGGGCCCCATAGGCCAGGGCCTGGCCCGCCCGGTCGGTTTCCGTAATCATGCGGCCGTCCTGGCCGGCCAGGTATTTATCCAGCTTCTGCTCCAGGCCGCTCTGGCCCACCCCGTCGATGGTGGTGAACCCCAGAAGCTGGGAAAACAGGCTGCCGTTGGGATAATAGCGCTTGGAGTCGATGGCCGTATAGACCCCGTCCCCCAGCTGGCGGGCGTTGATCACGTCGATCACGTCCCGCTCCACCTGCCGCTTGAGGATGACCTCTCTATAGTATTCACCAGCGCTGTTGGTCTTCATGACCTGCTGCAACACATAATCGTAATCCATTTCCAGGATCTCGGACAGCTCCAGGGCGATTCGCTGCCGGTCGTCCGCGTATTCCTCCTGGCTCATCAGGTATGGATTGAGCAAAACCTTATAGGCGGTGCCGCTCTGGGCCAGCACCACGCCGGAAGCGTCGCTGATGGCGCCCCGAGAGGCGGTAAGGGAGGTATCCTGGGTCTGCTGGTTGGAGGCCAGCTCCCTAAGCTCCGGACCGCGGACCAGCATGAACCAGGCCAGGCGCAGGATGAGCAGGGAAAAGATTACCGCCACCCCCACCAGGGTGATGGCCAGCCTTTTCTTGCCGGATACCCCTGCATTTCCCAATGTCTATCACCTCCGCGGCCCTATTGGGGGGCCGCTTGGCCTCCGGCTAGGGATGGTTCCGCTCCCTGGATGCGGACGATCTGATCTGCCTGGGGATACCCCATGCCCGCCTCCAGCGCCGCCTCCCGGGCCTGATCCAGGCTGACGGCCGCATTGAGCTGTACGTTCAGAATGTCGATCTCCCGATTGCACGCCACGATCTGCTCCCGGATCTGGTTGACCACGGCGTATTCCTGGCTGATGATGGCATAGCGCACCAGCAGGATGAGCAGCAGCGCCGCCGCAGACAATACCACCATGGTGGTGAAAAGCAGCCGCCCTGCGTCCACGTATAGGTTTACCTTGGGCTGGCGGGCGATCCGGGTGACCCGGGGCCCGGCGGGCCGGGCTGCCCCATGGCCGGGCTTGGGCCGGGGCTGGCCAACGGGTTCTGCGGCGGGACAGGCTGCGCCCTGGGCATACACCCGGGTACGGGGCGCATACCGCAGCTGGCTTTCCGTCTTTCTTGCCGCTATAGCCATATGTATTCTCCTCTTTTACCGGTTATAACTTTTCTATACCCCTTAGCTTGGCGCTGCGGGCCCTGGGGTTGGCTTCCAGCTCTTCGGGGCCTGCCACCAGGGGTTTTTTCGTCAGGATGCGCGCCGTGGGCCGCTTGCCGCAGGTGCACACCGGCGCCCGGGGGTCGCAGGTACAGGGGTGCTCGAATTGGCGAAAGGCGGTTTTTACGATTCGATCCTCCAGGGAGTGGAAGGTGATGACCGCCATGCGCCCCCCCGGCTTGAGCAGGTCGTGGGCCTGGGCAACGGCCCGGTCCAGGCCGTCCAGCTCCCCGTTTACCGCAATGCGCAGCGCCTGAAAGGTGCGCCGGGCCGGATGGGGCCCCTCCCGCCGGTTGGCCGCCGGAATGGCGTTTTTCACGATCTGGGCCAACTCCAGGGTGCTTTGGATGGGCTTTTGCTGCCGGGCCTTTACGATGGCCCCGGCGATCCTGGCCGCATACCGCTCCTCCCCATAGTCCCGGATGATGTCCCGGAGGGCCTCCTGGGAATATTGGTTCACCACCTGGCTTGCGGTCAGGGGCGCGGCGGTATCCATGCGCATATCCAGGGGCGCGTCCTCGTGATAGGAAAAGCCCCGCGCCGGCGTATCCAGCTGGTAGGAGGAGACCCCCAGGTCCAGCAGGATGCCGTCCACCCCCCGGATCCCCTGGGTTGCCAGCAGGGCCGGCATGTCGAAAAAATTTCCCTTCAAGGCCGTGAACCGGCTGCCGTAAGGGGCCAGCCGCCGGGAGGCGGCCCCAATGGCCGCGGCGTCCCGGTCGATGCCGATAAGCCGGCCATCCGCAGGCAGGCGGGAAAGCACCGCCTCCGCATGGCCGCCGCCCCCCAGGGTGCCGTCCACGAAAATACCGCCCCGTTCTGGCGCCAATAGGGCCAGCACGGGCTCCACCATGATGGGGATGTGGTGAAAGGGCGCCGTCATATGCCCAGCTCCGCCAGATAGGCCAGCGCGTCGGTACCCATATCGTCCTGGGCCTTTTCCTGCCACTGCCGCCAACGCTCCTGGCTCCATATCTCGATTCGGTTCCCCATGCCGATGAGCACCGCATCCTTATCGATGCCGGCGTATTGCCGCAGGCCCGCGCTCAACAGCACCCGGCCCTGCTTGTCCAGCTCGCAATCGCTGGCGCCGGCGAACATCATCCGCATGGCGTTTTGCGCCTTGACATCGGAAATGGCCACCCGGTTGAACCGCTCCAGCATCCCCTGCCACACGCCCACGGACATGCCGAAAAGACACCGGCCATCCCCGCCCCCGGACATATCCCGGGTGATGATGATGGTGTCTCCCAGATCCTCGCGCCATTTGGCCGGAATGAACACCCGGCCCTTGGCGTCCACGCTGTGTTCGAAGGAGCTGATTAGCACCCGCGCCGCCTTTCCGCCTGGCACGGCCCATTCCCCCGGAACGTCCGCGCCCCCCTGCCCTGGCATTTGGGCAGGAAATGCCATTTCACTGTAGGATTATTATAGCATCCTATTCACCACTTCGCAACACCCTGCGCCACTTTTATGGCCGTTTTATGCTCCGGCGCTTGCATTTTCGGTGTTTTTCCGGCGCTGGGGCGGCGCCGGTTCCGACCGGCGCCCTGTTTTCCCGACCTTTGGCGCAAAAAAACGCCGCCATATCCCGCTGGGATATGGCGGCACAGCCTGTCGAAAAACCCCCGGGGGTTCGGGGGCCGCAGCCCCCGGAGGCTTTGA